>DASTJE010000108.1:0-18939 GCA_035716845.1 Burkholderiaceae bacterium
CCACGCTGGTGGTCAACAAGGTCCGCAACCCCGGCGCCTTCAAGTGCTGTGCGGTCAAGGCCCCGGGGTACGGCGACCGGCGGAAGGCGATGCTCGAGGACATCGCCATCCTGACCGGCGGCAAGGTGATCGCCGAGGAAGTCGGCCTGACACTCGAGAAGGTCACGCTGGCCGACCTGGGCCAGGCCAAGCGCATCGAGGTGGCCAAGGAGAACACCACGCTGATCGACGGCGCCGGCGCGGCGGCCGACATCGAAGCGCGCGTCAAGCAGATCCGCGTGCAGATCGAGGAAGCCACCAGCGACTACGACCGCGAGAAGCTGCAGGAGCGCGTGGCCAAGCTCGCCGGCGGCGTGGCCGTGATCAAGGTCGGTGCCGCCACCGAAGTCGAGATGAAGGAGAAGAAGGCCCGTGTCGAGGACGCGCTCCACGCCACCCGTGCGGCCGTCGAGGAAGGCATCGTCGCCGGCGGCGGCGTGGCACTGCTGCGTGCGCGCCAGGCCGTGGGGACCTCGCTCAAGGGCGACAACGCCGACCAGGAAGCCGGCATCAAGATCGTGCTGCGCGCGATCGAGCAGCCGCTGCGCGAGATCGTCTACAACGCCGGCGGCGAGCCGAGCGTGGTGGTCAACGCGGTGTTGGCCGGCAAGGGCAACCATGGCTTCAATGCCGCCAACGACACCTACGGCGACATGATCGAGATGGGCATTCTCGATCCGACCAAGGTCACCCGCATGGCGCTGCAGAACGCCGCGTCCGTCGCCGGCCTGATGCTCACCACCGAGTGCATGGTCGCCGAGGCCCCGAAGGAAGACGCCCCGGCGATGCCCGGTGGCGGCGGCATGGGCGGCATGGGCGGCATGGGCATGGACATGTAAGTCCGCCCCAGCAACCTGCTCACGCGAAGCCCGCGGCTCACCCCGCGGGCTTTTTCGTTTGGCGGGCTCGACACGACAATCGCGCGATGCGTCGCCTGCTCCTGACCTTCCTGCTTGCCTTCGCCACGGCGGCGCAGGCCGAGCCGGTGCGACCCCGCGTCGGCCTCGTGCTGTCGGGCGGCGGCGCGCGCGGGATCGCCCACGTGGGCGTGCTCAAGGTGCTGGAGAAGGAACGCATCCCGATCGACGCGATCGCCGGCACGTCGATGGGTGCCATCGTCGGCGGGCTCTATGCCAGCGGCATGTCGGCCACCGAGATCGAGCGCGAGATCCTGGCCGTCGACTGGGACGGCGTCTTCTCCAACCGCGTCGAACGCCAGCACCTTTCGCAGCGTCGCAAGGAGGAGGACTTCGAGATCTCCGCGGCGCTCGAGCTCGGCGTGCGCGCCGGTGAGCTCAGGGCCCCGGTCGGTGCGGTGTCGGGGCGCGGCCTCGACACCCTGCTGCGCCGCTACACGCTGCCGGTGCGTGCGGTGCAGGACTTCGATCGCCTGGCGATCCCCTTCCGAGCCGTGGCCACCGACTTGGAGACCGGTGCGCCGGTGATCCTGCACAGCGGCGATCTGGCGCAGGCGTTGCGATCGTCGATGAGCGTGCCGGGCGTGTTCCCGCCGATCGAGGTCGACGGCCGCCTGCTGGGCGACGGCGGCCTGGTCAGCAACGTGCCGATCGACGTGGCGCGCGCGATGGGCGTGGATGTCGTCATCGTCGTCAACGTCGGCACGCCGCTGGCCGGACGCGCGACGCTGCAGTCCGTGGTGGGCATCACGGCGCAGATGATCAACATCCTCACCGAGCAGAACGTTCAGCGCAGCCTCGCCACGCTGGCGCCGCGCGACGTGCTGGTGGCGCCGTCCCTGGGCTCGTTGAGCGCCGCGGATTTCGGCAAGGCCGCGGACGCCATCGCCCTGGGCGAGCGTGGCGCGCTGGCCGTGGCCGAGCGGCTGCGCACGCTCGCGGTCGCACCCGAGGTCTACGCGCAGTGGCGCTCGGAACACCCGCGCGCGCGGCGACCGGAAGCCCGGATCGACTTCGTCGCGTTCGAGGGCAGCCACGTCACCCACCCGGAGCGCTTTGCCGCGCAGCTCGAGTCGCGACCGGGGCAGGACTTTGACCGCGCGCGCGCCGAGCGCGATGCACGCACGCTTGCCGCGAGCGGCGACTACCTGCGCACCGACTACCGCCTGGTCACGCGCGATGGGCGCGACGGCCTGGTGTTCGAGCTCGAGGACAAACCCTGGGGGCCGAACTACCTGCGCTTCGGGGTTGACCTGTCGACCGACTTCCAGGGCCGCGGCACGTTCAACCTCAAGCTCAGCCACAACCGCCATTGGCTCACCGACAACGGCACCGAGTGGCGCAACCGGATCCAGATCGGCGTCGTGCCGGCCGTCTTCACCGAGCTGTACCACCCGCTCAAGTGGACTCTCGGCGTGTCCGGCGACTGGTTCGTCGCCGCGTATGCCGGCGCCGAACGCAAGATCGGCACCCTCTACGACCCCGTCGACGGTACCGAACTGGCGCGTTACCGGCGCACGTTCGCGCGTGCCGGCGTCGATCTCGGCCAGCCCTGGGGTCGCTTCGGCGAGCTGCGGCTGGGGCTGTTCGCGCAACGCCTGCGCGCCAGCCCCACCCTGGTGGCTGTCCCCGCCGAGGACGTCGATGGCGCCGTCATCTTGCGCCAGAGCGGTGCGCGACTCGGGGCCGTGGTCGACCAGCTCGATTACGCCAACTTCCCGACCCGCGGGGCACGCATCGTGGGCAGCCTCGAACTGGGCGAGGACAGCGACGAGGGGCGATATCGGGGCCTCGACGTCTCGGCGCTGGCCGTGACGACGGTCGGCGCCCACAGCCTCAGCGTGTACGGCCTGGCACGCGGCGCCAGCTCGCAGAAGCCGGGGGCGATCGGGCGCTACGAGCTCGGCGGCTTCCACCAGCTCTCCGGGTATCGCGACGGCCAGCTGCTGGGCAACTACGTGCTCTTCACCCGCCTGGGCTGGTACATGCGCCTGCCGTACACGCCGGTGGTCGGCCGCGCCTTCTTCCTCGGTGCCACGGCGGAGGCCGGCAATGCGTGGACCTCGAAGCAGTCCTTTCGTGCCGGCGAGATGCGCACCGGCATGAGCCTCTACATCGGTGCCGACACCGGCGTGGGGCCGCTCTATCTCGCGCTGACGCACGCGCCGCGCGGCTCGACCGGCGTCATGCTGTTCCTCGGGCGCCCCTGAGCAGCTCCTGCACGAGCGCTGCCACGCGCTGCGGCTGCTCGTGCACGATCCAATGCGTGGCCTGCGGCACCCGCCGCACGTCGAGCCGCGGCACCCAGGCGCCGATGCCGTCGAGCAGGGTCGGCAGCAGTGCGGCATCGCCGTCGCCCCACAGAACCGTCGTGGGCACGTGCACCGTGACCGCCTCGTCCGGCAGTTCCAGATGGTGGATTCCGTCGTCGGGCGACTGCGGTGGGCGCAGCGGCGAAGCGCGGTAGTAGTTGAGCGGCCCCTCCAGGCCGTGGCGCCACAGCGCCCGGTAGCGCTCGCGCAGCGCCGGCGTCAGCCAGGCCGCTCCCCCCATGCGCTCGAAGAAGGGCCACAGGCGGGCGAAGTCATGCTCGGCCAGCAGCGCCGCGGCATCCGGACGGCAGAGGAAGTTCATGTAGGCGCTGGCCGCCTGCTGCGCCCCGTTGTGGCGCAATTCGCGCAGGAAGGCCGCCGGATGCGGCGCGTTGACGATCAGCAGCTGCCGCAACAGGTGCGGCCGCTGCGCGGCCAGCACCCACGCCAGAGCCCCGCCCCAATCGTGGGCCACCAGCAGGTCGATCGGCGCCCCCAGGTGCTCGATGAGTGCCGCGAGGTCGGCCACGAGGTGCCGTGCCCGGTAGGCCTCCATGCCTTGCGGAGCGCTCGAGCGCTCGTAGCCGCGCAGGTTGGGCGCCACGCACCTCGCCTGCCCAGACAGCGCCAGCATGACCTCGTCCCAGATGAATGCACCTTCCGGAAACCCGTGCAGCAGCAGCACGCGCGGCGCCCCCGCTCTCCCGGCCGCCCGGCACGACAGCGTGATGCCATGCGGCAGCTCGCAATCGAAGGCCTCGACCCGTGCGCTCACGGATGCGCCCAGGCGTACAGCGTCTGCGCCACGTCGTCCAGCCCCGTGCGCTTGAGCGCGGAAAACAGCGTGACGCCGATGTCGGCCTCCTCGCTCGCGTACGGTGCGAGCACCTCGGTGGTCGCGCGCAATGCCGCGTCGGCCTCGCGCCGCGACAGCTTGTCGGCCTTGGTCAACAGCACGAGCAGGCGCACGCTGCCACTGCGCACGCGCGGCGAGATCCATTCCAGCAGGCGCAAGTCGAGGTCCGTCAGGCCCAGCCGCGCGTCGGCCAGCAGCACCACGCCCACCAGGTCGCGCCGCACGGCCAGGTAGTCCGCCATCACCTGCTGCCACCGGAACTTGGCGTCGCGCTCCACGGCGGCATAGCCGTAGCCGGGCAGATCGGCGAACGCCGCGTCCGGTGCCGCCGCCGGCCCGAGCACGAAGAGGTTGATGTGCTGCGTGCGGCCCGGCGTCTTCGAAGCGAAGGCCAGGCGCTTGTGCTGTGCCAGCGTGTTGATCGCCGTGGACTTGCCCGCATTGCTGCGGCCCACGAACGCGATTTCCGGCAACTCGTGGGAGGGCAACTGGTCGAGCCGGCTGGCCGTCGTGAGGAAGCGCGCGCCGTGGGCCCAGGCACGCGCGCGGCGCGTCTCGGCCGTCTCCGCGGCGGCTGCAGGGGGTGTCGTCATGCGGCATTGTAAAATTCGCCGGTTTTGCGCCGGCCCACGGGCCGCCCCTTCGTACCAACTTCACATCGCCTGCACCCATGAAGGTCCGTTTCACCCTGTCTGGCGCCCTGACACTCGTGGCCGCCGTGGCCGCTCCGGCGCTGGCCGCCGCTGCGACGGCCGCGGCTCCCGCGGCCAAGCCCGATGCCGCCAAGGGCCAGGCAATTGCCAGCCAGGTCTGCGGCGCCTGCCACACCAGCGACGGTTCGCGCGGCAGCCCCGCCAACCCGATCCTGCAGGGGCAGCATCCGGAGTACCTGGTCAAGCAGTTGCAGGAGTTCAAGTCCGGCAAGCGCAACAACCCGGTCATGAAGGGCTTCGCCAGCACGCTGGCAGACGACGACATGAAGAACGTCGCGGCCTTCTACGCCGGCAAGAGCGCCAAGCCCGGCTTCGCCAAGGACCCCGAACTGGTCAAGCTGGGCGAGAAGATCTATCGCGGCGGCATTGCCGAGCGCGCGGTGCCCGCCTGCGCCGGCTGCCACGCTCCGAACGGGGTGGGCATCCCCTCGCAGTACCCGCGCGTGGCCGGCCAGCACGCCGACTACAGCGAGGTGCAGATGGTGGCGTTCCGCAGCGGGCTGCGCGCCAACAACCCGTCGATGAACGCGATCGCCGCCAAGCTCAGCGACCGCGAGATCAAGGCCGTGGCGGACTTCATGGCCGGCCTGCGCTGAGGCGCGCCGGCGGCGCTCGCGTCTCAGGTTCGCTCGGTGGCGGCCGATAATCCGCCATGCCCTACGCCACCCGACACGCCGACGGCCAGATCGACGCCCTCTACGGCGACGCGCCCTCGGCCGGCGCGGAGTATCTGAGCGCGGATCATCCGGACGTCCAGGCCTTCCTCGGCACGCGCGGCCCCGGCGAGTCGTTCGGCCGGCTGGACGCCGAGTTCGTGCGCGTGATCGAGGACGTGATCGACACCCTGATCGCGCGCCACATCATCAACATCACCGACCTGCCGGAACAGGCGCAAGCCAAGCTGTTCGCGCGCAAGTCCTTCCGCGAACGCTCGGTGCGCAATGCCTTGCGGCTGTTCGACGACGGCGCTGCGGCCGACGTGATCAACGACTCGCGGCTCGGCGACCTGGCCTGAGCCGTCAGCTCGGCAGCACCACCGCCACCGAGGGGTCGAAGTCGACGGCCACGCCCGACCCGGGCACGGGCATCGGGGCGTCGTCCGCGGCAAACAGCAGCAAGGTCCCCCAGGGCGTGTCGACCAGCACTTCGTGGTGGCTGCCCAGGTAATCGACGCGCCGGCACTGGCCGTCGATACGGCCCGCGCCGGGCGCGGCCAGCCGCAACCGGTGCGGCCGCAGCGCCAGGCTGGCCGGCCCGTCGCGGCCGGCCGGCCCCTGCACCGGCAAGGCCACGCCGGCCGCCACGAAAAGCGATCCGCCTTCGCGCAGCTCGCCGTCCACCAGGTTGGCATCCCCGATGAAGTCGGCGAGGAACCGGCTGGCGGGCTGCCCGTAGAGCTGCCGTGGCGAGCCCTCCTGGGCGATGCGGCCGGCTTCCATCACGATGATCCTGTCCGACACCGCGAGCGCCTCGGACTGGTCGTGCGTCACGTAGACCACCGTCAGCGCGAGCGACTGCTGCAGCTCGCGGATCTCCTGGCGCACGCGCCGGCGCAGCTTGGCATCGAGGTTGGACAGCGGCTCGTCGAACAGCAGCACCGCCGGCTCGAGCACCAGCGAGCGCGCCACCGCCACGCGCTGCTGCTGGCCGCCCGAGAGTTCCGACGGCAGCCGCTTCTCGAGGCCGGCGAGCCCGAGCATCCGGAGCTTGTCGGCCGCCATCGCCTCGGCCTGCGCCCGCGGCACGCCGCTGGACTGCGGCCCGTAGCTCACGTTCTCCAGCACCGTCATGTGCGGGAACAGCGCGTAGGACTGGAACACCATGCTGACGTCGCGCTCGGCCGCCGAGCGGTGGGTCACGTCCTGGCCGCCGATCACGATGCGCCCGCTGGTGGCCGGCTCGAGGCCGGCCACCATGCGCAGCGTCGTCGTCTTGCCGCAGCCCGACGGTCCGAGCAGGGTCACCAGCGTCGCCGGCTCGATGGTGAAGGACACCGCGTCCACCGCGGTGAAGCTGCCATAGCGCTTGGTGACGCTGTCGAAGACGACGCCGCCGGCCTGCTTGTTCTGTTCGCTCACTGGGTAGCCCTCAATGCCCGGTCACCAATTCGGCCTGCGAGCGCCGTCCGAGCTTCACGCTCCCGGTCAGCCGCTGCATCAGCAGCAGCACCGCGAGCATGAAGACGATCAGCACCGTCGAGTAGGCGATCGCCAGCGCGTACTCGCCGGCCTCCACGCGGCCGATGATGTAGACGGTGGCCAGGTTGTACTTGGCGGTGGCCAGGAAGATCACCGCGCTGACCGCCGTCATCGCATGGGTGAAGCTGAAGATCAGCGTGGCCACGATGGCCGGCTTGAGCAGGGGCAGCACCACCTTCGTCAGCGTGCGCCAGGTCGAGGCGCGCAGCGTCGCGGACGCCTCGTCCAGGCTCTTGTCGATCTGCGCCAGCGCGGCGATGCCGGCGCGCACGCCCACCGGCATGTTGCGGAACACGAAGCAGATCACCAGGATCGCCAGGCCCCCGGTCAGCTCCAGCGGCGGCACGTTGAAGGCCACGATGTAGGCCACGCCGATCACCGTGCCCGGCACCGCGAAGCTCACCATCGTCAGGAACTCGAACGCGCGGCGCCCGGCAAAGCGCTGGCGCGTGATCACGTAGGCCGACAGCAGGCCCACCGCCGCGGTCAGCGGCGCCGCGATCGCGGCCACTTCGATGGTGGTGAAGAAGCTGTCCCAGGCCGACCCGACGAAGGCCGGCGCGCCGCCGCGCATCTCGACGCCGAAGGCATCGCCGAAGTGCGCCAGCACCGGCGTCATGTCGCCGCGGCCGATGTCCTTGACGAAGCCCCCGACCAGGATGACTGCGTAGCAGGCCAGCGTGAACACGATCCACGCCATCGCCAGCCCCACGCAGCCGCGCCGCAGCGCATCGGGCAGCGGCGCGTGGATGCCGCCGTCGCCCTTGCCCGACACGGTGACGTAGCTCGCGCGGCCGAGCCAGCGCTGCTGGAGCCAGAACGCCACCAGCGTGAATCCCAGCAGCACGGTGGCCAGCGCCGCCGCGCGCCCGGGCTCGTGCTGGGCCCCGGCCACCGCGAAGAAGATCTTGGTCGACAGCACTTCGTAGTTGCCGGCCAGCACCACGGGGTTGCCGAAGTCGGCCAGGCTCTCGACGAAGCCGAGCAGGAAGGCATTGGCCAGCGCCGGCCGCAGCAGCGGCCAGGTCACGGTGCGGAAGATGCGCGCGCGGCTCGCGCGCAAGGTCTGTGCCGCCTCCTCCAGCGACGGGCTGATCGCCGAGAGCGCGCCGTGAAGGATCATGAAGGCGATCGGCGTGAAGGTCAGCAGCTGCGCCAGCGTCACACCCGTCAGGCCGTAGATCCAGCGCGTGCGCGGCAGCTCGAAGGTGCTGGAAAGCCAGGTCGTCACCACCCCGGTGCGGCCGAACAGCACCACCAGCGCCAGCGCGATCACGAAGGGCGGCGTCACGATCGGCAGCACCGCCATCACGCGGTACAGGCCGGCAAAGCGCTGCCCGCCGCGCAGTGCCGCCAGCGCCATCACCAGCCCGAGCGCGGTGGTGCCGAAGCCCACCAGGGTGGCGAGGATCAGCGAATTGACCGCCACGCCGCAATGGCGCCCCTGGCCGAACTGCGCCAGGCAGGCCAGGCCCCAGATGTCCGCGGCCAGCAGGCGTTCGAACGCCACCCCGGGGGCAAAGCGCCCGTCGGCGTCGAGCAGCGCCGCCGCGAGCGAGCGGCCGACCGGGTAGAAGATGAACAGCAGCAGCAGCGCGGTGATGCCCACCACCAGCGCCGCCACCGTCGCGTCGCCCACGAACCAGCCGCGCCGCGCCATCGAGCGCGCAAACAGCAGCACCCCGGCCGCCATGGCGGCGTAATGCCAGGGCCCGAAGGGCGTGCCGCGCGGGCCGGCGGCGAAGCCGGCCGCCAGCACACCGAGCGCCAGCAGGGCGCCGAGCGCGGCCAGCACCGCCGCGGGCGCGGGCCGGTCGAACCAGGGGTGGGCGCCGGCCGGCCAGGCGCCAGGGGAGTTCATCGGTCGCTGCGGGCCGCCGGGCTCACTTCGGAAGCTTCGACACCTCGTCGTCCCACTTCTTCAGCAGTCGCGTGCGCTCGGCCGACGAGCCGTACTTGGCGAAGTCGTAGTCGATCAGCTTGATCTCGGCCAGCTTGGGCGCCTGCGCCGGCACGGGCGCCTTCTTGTTCGACGGCACCTGGAAGCTCTTGACGCCGGCGGCGATCGCCTGCGCCTCGGGCGAGAGCGCCCAGTCGTACCACTTGCGCGCATTGGCCAGGTTCCGGGCGCCCTTGATGATGCTCATCGAGCCGATCTCGTAGCCCGTGCCTTCGCAGGGGCTGACGATCTTCACCGGCGCGCCGGCCACGGCCTGCGTCACCGCGTCGTGCTGGAAGGTGATGCCCACCAGCGACTCGCCGGTGGCCGCCGCGCGCGCCGGCGCGGCGCCGCTCTTGGTGTACTGGTTGATGTTCTTGTGCAGCGCCTTCAGGTAGTCGAAGGCCTTCTGTTCGCCCATGAGCTGCACCAGCGTGGCCAGCATCGTGTACGAGGTGCCCGAGGAGTTCGGGTTGGCCACCTGCACCTCGTCCTTGTAGGCGGGCTTGATCAGGTCGGCCCAGCACTTGGGCTCGGGCAGCTTGCGCTTGGCCAGCTCGTTGGCGTTGAAGCTGTAGCCCAGCGCGCCGGCATAGATGCCCACGGTGCGGAACTGCGCCGCGCGCGCCTGGCGCTTGGCCCAGTCCTGCAGTTCTTCCAGGCGCGGCGAGACGTAGGGGTCGGTCAGCGCCTCCTCGGCGGCCTGCAGGTGCGGGTCGCCCGTGCCGCCCCACCAGATGTCGCCCTTCGGGTTGGCGGCCTCGGCCTTGATCTGCGCGTAGAACTCGCCCGAGCTCTTGCGCGTCATCAGCACCTTGATGCCGGTGGCCTTCTCGAAGGCAGCCACCATGGGACGGCACCACTCCTCCTGCACGCTGCAGTACAGCACGAGTTCGCCCTGGGCCAGTGCGGCCATCGGGGATGCGAGCAGGGCCAGGGCCCCGAACCAGGTACGCCACGTCATGTTCATCGTCTCCTCGGCACTGCCGATCACTTCGTCATCAAGGGGCCGATGCCGATGACCCTGCTCAGCGCAGGGCCGAGCGCGGCATTGGTGGCAATCAGCGCATTGCCGGAGTTCAAACCATCCCCGGCAAAGAAGTCATTGGTGAAACCCCCCGCCTCGCGCACCAGCACGAGGCCGGCCGCGCAGTCCCACGAATTGATGTGCAGTTCGCAGTAGCCCTCGGTGCGGCCGGCCGCCACGTCGACCAGGCCGAGCGCGCCCGAGCCGGCGCGGCGCATCGCGCAGCCCGACTCGAACACGCGGCCCACCATCGACAGGTAGTCGGCCGTCGGGCGGCGGGTCGACCAGCCGCACTCGACGGTCGCCTCGGCCAGCGCGGCGCACGGGCTCACGGCCATGCGCTGCTCGCCCAGCCATGCGCCCTGCCCCTCGGCGGCCCAGTACAGGCGCTCGTGCGCCGGGTCGTGGATGGCGCCGGCCCAGGGCCGCCCGCCGCGCAGCAGCCCGATCGACACGCAGTAGTGCGCGATGCCGCGCGCGTAGTTGGCGGTGCCGTCGATCGGGTCGACCACCCACACGTGCTCGGCCTGCAGGGCGCCGCTGACGCCGCCCTCCTCGCCGAGGATGGCGTCGTGCCCGAAGGCGTTGGCGATCGACTCGCGCACGAAGTGCTCGACGCGCGCGTCCCACTCGGTGAGCACGTCGTGGCGCCCCTTCATCGACATCGTCGTGCCGAGCGCGCGGAATCCGGTGTGGGCCAGCCGGCCCGCTTCTTCGGCGAGGCGGCGGCAGAAGGCGATGCGGTCCATCGCCCCGATGCTAAGCCCCCCGAGCGACGCGGGGCGCAGCACCCCCCGCGATCGTGCAGCGTCGCACTACGCGCCGCGGCGCGACGTCGCGAGCACCGCCGCCTGCACGCGCGAGCTCAGGCCCAGCTTGCGCAGGATGTGCTGCACGTGGATCTTGACGGTCGTCTCGGCGATGCCGAGCTCGCGCGCGATGGCCTTGTTGCTCTGGCCGCGCGCGATGCCGTCGAGGATCTCCTGCTCGCGCGGCGACAGCGCGGCCACCGGGTCGCCCGCGGGCCCGGCCGGCTCGGGCGCACTCGCCTCGGCCGGGCTCTGGAAGGCCGCCACCAGCTTGTCGGCCATCTCCGGGCTGAGGGTGGACTCGCCGGCGGCCACGCGCACGATGGCGCGCGCCAGCACGTCGCCCTCGGCGGTCTTGAGCAGGTAGCCGCGCGCTCCGGCACGCAGCGCGGCGGCCAGGTCGCGCTCGTCCTCGCTCATCGTCAGCATCAGCACCTGGGACTGCGGCGCGGCCTCGCGCAGGCCCGGCAGCGCATCCACGCCGTGCACGCCGGGCAGGTGGTTGTCGAGCAGGATCACGTCGGGCTGCAGCTCCACGGCAAGGCGCTGTGCCTCGCCGGCATCGCCGGCCTCGCCGACCACCGCGAAGCGCGCGTCGGCGCCCAGCAGGGCCTTGAGGCCGCGGCGGAACAGCGTGTGGTCGTCGACCACCAGCAGACGGATCGGTGCGCTCGCGTTCACGCCGCGAGTGTCGCCGACCGCGCCTGCGCGGCGGGCAGCGGCAGCACCAGTTCCACGCAGGTGCCGGCCCCGGGGCGCGAGGTGACCGTCACCTCGGCACCGATGCGCTGCGCCCGCTCGCGCATGATGCGCAGGCCCACCTGCGACTCGGCACGCGGCCCGTCGGCCGCGAAGCCGCGGCCGTCGTCGCGCACGCGCACGCGCCAGCGCGGCGCGCGCTCGACCTCGACGCTCACGTGCGAGGCGCCGGCGTGCTTGCGCACGTTCGACAGCGCCTCCTGCACCACGTGCAGCACCTGCACCTGCACGTCCGGATCGAGCGGCAGCCCGTGGCCCTCGACCTCCAGGTCCGCCGCCAGGCCCGACTGGTGCTGGAACTTGGCCAGCGTGGTCTGCAGCGCCGGCACCAGGTCCTCGGCCGTCGTGCGGGTGCGGAAGTGCACCAGCAGCTCGCGCACGTCGGCCGTGCTCTCGCGCACGCCGGCGTCGAGCTCGGCCAGCACGCGCTCGGTCTGCGCGGCGTCGCCGCGCCGCAGCGCATCGCGCAGCAGCTGCACCTGTATCTTCAGGAAGGCCAGGCTCTGCGCGATCGAATCGTGCAGCTCGCGCGCGAGCAGGCCGCGCTCCTCGGCCACCGCCGCCTCGCGGTCCAGCGCCGCGGCGCGCAGGCCCTCCATGGCGCCGGCCAGGTGGGCCGCCAGCGCGTCCAGCAGCGTGCGGTCCTCGTCGTCGAGCCGCGCGTCGCCGCGGAAGAAGAGCTCGACCTCGCCCACCACGCGCTCGTGCAGCCGCACCGGCACGACCACGACCTCGTTGTAGCCGGCCGAGGCGCACAGGGTCGGGCGCTCGGCCTGCACGATCGGGATCACGCGCGTGCGCGTGGCCGCCGGCCCCTGGCCGCACAGGCACTCGCCGACGTGCACGCAGGCCTCCTGTTCCACCAGCGTGTGCGGCAGGCAGTCGGAGCCGAACAGCAGGTAGCGCTGCTGGTCCTCGTCGATGCGGCGCAGCGCCGCCGCGTCGGCGCGCGCGAGCTGCCGCATCTGCTGCGCGAAGCCGTGTCCCAGCTCGTCGAGCGACGCGGCGCGCGCCGCCAGCGCGCTGGCCTCGTAGAGCGCCGCCAGGCGTGCGCGCTTGGCTTCCAGGCCGGCCGTCTTCTCCTGCACCTTGGCCTCCAGCCCGCGATAGGACTCCTGCAAGGTCGCCGCCATGCGGTTGAAACCCTCCGCCAGGGCGCCGAATTCGTCGCGCGAGGCCTGCTCGATGCGCACGTCGAACTCGCCGGCCTGCATGCGCGCAAGGCCCGACTGCAGGCGCGCCAGCGGATTGAAGATGAACAGGTAGGCGGCGTACAGCAGCGTCACCGCCGCGCCGAGCGCCAGTCCCATCATGGCCAGCTGCACCACGTTGAGGATCGTCGTCCAGTGCGCCAGGCGGTCCTCGATGGCCGAGACGAGGCTGTCCACGCGCGCGACGAAATCCTCGGCCCCGCGCGTCACGCGGTCCGGCGACGGGGCGATCGCGGCGTCGATCCACACCGCGCGCAGCGCCGTCCAGTCGGCCCTCACGGCGTCGAACGCCACGCGCGTGGACTCGTCGCGCGGCAGCACCAGCGGCCGCGCGGGGTCGCCGGCGGCCAGCAGGTCCAGGCTCTTGCCGAACTGATCGGCATATTGCGCGAGCCGCTCGCGGTCGCCGGCCGACAGCGCCTGCGCCATGCGCCAGGTCTGCATGCGCATGCGGCCGGCCTCGTTGACCGCCGCCGCCCCGCCCTCGAGCTGCCAGGTCACCGACAGCGTGAGGCCGATCGACATCAGCGCCAGGGCCAGCAAGGCGGCGCCCACCGCGCCGATCTTGGCGGTCAGGGTCCAGGGGCGCGGGCGTCGGATCATGGGCGGTGCGCAGGCGCGATCGTCTCAGATGCCGCGCCGCGCCGCCATCTCCCGCCCCATGGCCTCACGCGCGGCGGCATCGGCGTGCGCCGCCGCGCCCGGGAAGGCCTGCGTGTCCTCGAGCGCCACGTGGGCCCGGTACAGGCTCGTGAAGGCCGACCAGCCGCCCGACGCATCCGGCGCCGGCACCGCCGCGGCCTCGCCCCGCTCGGCCAGCGCGACCAGGTCCTCGCGCAGGCGCTGCCAGGCCGCCGCCATGGCCTCGTGATCGGCATGCAGCCGCTCGGCCAGCGCCGCCTGCCCGTGCGCACGCAGCCGCGGCAGCACGTGCCGCTCCTCGTCCTCGTGGTGGTGCGGCGCGGCCTGGTCGAAGTAGCGCATCACGTCGCGCGCGGCCTGTCGCGCGTCGGTGTCGGCGCCGTGCACGGCGACATGGGCCTGGATGCGCTCGAGCAGGCCGAGCATGCGCGCCACGCGTTCGTGGCAGGCCGCGAGCATCTCGAACGGCTCCTCGAATCCCGCTGCCGGAGCCCGCACCAGGCTCAGCGGGACGGATTGCACGGGTTCATCCATGAGGCAGCTCCACGGGCGGCAACGGCGCACCGCGCCGTGCATCGGCATAAGTCATCGCGGGATTGTCTTCGTGCGCCGGCAGCGGCGCTTGATCCAGCCCAACCGGTGGCCGGCCGTGAATTCGGGCACGCCGCGCCCGGCGCGGCGGTCGGTGGGCGCCGCGGCAATGCGACACAATTGAACACATTTCATGCAGTACCACCAGCAGTAGCAGTCCATGCAAGCCAACGCCCGCCCCGCCCAAGACAACCCACGGGGGCGACCGCGCATCCTGCTGGTGGAAGACGAATCGGTCATCGCGATGGACATGGCCGCGCAACTCGACGGCCTGGGCTTCCAGGTGGTGGGCACCGCCGCCAATGCGCGGCGCGCGCAGCAGCTGGCGCACCAGCTGCGGCCCGACGCGGTGCTGATGGACATCTGCATCCAGGGCGCCTGCGACGGGATCGAGGCCGCGCGCCTGATCCGGGAGGACCTCGACGCCCCGGTGATCTTCCTCACCGCCTATGGCGACGAGGGCACCATCGACCGCGCCAAGCAGGTCTCGCCGCACGGCTATCTCATCAAGCCCGCCCGCCCCGAGGAGATGCGCGCCGCCCTCGAGGTGGCGTTGCAGCGCCAGCGCATGGAGTCGCAATTGCGCGAGAGCCGCGCCTGGCTGGACGGCACCCTGCGGGGCATCAGCGATGCCGTGGTCGCCACCGATGGCAGCGGCACGGTGCGCTTCATCAACCATGTGGCCGAGCAGCTCACGGGCTGCCTGGCCGATGCCGCCACCGGACGGCCGGTGCACGAGGTGTGCCGGATCGAGTCGACCACGGACGGGCCGACGCTGGAGCAACTGCTGGACGAGGCGCTGGCGCAAGGCACGCCCACGGCCCGCGTGCACGCGCAGCTGCGCGGCCGTGACGGGCGCCTGGTGCCGGTGGACGTGCAGGCCGCGCCGGCGCGCACCGACGACGGCCACCGGCTCGGCGGCGTGCTGGTGCTGCGCGACGCCACCGAGCGCCTGCGCGCCGAAGCCCAGCTGCGGGCGCTGGCGCAGATCGACCCGCTGACCGGCCTGCACAACCGCGCCGCCCTGCCCGAGCGCCTGGACGCCATGATCGCGACCGCGCGCCGCCAGGGCAACCAGCTCGCCGTGCTGTTCATCGACCTCGACCACTTCAAGCAGGTCAACGACGACTTCGGGCACGAGGTCGGCGATGCCGTGCTGGTCGAGGCGGCCAAGCGCTTGCGCCAGGCCCTGCGCACGGACGACTTCCTGGTGCGCCTGGGCGGCGACGAGTTCGTGCTGGTGGCCGGGCACATCGACCGCTCGGAGGCCGCACTCGAGCTGGCCACGCGCCTGCTCGCGACCCTGCGGCCGAGCCATCGCGGCGGCGACGCGCTGGTGCGCGTGACCGCCAGCATCGGCATCGCCCTGTTCCCGGACGACTCGCTCGCCACCGACGAGCTGCTGCGCCACGCCGACGCCGCGATGTACCAGGCCAAGCGCCTGGGCGGCGACCGCTGCGCCCTGCATCCCGTGCCGTGAGCGCGCACGGCCGCTCCGAAGCGCTCACCGACCGGAGCGCGGAGCGCGAAGGGGGCCTGATGCGCGCGCACGGCCGCTCCGAAGCGCTCACCGACCGGAGCGCGGAGCGCGAAGGAGGCCTGATGCGCGCGCACGGCCGCTCCGAAGCGCTCACCGACCGGAGCGCGGAGCGCGAAGGGGGCCCGGCGTGCGCGCGCCCGCCCCGGTGCAACTCCGGGGTGCGCGAGCTCACTTCCGCGCCGATCATCCCAGCCCAGGAGGGAACACCGTTGCAGCGCGGACCGAGAATCGAGGCCAGCCCGCAAGCGCCCGCGCGCGCGCCGCACCGGAGCGGCCGCGGCGGGCCCGATCGTCCATGACACCCTCCTTCCCGCTGCGGCCGCGCTACCGGCGCGCCGAACTGCTGCCCCTGCTGGCCGTCGTCGGCGTCTGGGCGGCGGTGATCCGCGCCTGCATCGCGTACTTCTCGGTCGACGGCTTCGTCAGCGTCGTCTACCCGACGATCGCGCTGTCGCTGGCGCTGGTGCTGAGCGGGCGCAGCCACTGGTGGCCCGCGGTGTTCCTCGGCGAGTACCTCGGCAACCTGTGGACCGGGCTCGACTGGCGCGTCGCGGTTCCCATTTCGGCGCTCGACACGGCCGAGCCCTTGCTGGCCGGCTGGCTGCTGCTGCGCCACGCGGGCTTCGACCCCCACCTCAGGCGCATGCGCGACTTCCTGAGCCTGATCGCGGTGACCACCGCCACGGCCGTCGGTGCGGCGCTGATCGGACCGACTGTCCTGTGGTGGAGCGGGGTCACCACGGCGCCGCAGACCTATGCGGGCAGCCTGCTGGCGTGGTTCCAGGGCGAGTGGACGGTGATGCTCTTCCTCGCCCCGGTGCTGCTCGTGTGGCGCCAGTGGCCTGCCGGCTGGTGGACGGCACCCGGGCGGCGGCTGGAAGCGCTCGCGTGCTTCGGCGGCGCGCTCGCCTGCGGGTACGTCGTGTTCGGCGGCGTCGTGCCCTCCGAGGGGCAAGGCCCCGACCTCGAGTACCTGCCCTTCTTCTTCGCCGCCTGGGCCGCGGTGCGGTTCGGCCGCCATGGCGCGTCGCTGCTGGTGGTGGCCACGGCCGCGCAGGCGCTGCTCGGCGCCGTCGACGGCGAAGGGCTGTTCGCCACGGAGCTGGCGCGGCACAGCCTGCTCGATTTCTGGCTCTACATGACGGTGCTGGCCGGCGTGGGCATGGCCCTGGCGCTGGTGATCGAGGAGCGCAGCGCCGCGGCCGAAGCGCTGCACCACAGCGAGCAGCGCCTGCGCTTCCTGCTCGGCGCGACGCCGGTGGTGCTCTACACCGCGCGCGTGGACGGCGACTACGGCGCGACCTACATCAGCGACAACCTCGAGCGCGTGCTGGGCCACACGGCCGAGGAGTTCCTGCGCGATCCGGGGTTCTGGGCCACGCACCTCCACCCGGACGACGCGCCGCGCGTGCTGGGCGGCCTGGGCCCGCTGTTCGAGCACGGCCACCACAGCCACCAGTACCGCTTCCAACACCGCGACGGCAGCTGGCGCTGGATGCACGACGAGATCGCGCTGGTGCGCGACGAGCAGGGCCGGCCGGTCGAGATGGTGGGCTGCTGGCTCGACATCGACGCCCGGGCGCGCGCCGAGGAGCAGCTGCGCACGGCGCTGCGCGAGAAGGACGTGCTGCTCAAGGAGGTGTACCACCGCGTCAAGAACAACCTGCAGGTGGTGTCGAGCCTGCTGCAGCTGCAGCAGCGCACCAGCCCCGCGCCCGCGCGCGAGGTGCTGGCCGAGAGCGCCAACCGCATCAAGTCGATGGCCCTGGTGCACGAACAGCTCTACCGCAGCGAAGACCTCTCCTCGATCGACTTCACGGCCTATCTCGAGCAGCTCGTCGAGCACCTGCAGCAGGCCGCGGGCGACGTGGCGCGGCGCGCGCCGGTGCGCCTGGACGTCGTCGCGCTGTCGCTGGGCGTGGAGACGGCCATCCCGCTCGGGCTGGTCGTCAACGAGCTGATCGGCAACGCCTACAAGCACGCCTTCCCCGACGCGCGGCGCGGCAGCGTGAGCGTCAGCCTGCGCCGCACGGAGGCCGGCAGCGCCACGATCGTCGTGCGCGACGACGGTGTGGGCGTGCCGGCGGGCTTCGACCCCGCCGCCTCGCCGTCGCTGGGCATGCAGCTCGTGGTCTCGCTGACCGAACAGCTCGAGGGCAGCCTCCGATTCGAGCGCGGCGACGACGGCGGCACCTGCGTGAGCCTGCGCTTCGCGCTGCCGGTGAAGGGCGCGGCCGCATGAGCCGGCGACCGGCACTCGGGCGTGGCGGGCCGCTGCGCGCCGTCGCGGCGCGGCTGCTGGCCGCCGCCGTGCTGGGCGCCGGCTGCACGCCGCAGGCCCCGGAGCCGGCGCCGCCTGCGGTGCTGCGCTTCAGCGCCGTCCCCGACCAGGCCCCCGACAACGTGCGTGCCCAGCACGAGGGCGTGGTGCGCGAAGCCTGTGCCGCGGCCGGCCTGCGCTGCGAGCTGCTGCCCAGCCCGAGCTACGAGGCGGTGGTCGACCGCCTGGGCCGCGGCGAGATCGACGTCGCCTACCTCGGCGGCGTCACCTACGCCCAGGCACGTCTGCGGCACGGGGTGGAGCCGCTGGTGATGCGCGACGTCGACCTGCGCTTCACCACGGTGGTCGTGGTGCGCGCGGACGACCCGGCCCGCGAGCTCTCCGACCTGAAAGGCCGTCGCTTCACCTACGGCAACCGCACGTCCACCTCCGGCCACGTCATGGCGCGGCGCCGGCTGGCCGACGCCGGCTTCGTGCCGGAGCGCGACGCCGCGGCGGTGGCCTACTCGGCGGGCCACGACGAGACGCTGCGGCGTGTGGCCGCCGGCGAAGCCGACGCGGGCGCCGTCAACGCCACGGTGTTCGTGCGCGCCCAGGGCCGCGGCGACCCGGCCGCGCGCATGCTGCGTGCACTGTGGCAGTCGGCGCCGTACGTCGACTACGTGTGGGCCGCGCGGCGCGGCCTGCCGCCGGCGCTGCGCGCGCGCCTGCGCGACGGCTTCCTCGACCTGTCGCTCGGGCAACCGTCCCAGCGCGAGGCGCTGGAGCGCGCCGCGGCGCTGGGCTACCTGCCGGCGTTCCACAGCGACTTCGAGGAGGTCATCGAGGCCCTTGCCGCGCCGGGGGTGGCGCCGTGACGGACCTCGCACCGGCCGCGGGCGGGCTGTCGATCCGCGACAGGCTGCGCCGCCTGGTCATGGTGCTGGGCTGGGCCGCGCTGGTGCTGGCGGCCGTCGCGGCGGTGCAGGTCTTCAGCGAGATGCAGACCGAGCGCGAGATCGACGAGTTCCATGCCCCGTCGGCCGCACGGGCCGAGGAGCTGCTCTACGCGCTGGCGCGCCTGCGCACCCCGCTGGGCGCGAACGCGCTGACCGTGTCGCAGGTG
>DASTJE010000109.1:0-7584 GCA_035716845.1 Burkholderiaceae bacterium
CGCAGCGTCTGCTGGCGTTCCTGCAGCACGCGGTCGCCGCCGGTGAGGAGCTTGTAGCGGTCCTTCAGGCGCTTGTTGATGTCGCCCACCGACATCGCGCGCACGCGCGCGGCCGCCAGCTCCAGCGCCAGCGGGATGCCCTCGAGCCGCGACACCAGCTCGGCCACCGCGGGGGCCTCGCGTTCGTTGAGCTCGAAGCTGGGCTTGAGCTGCCGAGCGCGCGCGACGAACAGCTGCACCGCGGTGGACTGGGCGACCAGCTCGAGCGGGTCACCGGGTCGTGGCAAAGGCAGCGGCAGGATCGGGTAGGCGTGCTCGCCCGGCACGCGCAGCGCCTCGCGGCTCGACGTGATGAAGCGCACGTGCGGCGCGGCCTTCAGAATTGCACTCGTGAGTTCGGCACACGCGTGCACCAGGTGCTCGCAGTTGTCGACCACCACCAGCGCGCGCTTCGTCTTCAGGAATGCGCTGAGTGTCTGGATCAGCGGCCGCTCGGGCTCCTCGCGCACGTCGAGCACGCGTGCCGCTTCGGCCGCCACCAGGGCTTCGTCGCGCAGCACCGACAGGTCGAGGAACCAGGCGCCATCCGGGTAGTCCTGGATCGTCTCGGCCGCGACCTGCAGCGACAGGCGCGTCTTGCCCAGGCCGCCCATGCCCAGCAGGGTGACCATGCGCGACTTCTTCAGCAGGGCCTTCACCTCGTCGAGTTCGCGCTCGCGGCCGATGAACGTGGTGCTCTGGAAGGGCAGGTTGTTGGGGATGTCCTTGACGGGCATCCACCAGTCCGCGGTGCGGATGACGCGGTAGCACTTGTCGCCGTCGGCGGGCGGCACGAACCGCTGGCCCTGCTCGCCGACCTCGAACAGCTCGATCGGCTCGGAGACACCCTTGATCATCCAGTGGCCATGCGACTCGAGCTTGAGTGCGGTCTGGCCCAGTGCCTGGCGCGCCTCGGGCGTGAGCAGGGTTTGCGCCCCGCGCGCGATCGACATCACGCGCGCCGCGGTGGGTTTGGCCAGGCCGTCCACCTCGAGCGGCTTGGCGCCGCGCGCGACGTCCTCCGGCGCGTTTTCGCGCAGGATCACCGCACCCACGTGCAGGCCGGCGCGGGCCTTCAGCGGGGTGGGCAGGCTGCCGATGGCGTGGTGGTACGCCAGCGCGTATTCGACGGCCTGCTGCGCATGGTCGAACATCAGCAGCATGCCGTCGGTCTTGTCGATCTCGCGGCCGCCGAACCGGGGCAGCAGGTCGCGCGCCACGCGGTCGTGGCCGGCCCACACCTCCGCCATGGCGGCGTCGCCGATCTCTTCCGACAGCTTGGTGCTGTCGACGACATCAGTGAGAAGAAGCGCCCGGACGTCGCTCATGCCGTCATCTTAGGGCGTGGCCGCAGGCGTACGGTGCGAGGCGATGCTCGCACCTTGGGGGGGGGCTCTGGGCTACTGCGCGAACTTGAAATCCGTCTTGGCGGCCGAACGCAGCTTCTCCTGGTAGGTCTGGAGCTTCTGCTGCGACAGGCGCTGCTGGATCTGGCCCTTCACGTCCTCGAAGGCCGGGAACTGCGCTTCGCGCGTGTCCTCGAGCTTGATGATGTGGAATCCGAACTGGCTCTTGACCGGGGCCGCGGTGGTCTCGCCTTTCTTGAGCGCGGCCATCGCCTGCCCGAACTCGGGCACGTAGGCGTCGGGCTTGGCGAAGTCGAGGTCGCCGCCGTTCTGCGCGCTGCCGGTGTCCTTGCTGTGCTTCTTGGCCAGGTCCTCGAACTTCGCGCCGCCCTTGAGCTGGGCCAGCAGCGACTTGGCCTCGTCTTCCTTCTCCACGAGGATGTGGCGGGCGCGGTACTCGGTGCCGCTGGCCTGGGCCTTGAACTTGTCGTACTCGGCCTTGGCCTCGGCATCACTGACCGGGTTCTTCTTCTGGTAGTCGTTGAACAGCTCTCGGATCAGCAGCGTCTGACGCATCAGTTCCATCTGCGCGCGGTAGTCCGCGCTGGCGGCGACGCCCTTCTTCTCGGCCTCCTGGGCGAAGATCTCGCGCAGCACCACCTCCTCGCGCACGCGCGCCTCCAGCTCGGGCGTCACCGGCTGCTGGCCACCGCGGGTGGCCTGCTGCATCAGCGTGTCCACACGCGACTTGGGCACCGGCTTGCCGTTGACGATGGCGACGTTCTGCGCCTGGGCGGCACCGGCACAGGCAAGGGCCACGGCCAGCGCGGCGAGGGACTTCTGGAACATGGGAAAGGGACCTTTCGGAACTCTGGAGGCGGTCGGCAGCCGCGGGCGCGGGACTCAGCGCGAGGCTTCGGCCGGGGTGCGGGCCTCGATGGCCAGTGCGTGGATTCCCTCGGCGATCAGCGAGCGCGCCGCATCATAAACGAGGCGATGGCGCGCCACCCGCGACAGCCCCTCGAAGGCCGGGCTGACGATGCGCACGCTGAAGTGGCGTCCCTCGCGCGCGCCGGCGTGCCCGGCGTGCAAGTGCGAATCGTCCTGCACCTCGAGCGCCACGGGGGCCAGGGCCTCGCGCAGCACGCCCTCCAGCCGTTCGGCGCTCACGGCGGTGGGGCTCACGGGGCGTCCTTGCCCGCCGCCGCGTCGTCGTCGCGCAGGTGACGGCTGAGGTACACCCCTTGCGCGACGGTGAACACGAGCATCAAGCCGGTGGCGCCGAACACCTTGAAGTTGACCCACGCCTCGGTGCTGAAGGCATAGGCCACCCAGAGGTTGAGCGCGCCCATCAGCGCAAAGAACGCGACCCACGCCACGTTCAGGCGGGCCCACACGTCGGACGGCAGCTGCAGTTGCTCACCCAGCAGCAGCTTGAGCAGGTTCTTTCCGAACAGCAGTGGCCCGAGCGCAAACGCGGCGCTCATCACCCAGTACAGCAGGGTGGGCTTCCACTTGATGAAGGTCTCGCTGTGAAGCCAGATCGTCAGGCCCCCCAGCACGACGACCAGGCCAAGGCTGACCCACAGCATCAGGTCGACCTTGCGGCCGCGCGCCAGCAGCCAGCCCACCTGCGTCAGCGTGGCGACGATCACCACCACGGTGGCCAGCAGCACCGGCGCCTCTGCGGCGCCGACCACGCCGCCGGCCACCAGGAAGCCAAAGTGCTGGCTGGCGAATTGCGCGGCCCAGTCCTTGTTCGCGTCGGCGTACTTGAACGCGGTGAAGAACAGGATGAGGGGCAGGAGGTCGAACAGCAGCTTCATCGGGGGCAGGGCGGTCGGGGGTCAGCGTTGGTCGAAGTCGATGGCCGCGGAATTGATGCAGTAGCGCTCGCCGGTGGGCGCCGGGCCGTCGGGGAAGACATGGCCGAGGTGGGAGCCGCATTTGCGGCAGCGCACCTCGACGCGCACCATGCCGTGGGTCTCGTCGCGCACTCGTTCGATCACGTCGGCGTTCGCCGGCGCCCAGTAGCTCGGCCAGCCGCATCCGGCGTCGAACTTGGTGGCCGCGTCGAACAGCACTTCGCCGCAGCCGACGCAGCGGTAGCGGCCGTCGGCCCAGTGGTCCCAGTAGGCGCCGGTGAAGGCGCGCTCGGTGGCCGCGTGGCGAGCCACCTGGTACTGCATCGTCGAGAGCTGGCCGCGCCACTCGTCGTCGGACTTGCGCACCGGATAGCGGGGGTCGTCATGGTCGTGCGGCATGGGCGGGCCTCGATGGGCTTCAGGAGGAACAGGACACCTCGATCGACGACGCCCAGGCCGGCGGGAAACCCGCGTCCGCCTCGTGCTCGGGCTGCTCGTCGAAGGGGCGCTCGAGCACGCGCAGCAGGCGTTGCACCTCGCCGAAGTCGCCCTGCTGGGCACGCTCGATGGCGGCCTGCGCCAGGTGGTTGCGCAGGACGAACTTCGGGTTCACGCGGTTCATGCGCGCCGCGCGCGCCGCGGCGTCGCCCGGCTCGTGCAGCAGGCGCTGGCGGTAGCGCTCGGCCCAGGCGTCGAACTTGTCGCGCTGCAGGAAGAGGTCGCGCACCGCCTCCGGGTCGTGGCCGAAACGCCCCAGCCGGCGCCAGGTGATCGTGAAGTCGGCCCGGTCCTCGGCCATCAGCCGGAGCAAGTCGTCCGCCAGCGCCGCGTCCTCGTCGCGCACGGCCACGAGGCCGAGCTTGGCGCGCCACTGCGCCAGCAAGGCGTCGGTGAATTCCGCCTTGTACGGCTCCAGGGCCTCCAGCAGGCGCTCGCCGGCCGCCTCGCGGGCCGCCCCGTCGTCGCCCGCCATCGCCGGCAGCAGCGCCTGCGCCAGCGCGTGCAGGTTCCAGAACGCGACGCCCGGCTGGCGTGCGTAGGCGTACCGTCCCTGGTGGTCGCTGTGGTTGCACACGTGGCCGGGGTCGAAGGCGTCGAGGAAGCCGTAGGGCCCGTAGTCGATGGTCAGGCCCAGCAGCGACATGTTGTCGGTATTCATGACGCCGTGGCAGAAGCCCACGGCCTGCCACTGTGCCATCAGCCGGGCCGTGCGGCGCGCCACCTCCTCCAGCAGTGCGGCGGCCGGTTCGGCCGCGCCCTGCAGGGCCGGGAAGTAGCGTTCGACGGTCGCCGCGAGCAGGCGCTGCAGCGCCGCCGCGTCGCCCGTCGTGTGGGCGAAGTGCTCGAAGTGGCCGAAGCGCAGGAACGAGGGCGCCACGCGCGTCACGACGGCGGCCGACTCCAGCGTCTCGCGTCGCACCGGCAGCGGCGAGCCGACGACGGCCAGCGCGCGCGTGGTCGGAATGTCCAGCGCGTGCATCGCCTCCGAGGCCAGGAACTCGCGGACCGACGAGCGCAGCACCGCACGGCCGTCGCCCATGCGGGAGTAGGGTGTCAGCCCGCTGCCCTTGAGCTGCACCTCCATCGGACCATCGGGCGTGTCGACCTCGCCCAGCAGCAGCGCGCGCCCGTCGCCGAGCTGCCCGGCCCAGACGCCGAACTGGTGGCCCGAATACACCGAGGCGAAGGGGCGTGCCCCGGCGGGGACATGGTTGCCGGCCAGCACCGGCAGCGCGTCGTCGCCTGCCAGCCAGTCGGCGAGCCCCAGCGACGCGGCCAGGGCAGGGCTGCGCGCCACCCAGTGTGGATCGGTCACCGCCCGCGGCGGCAGGTCCGTCCCGTAGGCCGGACCGAGGGCCTGCAGGAAGTTCGCCTCACGCCACGCGGGGGCGAGCAGGCGGGCGAGGGCGTCGGGCGCGTTCATGGGTGGCCGTATTGTCCGCCGCCGCCCGCGACACCCTCGGCGGTGGGGGAATCACGCTTTGACAGGGGGCGTGCCGCATCGATACTGAAGGCATCGTTCACGGAGACCCGCCGATGCTCGGCCTGATGCAAGACCAGCCGCTGTTGATCTCGAGCCTGATCGAGTTTGCCGCCCGCCACCACCGCGACGCCGAGATCGTGTCGCGCCGTGTCGAGGGTGACCTGCACCGTTACACCTATGCCGACGCCGCGAGCCGAGCCCGCCGCGTCGCGCGCGCGCTCGACCGCCTGGGGCTGGGCTTCTCCGACCGCGTGGGCACGCTGGCCTGGAACGGCTACCGCCACTTCGAGCTGTACTTCGGCGTGGCCGGCAGCGGGCGCGTGATCCACACGCTCAACCCGCGCCTCGCGCCCGAGCAGGTGGTGTGGATCGCCAACCATGCCGAGGACAAGGTGCTGTGCTTCGACATGACCTTCCTGCCGATCGTCAAGGCCGTGTGGTCCAAGTGCAGCACCGTCAGGCACTGGGTCGCCCTGTGCGAGGCCGACGCGCTGCCGACGGACACCGGCATCGAGGGGCTCGTGAGCTACGAGGCGCTGCTGCGCGCAGAGGACGACGCCTACGACTGGCCGACCTTCGACGAGCATTCGGCCGCCGCGCTGTGCTACACGAGCGGCACCACCGGCAACCCCAAGGGGGTGCTCTACAGCCACCGCTCGACGCTGCTGCACGCCTACGGCGGCGCGCTGCCCGATGCGCTGAACCTGTCGGCGCGCGATGCCATCCTGCCCGTGGTGCCGATGTTCCACGTCAACGCCTGGGGCATCCCGTACGGCGCGGCGATGACCGGGGCCAAGCTGGTGTTCCCGGGTGCGGCGCTGGACGGCAAGTCGGTCTACGAGCTGATCGAGGGCGAGCGCGTGACGATGGCCGCCGGCGTGCCCACCGTGTGGCTGATGCTGCTCAACCACATGAAGGCCCATGGCCTGAAGTTCGGCACCATGAAGCGCACGGTCATCGGCGGCTCGGCCTGCCCGCCGGCGATGATCACCACCTTCCGCGACGACTACGACGTCACCGTGCTGCACGCCTGGGGCATGACCGAGATGTCGCCGCTGGGCACGGTGTGCAACCTCAAGCTCAAGCACCTGGAGAGCGACCCGCAGTCGCGGCTGGCGGTGCAGGTCAAGCAGGGGCGGGCGGTGTTCGGCGTCGAGATGCGAATCGTCGATGCCGAAGGCAAGGAACTGCCCTGGGACGGCGTGGCCACCGGTGACCTGCACGTCAAGGGGCCGTGGATCCTGTCGAGCTACTTCAAGGGCGAGGGCGGCGATCCGCTGGTCGACGGCTGGTTCCCCACCGGCGACGTGGCCTCGATCGACCCCGACGGCTTCATGCAGATCACCGACCGCAGCAAGGACGTGATCAAGTCGGGCGGCGAGTGGATCAGTTCGATCGACATCGAGAACGTGGCGATGGCGCACCCCGCGGTGGCGATGGCGGCGTGCATCGCCGTGCCGCACCCCAAGTGGGACGAGCGGCCGCTGCTGGTGGTGGTCCGCAAGCCGGGCGCCGACGTGAGCCGGGACGAACTGCTGGCGTTCTACGAGGGCAAGGTCGCCAAGTGGCAGGTGCCCGACGACGTGGCCTTCGTCGACGCCATCCCGCTCGGCGCCACCGGCAAGATGCAGAAGAACAAGCTGCGCGAGTTGTTCCGGAACCACGCCCTCCCGGCGGCCTGAGCGCGCGGGCGTGCCATGCCGGCGGGGTGCCTTCGGGCTTGTCCCGACCAGCCGGCGCGGCCCGATCCGTTAACGTGACCCTGTTTGGTCCCAGTGGAGATGACGACATGAGCCTGTTCACCCGCACCCTGCGCGCCACCGCCCTCGCTGCGACGCTGGCCGCCTCCGGCACGGCCTTCGCCCAGGCCGGCCAGACGGTGAAGATCGCGTGGATCGACGCGCTCACCGGCCTGACTGCCGCCACCGGCCAGAACCAGTTGCGCAGCTTCCAGTTCCTCGCCGAGCAGTTCAGCAAGAGCAACCCGGCGGGCGTCAAGTTCGAGATCGTCTCGTTCGACAACAAGCTCTCGCCGCAGGAGACGGTCAATGCCCTGCAGGCGGCCATCGACCAGGGCATCCGCTACGTGTTCCAGGGCACCGGCACCGGCCCGGCCACCGCGATCATCGATTTTCTGAACAAGTACAACGAACGCAACCCCGGCAAGGAAGTGGTCTTCCTGAACTACGCCGCGGTCGACCCCGACCTGACCAACAGCAAGTGCAGCTACTGGCACTTCCGGCTCGACGCCGACACTTCGATGAAGATGGAGGCGCTGTCCACCTTCATGAAGGACCAGCCGGACATCAAGAAGGTCTACCTGATCAACCAGAACTACGCGCACGGCCAC
>DASTJE010000110.1:0-2866 GCA_035716845.1 Burkholderiaceae bacterium
GATCCACGGCGGCATCGGTTCGTACACCAGCAGTTCGCCGCGGATGCCGGCCGGCATGGCCGCCATGGCGACGATCCAGTTGCGGATTTCGAGCGCGCCGTTGCCGCCGTGCTCCAGCACGTACTCGTCGCTGAGGTTCACCAGGCCGTCGACGTCGCCGCGCTCGACCATGCCCAGCACAAGCTGATCGAACTCGACGTTGACACGGCCCATCTCGGCGGTGCCGACCCAGTGGCTGATGCCGCCCGTGCCGTATACCACCACCCGGTCGTTGCCCGGGAAGGCGGCGACCGCCTCGCCGATCATCTGCCCTAGCTGCTTGGCGCGCTTGGTGCGCAGCAGCGGCGTCACGCCGGCGGCGGTGTAGATCGGAATGGTGCGCACGCCGGCCGGCGTGGCCGCCATGTGGATCGGGATCATGGTGCCGTGGTCCAGCACCAGCGACTTGGCCACCGCCCAGTCGAAGCCGTTCGCGAAGCCGTAGTTCATGATGTGCTCGGCCAGCGCCGTGTTGTTCGGCACCGTGTAACGGTCGAAGCGCAGCCAGTTCTCTTCCGGCCCCTCGACGTCGCCGATGCCGATCAGGTACTGCGGCAGGCAGTGCGGACCGAACATCGTGAAATGGTCGTCGCCGATCACGATGGCGGTGTCCGCCTTGAGCTCCTTGACGCGATCCACCACCCGCGCGAAGGCCGCGTTCACGCGCTCGACCTGCCCGGCGTCGGCAATGTCCGGGTTGCCCGTGATCAGCGGGTCGTGCGGCATGATGAGGCCGCCAACGATCTGTGCCAGGTCGATGTCTCCGTGTGGTGGATCAGGACTGCCCGGGGGCGCCGGGAAACGACGGCATGACGCCGCCGTTCATGTGCTCAAGATACGAGAACGGCATCCCCTCAGGGCCCTTCAGCATGGGCCAGACCATCATGGTCAGCAAGGTGCTCACGCCGCGGTCGGCCAGTGCCTTCAGATCAACCCGCTTGATCATCTCGCGCTCGTCGGGCTCCAGCCGGTACGGCTTGAGGTACGCCTCCGGGTCGGCCCGGAACGCCGCGATCCGTGCAGGATCGGTCCCGAACTCCCAGAACACCTTCTCGACTGCGTTCAGACTCACGGGCTGGCTCCGTCGTTACAGGAAGAAATACAGGTTCTTGTCGAGCACCACGCGCTGGTCGAGCGTGATCTTGCGCCGCAGCAGGCGCAGCTGGCCGTCCGTGCCGCGCCGCAGCACGTCCTCGCGGCCATAGAAATGATTGGTCTCTTCGCGCTGGCGGCGGTTGCGGTACACGTGCACGCTGCAATACGTGGCGATCAACTGCGCGTCGGCGGTGTGGTACGCCTCGATATTGCTCACCAGGTAGCGCAGGCGCGACGGCGGGTCTTCCATCCACACCAGCCCCGTTTCCAGACGCGCGATGCGGTGGTCGAGGTTTTGGTAGTTGTCGTTGTAGACGGCCGGCTCGTCCGGCGTCGGCTGCGGACGCTGGTCTTTCACGAAGCGGTCTTCGAGGACCGGTAGCCAGTAGTGGATGTCGGGATCTACCAGACTTTCGAGCCACACGCGCGGCTGGCGGTTATTCAGCAGGCGCGCCTCGCGGAAGTAGAACTGCGAGACCTCGTGGTGGAGCGCGAGATCGACTGGCCGGCTTTCGTCCGCCCGCACCGGGCTGAAGGGCTGGGTCACTGGCGCATTCATGCCGCACGCCCCTGCGCCTTGGCGGCACCCTTGATCAGCGGCTCCTTCCAGGTGGCGTCGTTGGCATGCACGGCGGCCCAGTCCTTCGCCTGCATCAGCTCCGCCCAGAAGCGGTAGAAACCGCGGTAGGACGTCTCGCCGATGAAGTTCTTGCCGACGATGCCCGGCAGGTCCGGGTGCTCGGCGTCGTTGATCTGACCCATCTGCGCGTTCATGCGGCCCCGCCGCGTCTGCGGACCGCGGTTCGACCAGGTGCAGGTTTCCATGTTCTCGCCGTCGTCGCTTTCCAGCGTGCCGGCGGTGCCGAAGCTGTGGATGGCCTGCTTGACCACCTCGCGCTTCAGTTCCGGCGACATGGCCTTCTCGACCAGGGTCCAGGTCCACACCTCGATCTCGTTCGGCCCGCGCGGGTTCCATACCTTGAAGGTGTTGGTGCCGTACAGGTACGAGCAGTTCGGGAAGATGCCGGCGTTCCAGTGGCCCATGTACAGCCTGGCACGCCAGTCGCCGAGCTTGGCGGCCACTTCCGGCTGCTTTTGCGCGGCGTAGTTGCGGTAGGCGGGATCGTCGTGGATCAGACCGACGCCATCCCAGATCACGCCGAAACCGTGGCCGTGACGCGAGGTGACCTGCAGGCCGGCGTCGTCGAACGGAATCTCGGCGTTGCCGGCCAGGCCCGACAGCGGCCCGCCCAGCACCTTGATGGCGGCGGCGTGCGTCCAGCCGACGTGGTAGCCGTCGCCGATGAAGTTCTCGGACGGCACCTTCCAGTTGCAGCGCAGGATGGACTTCATGGGCGGGCCGATCAGCTCGGCGCCACCGGTGCCGTCCATCCAGGTGTCGAGGTACCAGCCCATCTCGCCGAGGTAGTCGGTGAGGCTCGGCGCCTGCGGGTCGAAGCAGCCGAACACGAAGCCGCGGTAGCTGTCGACCTTGGCCACCGGCCGCAGGCCCCACTCGGCCTTGTCGAACTTGCCGTAGTAGGCGGACTGCTCCAGCGGCAGCGCGGCGAGCGCGCCGTCCATGCCGAACGACCAGCCGTGGTAGCTGCAGGTGAAGGCCTTGGCGTTGCCGCTGTCGGCGTGGCAGACCTGATTGCCGCGGTGCGTGCAGGAGTTCAGGAACGCCTTGATCGAGCCGTCGCGCTGGCGCACGACGATGACCTTGTCCTCG
>DASTJE010000111.1:0-11468 GCA_035716845.1 Burkholderiaceae bacterium
CCCAGCACGCCGCCGAGCAGACCGCCGGCGCCGAAACCGCCGAGCACCGAGCCCTCGTCGCGCCCGCCGCGTCCGGTCTGGGGCGCCGCCGCGAACACGCGCGACGCCAGGCGCGAGAACGGCAGGCTCTGCAGCCACACCGTGCCGGGGCCGGTGACCTTGGCGAAGAACAGGCCCTCGCCACCGAACAGCGCGGTCTTGATCTTGCCGACGTACTGGATCTCGAAGTTCACGCCCGCGGTCATCGCCACCACGCAGCCGGTGTCGATGCAGAGCGTCTGGCCCGGCTGCAGCTCGCGCTTGAGCACCGTGCCGCCGGCGTGCACGAAGGCCAGGCCGTCGCCCTCGAGCTTCTGCATGATGAAGCCCTCGCCGCCGAAGAAGCCCACGCCGAGCTTCTGCTGCAGGTAGATGCCGAGCGAGACGCCGCGCGCCGCGCACAGGAAGGCGTCCTTCTGGCAGATCAGCATGCCGCCGACCTGCCGCAGGTCGATCGCCATGATCTTGCCCGGGTACGGCGCGGCGAAGGCCACGCGCTGCTTGGCCGCAGCGTTGTTGGTGTAGACGGTGGTGAACAGGGATTCGCCGGTGATCAGCCGCTTGCCCGCGCCCATCAGCTTGCCGAAGAAGCCGCCCTGCTGGGCCGAGCCGTCGCCGAACACGGTGTCCATGCCGATGCCGGCGTCCATGAACATCATGCTGCCGGCCTCGCCGATGGCCGCCTCGCCGGGGTCGAGCTCGACCTCGACGAACTGCATCTCCGAACCCTTGATCTCGTAGTCGACGACGTCCATCGCCATGGTGTGATCTTCCTCTGTGCCTTGTGCCGTCCACGACACGGCACCGACACCCGTCGGCACCGCGCCACGAAGGGCGCTAGTGTGCCGCAAAGGCCCGCGGCCTCAGCCGAAACTCGACACCAGCTCCATGCGCGCGTGCCACTCGCGCAGGTCGTCGACACCGATGTGCCCGCCGACGTCCGATCGTGCGGCCGGACGCCACCCTTCGCGCGTGCCCAGGCCGGGCCCGACGGCGACGACCCCCTCGACGGCGTCGTCGGCCATTGATCGGACCGTCGCGCCAGCGCGTCGCGCCGCTGGCGCCGCGACGGTCATAGGCGCAGACCTTGTGCCATCACAAGAAAGCGTCAAAAAAGGCGCACGCGCCGCCGGCGGCGGCCGGCCGCGGCGCCCTTCGCTGCGTAAGATGCTGCGCTGCAGCATCTACATTGGAGGTGTCTCGTGGACATTGGCAGAAGAGTGGCGGTCATCACCGGTGGCGCCAGCGGCATCGGTCGCGCCGTGGCAACGGCGATGGCCTCGCGCGGCGTGGCCGGCGTGGCCCTCGTGGACATGAGCGAGACCGTGGAGGACGTGGCCGCCAAGCTCAACGCCGAGGCCGGGCGTCCCTTCGCGATCCCGTTCCAGGGCGACACCACCGACGAGAAGTTCCGCTCGTCGGTCTACGACGCCATCAGCCGCAAGTTCGGCCTCGTGACGATGTGCGTGCCCGCCGCCGGCATCACGCGCGACGACCTGGCGGTGCGCGTGGACAAGAACACCGGCAAGGCCCGCGTCTATCCGCTCGAGCAGTTCCGGCTCGTCGTCGAGGTCAACCTCATCGCGCCGGTGTACTGGGCGCTGGAGATGATCGGCCACATCGCCGAGGAGCGCGCGGCCAAGGGCCTCAAGCGCTGGGCGCCTCAGGAGGGCGTGCAGGGATCGGTGGTGTTCATCGGCTCGATCTCCTCGCAAGGCAACCGCGGCCAGATCTCGTACGCCAGCACGAAGGCCGGCCTCGAGGGCGCGGCGGCGACCATCATGCAGGAAGCGATGTTCCACGGTGTGCGCTGCAGCGTCATCCACCCGGGCTTCACCGACACGCCGATGGTGCGGGCCATGGGCATGGACTACGTCGCCAAGAACATCCTGCCGTTCACGCAGCTCGGCCGCCTGATCGCGCCGGAGGAGATCGCCGACGCCATCTGCTTCATGCTCGTCAACTCGGCGGTGAGCGGGGAGCTCTGGGTCGATGCCGGCTGGCACGCGCCGGCCTGAGCCGGGCGCCGGACCCGCACCGCAGGCCGGGAACGCATCCACGCATGGAGCAGACATGACCCGCAAGCCGAAGATCGCGCCCTCGACACAGGACTTCGACCGCGAGTTCCGGGCGCAGCTCGCACAGATGACCGCCGGCCTCGCCCCGACGGCCTTCACCACCGCCTGGGCCGACTGGGCGATGCACCTGGCGCTGGCGCCGGCCAAGCAGCAGGAGCTGCAGCAGATGGCGCTGCAGCGCGCGGCCGACACCTGGGCCTTCGCGCTGCGCGCGCTCGCCGGCGAGGCCCTGGCGCCGGCCGAGGGCTTCGCGGGCAGCCCCGAGAAGCGTTTCGAGGCGGCGGACTGGTCGCGCTTTCCGTTCAACGTCTACGCCCGTGCCTACCAGAACAGCGCCGCGCTGCTGAAGGAGGCGGTGCGCGACGTCGACGGCGTGACCGACTACCACGCGCAGCTGCTGGAGTTCGCGGTGCGCATGCTGATGGACGCCAGCTCGCCGGCCAACAGCCTGGGCACCAACCCCGAGCTGCTGGCGCTGACGCAGTCCGAGCGCGGCCAGAACCTCGTGCGCGGCTTCAGGAACTGGCTCGAGGACCTGAAGCGCACGATCGATGGCGGCGCGCCGGCAGGCGCCGAGGCCTTCGAACTGGGCAGGAACGTGGCGGCCACCCCCGGCAAGGTGGTGTACCGCAACGAGCTGATCGAGCTGATCCAGTACACGCCGACCACCCGCGACGTGTACGCCGAACCGGTGTTCATCGTGCCGGCGTGGATCATGAAGTACTACATCCTCGACCTCAGCGCGCGCAACTCGATGGTGAAGTACCTCGTCGACCAGGGCCACACGGTCTTCATGATCTCGTGGAAGAACCCGGTGGAGAAGGACCGCGACCTCGGCATCGACGACTACATCGACAAGGGATTCCGCGCCGGGCTCGAGGCGGCGTGCGCCATCGTGCCCAGGCGCAAGCTGCACGCCGTGGGCTACTGCATCGGCGGCACGCTGCTGGCCATCGGCGCGGCGGCGCTGGCACGCGAGAAGGACGACCGGCTGGCGTCGATCACCATGTTCGCGGCGCAGGTCGATTTCTCGGAGCCGGGCGAGCTCGCGTTCTTCATCAACCCGAGCCAGCTGGCGATGCTCGAGGCGTCGATGCGGCGCAAGGGCGTGCTCGAGAGCCGCCAGATGGGCGGCGCGTTCGCATTGCTGCGCGCGCAGGACCTGGTGTGGCAGCCGATCGTCAACCAGTACCTCAAGGGCCAGCGCGACGGCCTGATCGACCTGATGGCGTGGAATGCCGACGGCACGCGCATGCCCTGGCGCATGCACACCGAGTACCTGTACCGCCTGTACCTCGACAACGAGCTCGCCACCAACCGCTTCCCGGTGGACGGCCAGCTCATCCGCCTGTCGGACATCCGCCAGCCGATGTTCGTCGTCGGCACCGAGTCCGACCACGTCGCGCCGTGGAAGTCGGTCTACAAGGTCGACAACCTCGTGCGCTCGGACGACTTCACGTTCCTGCTCACCTCCAGCGGCCACAACGCGGGCATCGTCTGCGGCCCGGTGAACCCCAAGCGCCATTACCGCCTCAGGACGCGGCGCCTGGTCGACCCCCACCTGGCGCCGGAGGACTGGATGCGCGCCGCGACCGTGCGCGACGGCGCCTGGTGGCCGGCGTGGCAGCAGTGGCTGGCGGCCCGCTCCAGCGGGCGCGCCAAGCCGCCCGCGATGGGCGCGCCGCGCAAGGGCTACCGGGTGCTGGACGAGGCGCCCGGCCGCTACGTGCGGCAGCGCTGAGTCTGCGCGGCGTCATCGCGCGCGCGGGGGGCCGCCGCGGCGCCGCGGCGCCCACTGCAGCAGGCGGCGCACGATCGCCTCCCAGGGCAGCGCCGTCAGGCTGCCGTGGCGCTCGTGCACCGCGAGCACCAGCGCGTGCACGTCGGCGTGCCCGGCCTGCATCGCTTCCCGCAGCGCCTCGAGGCCGCCGCAATGCAGCCGCAGCGCCTGCGCATGGACCATCGGATGGCCGGGCGCGGGCAGTTTCAGCGCAAACCGTGCGCGCTCGTGCAGCAACGCGGCCAGCGTGCTGCAGTTCAGACGCGCGACCGGCGCGGCGCACTCCAGCACCTCGCGCTCGCCCAGGCTGCGCCGCGATGCCAGCGTGCAGGAGGCCGTGCGTGCGTGCAGCGCACGCGCGAAGACGCAGGCCCTCGCGCTGCCGCAGCAGCCTGCCGCCTCGGGCGGTGCGGGCGCGTCCACCGCCTCAGTCGTCGCCCGGCCCCGGCGCGCCGTCACGCCATTGGCACAGCAGGTCCTCGGCCGCCAGCGGCGAGTCGGCGAACATGACCTTGATGCGCTCGCCCGCGGCCCCCGAGGCCTCGCCGCGCAGCGCCTTGGCATGGGCCGAGGCCTCGGCAAAGCGGCCGAATTCGGCCAGCTGCTCGGGCGGCGTGAAGGGCCGCACCCGAAACACGTAGTAGGGCATCAGAGGTAGCTCTTGGTCAGGCGGCGCCGCCCCGGCACCGCCTTCTGGATGATGACGCCGCGCACGGCCGAGAGGTCGGCGAGCGGCTCGTCGGCCCAGCCGGGTTGCAGCGCGTGCAGCCGCCACCGGCCCGCGTCGCCGAGCAGCTGGCGCAAGGTCCATTCGCCGCGCAGCTGCGCCAGCACGTAACTGCCGGCGCGCAGCGCGCCGTCGGGCTCGACGATCACGATGTCCCCCTCGTTGAACTCGGGGGCCATGCTGTGGCCCAGCACGCGCAGCGCGAACGATTCGCCGCTGCTGCAGCCGCTGCCGTCGAAGCCGTTCGCGCCGGCCCCGCTCACGCCACCTCCGCGACGATGTGGGCGGCCGGGACACCCGCCTCGCGCAGCGCGGCGCCGAGGGCCTCCACGAACGCCGGCGGTCCGGCGAGGTAGTACTCGCAGTCGATGTCGAACAGGTCGGCACGGATGGCCTCGGCCACCTGGCGCGCGCCGGCGGCCGGATCCGCGTCGCTCAGCGCGGCGTACTCGAAGTTGTCCAGCGCCTCGGTCCAGGCCCGGCACTGGTTGGCCAGGAAGTGGCCGTCGGGGCGCGTGGCCAGCCAGTACAGCGACAGGGTGGGCGCCGCATCGAGCGACAGCGCGTGCTCGATCAGGCTCTTGACCGGCGCGAAGCCGGTGTCGCAGGCGGCGAAGACCAGCGGCCGGTGGCCCGACGCCAGGACGAACTCGCCCACCGGGCCGCGCAGGTTGACGGCGTCGCCCGGGTGCACGCCGCCGGCGAACAGCCGGCTCGCGAACGGCTCGCCGTCATCGCGGGCGATGAAGAAGTGCAGGTTGCGGTCGTCGCAGGGGCAGCTGGCCACGGGCAGCGTGGCGCGCAGGTCCTCGCCGCCGGTGGCCGCCGAGGCCGCCAGCGCCAGCGTGACCGACTGCCCCGCCAGGAAGCGCAGGCGGTGGCTGCGCGGCGTCTGCAGGTGCAGCAGCAGCGTGTCGGGCGCGAGTTCACGCAACGCGCGCACGCTGGTGGTGATCTCCTGCGGCGGAATGTCGGCCGGGCCGCGCGCCTCGAGCGTCTCGAGCGTGATCTCGCTGCTGGCCGCGGTGTGGGCGCACATCAGCACGTAGCCCTGGTTGCGCTCGGCTTCCGACAGCGGGTAGTCGAAGGGCATCGTCCTGGTGACCTCGCCCGACATCACGCGCACCTTGCACATGCCGCAGCTGCCGTTGCCGCAGCCGTAGTTGAGCGCGAGGCCCGCCTTCAGGCCCGCCTGCAGCAGCGTGTCGTGGCCCTCGACGGCGAACTGGTGTCCGCTCGGGCGCAGCGTGACCTGCGCCGATACCACTTTGAGGATGTCGTCCATGACGTGTAGCGGGTCGACGGATTCGGTGGCCAGGGCGCGCGCGAGGCCGTCGTCGAGCGCGCGCTGAAGGGCGATCAGCCCGTCGTCGCCGCACGGCGTGCGCGCGACCAGGGCGTCGAGATGTTCGCGCAACTCGATGACCAGGGCGTGGTAGCGCTGCAAATGGCGCTGCACGTCGGCCAGCTCCTGCCCCTGGCGGAACAGGCGCTGCGCCAGCACGTCCTGGCTGGGCAGCATGCGTTCGCGCACGCGACGGCCGAAGGCGTCCTCCTTGAGGCGCACCACGCGCTCGAGCATGCCCGAGTCGGCGAGGTCGGCCTGCGGGTACAGCGCGAGCAGGGTCTCGGTGGAGATCAGGCCGTCGCTGAGGGTGATCTCGCCGGCGCGCACGCGCTGCTGCAGCACGCCGCGCGGCACGCCCACCAGCTGGGCCGCGCGCCAGACGGTCAGCCATTGGGCCATGGCGTCTCCGGCCTCTCGAGGCGGTCGAGGTAGCGCGCGCGGTAGACCAGGCGCGGCCGGGCCGGGTCGTCGACGAAGGCGCTGCGATCGTGCAGCACGTTGTGCGAGACCAGACCCATGCCGGCGCCCAGGCGCACGCGCAAGGCCCCGTCCGGGCCGCCCGCCAGCCATTGCTCCAGAAAGGCCACGGCGGCCAGCGTGTCCTTGTCCTGCTTCCACACGATGCTGCGCGTGCGCGCGGTGTAGCGCATGTGCAGCGCGCCGTCGTGCGGGTCCACGGAAAACACCGGTCCGCTCTGGGCCGCCCTCGCCTCGCCGGACGCGCCTTCGCGCGCCGGAATGGTCATGGCGTCGGCGGCCATCAGCGCGCGCATCCAGCGCGGCGACGCGTCACGCACGGCGATGTAGGCCAGCTCATGGTCGAGCAGCAGGTTCTCCCCGCCCCGGGCCGCCGGCCTCACGCAGTGCAGCAGCATGGCGCGGATGCGCCGCTCGCCGGGGTGGTAGTAGCCGTCGGTGTGCCACTTCAGCGCGTGGTCGGTATAGGGGATGAAGGCGCCGCGGTCCTGCCCCGGCGCCGGCGCGCCGCCGCGCACCGCGATGCTCGAGATGCCGTCCTCGTCGGCCAGCCAGTTGGCGTCCAGGCGCAGCAGCCCGAGCTGGGCCGCCAGGGCGCGCAGCACGTCCTTGTCCTGATCTCCACCCGGCACCGTGCGGTAGATCGCCATGTTCCAGCGCGCGCAGCGCTGCAGCAGGGCCTCGCGCTCGGCGTCGCGCAGCGCGCGCGGGTCGGCCACGTCGACCATAAGCTCGGCGGCGGTGCGCGCGCGGTCGGCCAGCTTGCGCGCGCGCCAGGCACGGTAGGCCGCGTCGTCGCCCAGGTCGAAGGGGCTGCGGCGCCGCAGCCCGGCTGCTGGAGGGTCGGCGATCAGGGTGCTCATTCGCCGCTCATGCGGTTGCCACGCCGTGCCGGCCGCGGCGCGTTGGACAGCAGGTTGGCCAGGGCGTCGAGCACGGTGCGCGCGGCCTCGGGGGCCTCGATGGCCATCACCTGGTCGATCACCCACGGCCGGTCCTTGGGCGGCAGCGTCGGCGCCAGGCGGCTGGCCAGGTAGCGCAGGAAGGCGAAATCCGGCATGAACGGCGGCTCGGCCTCGGTGCCGAACTCCGCGTAATGGCCGTTGACCTCGTTGAACAGCGCGATGAAACGCTCCTCGCGGCTCGTGTCCGCCGGCGGCGGCCCGAGCAGGTCGGCCTCGTTGCCGGCCAGCGTGTCGGCGCAGTGCAGCACCAGCGCGCGCAGGAAGGCCGCGCGTGCCGCCTCGTCCAGGCGGGCATGCGCCACGCGGTCGAGCACCGCGATCAGGAACACCAGGGTCTCACGCAGGAAGTCGAAATACGGTTCGCCCGCGTCGATGTCGAAGTCGGCGCCGCGCATGCGCTTGAGCATGGTGTGCGCGACGCGCCAGACGGTGAAGGCCACCGCCCGCCCCTGGTCCTGCGGGCTGCGCTCGGCCCCCGGCTTGAACCAGTGGCTCTTGATGCGCAGGGCGGGAGGTTGCGCGGTGCTCATGAGCGTCGCACGCAACGAGCCAAGCCCAGCAGCCGCCGCGGAACCGGCTTCGCCGGGCCGCTGGCGGCGCCCCCTTGAGGGGCTGCGCCGAAGGCGCTCCGGGGGTGGGCCATCAGTACCCACCCTTGCCGAGAGGCTGCGGCAGGCCGGCGACCTTGGCGCCCTGCTTGGCCGGGCCGACCGGGAACAGCTCGTACAGCGCCTTGCTGTCGCAGCCCGGCAGGACCTCCTCCGACAGCCCCTTGAGCATGTTGCGGAAGTTCGGGGTGTGGCCGTTCTCGCGGTACTCCTCGCGCAGGTACTCGACCACCTTCCAGTGGTCCTCGGTGAGCGTGATGCCCTCGGCGGCGGCGATCACGCGCACCACCTCCTCGCCGAAGTCGGGCTCGAGCAGGTAGCCCTCGTCGTCGGTTTCCAGTTCGGTGCCGTTGACCACGTAGCCCATCCTCGCGTTCTCCTTCGTTCAGTGCGTCGACATTCGATCACTCCGGCGTGCCCACGGCGGCCGCCGACTTGTGCGGCACGAACACGCCGCAACCCCACTCGCGGTGCCGGCCCAGGCCGGCCTCCTGCACCCGCAGCGCGTCGGCGGCCGACAGGCCGTCGAGCATCACGCTGTAACCCGCCGGGCCGCCCCCGTGGCCGGGCTGCAGGCGGCCGCAGATGATGCGGCAGCGCACCCCCAGCGCCTCCAGTTCGACCTCCAGCGCGCGCTGGAACGCAAGCTCGTCGGCGTCGCCGGTGACCACCAGGTGCGCGTACAGCGTGCCCCAGGGCAGCAGTTCGCGCACCTGGGCCGCGCCCAGCACCAGCGGGTGCCCCGCGACGTCGAGCCGCTGCCCGGCCAGCGCCGCCGCCGCATCGTCCGCGCGCGCGCGCGGCACGCGCAGCACCAGCCGGGTACGCTGCGACAGCAGCACGCGCGTGGCGTCGCCGCCGGTGACGTTCAGGCGATGCAGCGCCGCACGCGGCCGCGCCTCGTCCAGCCACGGCAAGAGGCCGCGCAGCGACTCGGCCAGCGCGCAACGGTGCTCGCGCGGCAGGCTCGCGCCGCGCAGCGGGAAGGCCACGTCCACGCTGGCGGCCACGGCGCCGTCGCTGGCCATGCCGATCACTCCCGGGGCTGCCGCTGCGCCCACTCCAGGAGCGCCCGGCCCCACGCTTCGGCGGTGATGGGGTCGATGTCGAACACGGTGAAACGGCTCTTCTCGCGGATGCGCGTGCGCAGCAGGCTCATGCCGCCGGCCTCGTGATCCACCTGCTGCAACTCGATTTCCTGCCCGCCCAGCGGCACGCGCCAATGGGCCAGGCGGGTCGTGCGTGTCATCGCCACCTCCGCGAGGGCGCATTGAGCGCGCGCGTGGAGGAGGCGTCCATACCCGGTACGGGGGACCCCCGGATACCCCATCCGGGTAATGTGGCCGCGCGCCATCCGCTCTATCGTCCCGCCCACGTCCGAAACCGGAGCAAGCGCGACATGGCCAAGAAGATGCACCCGACACCGATGCTCGACGAACTGGAGAGCGGCCCCTGGCCGAGCTTCGTCACCGGGCTCAAGCGCCTGGCCCAGGACAAGGACTACGTGGTCGACCTGCTGGGCACGCTGGAGACGAGCTACCGCACCCGCAAGGGCTACTGGAAGGGCGGCACGGTGGGCGTGTTCGGCTACGGCGGCGGCGTGATCCCGCGCTTCACCGAGCTGAAGAACGAGGACGGCACGCCGGTGTTCGCGGACGCCGCCGAGCTGCATACCCTGCGCGTGCAGCCCCCGCCGGGCATGCACTACACCTCGGACGTGCTGCGCAAGATGTGCGACATCTGGGAGCGCCACGGCACCGGCCTGATCGCCTTCCACGGCCAGAGCGGCGACATCATGTTCCAGGGCGCCAAGACCGACAAGGTGCAGGCCGCCTTCGATGAGCTCAACGAACTGGGCTTCGACCTCGGCGGCGCCGGCCCGGCGGTGCGCACCAGCATGAGCTGCGTGGGCGCGGCGCGCTGCGAGCAGAGCTGCTTCGACGAGGCGCGGGCGCACCGCCAGGTGATCAACACCTTCGTCGACGACATCCACCGCCCCGCCCTGCCCTACAAGTTCAAGTTCAAGTTCAGCGGCTGCAGCAACGACTGCATGAACTCGATCCAGCGCGCCGACATGGCCGTGATCGGGACCTGGCGCGACAACATGCGCAGCGACGAGGTGCTGGCGCGCAAATGGTTCGACAAGCACGGCATGAACGAGCTGGTCAACGACGTGGTCGCGCGCTGCCCGACCAAGGCCATCATGCTCAAGGAGGTCAAGGAGCTGCGCACGGGCGACGGCGCGGCCCACCTCACCAGCGTCAAGGTCAGCGACACGCACGCGCTGGAGATCGACAACAAGGACTGCGTGCGCTGCATGCACTGCGTCAACGTGATGACCGGCGCGCTCGCGCACGGCACCGACACCGGCGCCACCATCCTGATCGGCGGCAAGCGCACGCTCAAGATCGGCGACCTGATGGGCACCGTCGTCGTGCCCTTCCTGCCGCTCAAGACCGACGAGGACTACGAGGCCCTGGTCGAGCTGGCGCGCAAGGTGATCGACTTCTTCGCCGAGAACGCCCTCGAGCACGAGCGCACCGGCGAGATGATCGAGCGCATCGGCCTGGTGAACTTCCTCGAGGGCATCGGCCTCGAGATCGACCCCAACATGGTCGCCACGCCGCGCACCAACCCCTACGTGCGCACCGACGGCTGGGACGAGGAAGTCGCCAAGATCAATGCCAAGAAGCAGGCCAAGGCCGCCTGAGCAGGAGAACGACGATGGCCCATCGCACCCCGATCGAGAGCGGCGCCCCCGACAACAAGCCGTTCCTGCACCCGACGCTCGCGAAGAACTACGGCAACTGGAAGTACCACGACCGTCCGCGCCCGGGCGTGCTGCACCACGTCTCGCACAGCGGCGACGAGGTGTGGACCGTGCGCGCCGGCACGCAGCGGCAGATGGACGTCTACACGATCCGCAAGCTGTGCGACATCGCCGACACCTACGCCGACGGCCACGTGCGCTTCACGATCCGCAGCAACATCGAGTTCATGGTGTCCGACCCGAACAAGGTCGCGCCGCTGATCGAGGCGCTCACGAGCAACGGCTTCCCGGTCGGCGGCACCGGCAACTCGGTGTCGATGATCGCCCACACCCAGGGCTGGCTGCACTGCGACATCCCGGGCACCGACGCCTCGGGCGCGGTCAAGGCGCTGATGGACGAGCTCTACGAGGAGTTCATCCGCGAGGAGATGCCCAACCGCGTGCACCTGTCCACCAGCTGCTGCGAGATCAACTGCGGCGGCCAGGCCGACATCGCCATCATCGTGCAGCACACCAAGCCGCCCAAGATCAACCACGACCTGGTGGCCAACATGTGCGAGCGCCCGGCCGTGGTCGCGCGCTGCCCGGTGGCGGCGATCCGGCCGGCGCTGGTCAACGGCAAGCCCTCGCTGGAGGTCGACGAGAAGAAGTGCATCTGCTGCGGCGCCTGCTACCC
>DASTJE010000112.1:0-9128 GCA_035716845.1 Burkholderiaceae bacterium
GCGCGCTGGCCGATGCGCGGCGCGGTGCGGGCCGCGGCCGTGGCCATCGACACGCTGCTGCTGGTCGCAGGGGCCACGCTGTGGGCCCTGCTGCGGCTCGACCCGCTGGCGCGCGACCATTGGCTCGCGGCCAAGCTGGGCCTGCTGGTGGTCTACGTGGCGCTCGGCACGCTGGCGCTCAGGCGCGCGCGCCGGCCGGCGCAGCGTCTGGCCTTCCTGGCCGCGGCGCTGCTGGTGTTCGGCACGATGGTCTCGGTGGCCCTCGCGCGCCACCCGCTGGGCCTGTGGCGATGGGGGTGAGCGTGCCGTGATGGCGCAATTCGCCCAACTGCTGTTCTGGCGTTCGCTCGCGCTGCTGTGCCTGGCGCTGGGCGTGGCCGGCGTGCTGTTGCCGGTGCTGCCGACGACGCCGTTCCTGCTGGTGGCCGCCTGGGCCGGTGGCCGCGGCTGGCCGCAGTTCGAGGCCTGGCTCGTCGCGCATCCGCGCTGGGGCGCGCCGATCCGCCGCTGGCGCGACCACCGCGCCGTGCCGCGCGGCGCCAAGTGGGCGGCCAGCCTGACGATGGCCGCCAGCGTGGCGCTCCTGCTTGCGTCGGCCGCACCGCTGGCGGTGAAGGCCGGCGTCACGCTTTTCCTGCTTGGGGTCGCCGCCTGGCTGTGGCGCCGGCCCGAAACCTGACATCCACACGGAGACGAACATCTTGAGTCGAACCCAATCGCCGCGTCGCGTCGCGGCCGCCCTGCCTGCCCAACCCATCAGCGCCGAGGTGCTGCTCGAGAAATACGCCAAGGGCGACGAGCACAGCGTCGACGACGTGCTGCGGCGCGTGGCGCGCGCGCTCGCGCAGGCCGAGAAGGAGGCCGACCGCGAGCACTGGGCCGAACGCTTCCTGCAGGCCCTGCAGGGCGGCTTCATCCCGGCCGGGCGCATCCAGTCCGCCGCGGGCACCGGGCTGGCCGCCACGCTGATCAACTGCTTCGAGCAGCCGGTGGGCGATTCGATTCGCGTCGACGACGAGGGCCACCCGGGCATCTACACCGCGCTGGCCGAGGCCGCCGAGACGATGCGCCGCGGCGGCGGCGTGGGCTACGACTTCTCGCGCATCCGCCCGCAGGGGGCCTGGGTGGCGGCCACGCAGAGCAGCGCCTCGGGCCCGGTGAGCTACATGCGCGTGTTCGACCGCTCCTGCGAGACGGTGGAATCCGCCGGCTCGCGCCGCGGCGCGCAGATGGGCGTGCTGCGCTGCGACCACCCGGACATCGAGGGCTTCATCCACGCCAAGGACACGGGCGACCTGAAGAACTTCAACATCTCGGTGGGCGTCACCGATGCCTTCATGCAGGCGGTGCGCGACGGCGGCGACGTCGAGCTGGTGCACAGGGCCGAGCCCGGCCCCATGCTCAAGGCGGCCGGCGCCTGGCAGCGCAACGACGGACAGTGGGTCTACCGCACGCTGCCCGCGCGCGCGCTGTGGGACCAGATCATGCGCTCGACCTACGACCACGCCGAGCCCGGCGTGCTGTTCCTCGACGCCATCAACCGCGACAACAACCTTGCCTACTGCGAGGCGATCACCGCGACCAACCCCTGTGCCGAGCAACCGCTGCCCGCCTACGGCTGCTGCTGCCTCGGCTCGATCGACCTGACGCGCTTCGTGCGCCAGCCCTTCGAGTCCGATGCGGCCTTCGACGACGCCGCCTTCGCCGCACTGTGCAAGGTGTCCGTGCGCATGCTCGACAACGTGCTCGACGTGTCGATGTGGCCGCTGCCGCAGCAGCACGCCGAGGCGATGAGCAAGCGGCGCATCGGCCTGGGTTTCACCGGCCTGGGCGACGCGCTGGTGATGCTGGGCCTGCGCTACGACACCGAGCCCGCGCGCGCCATGGCGCGCCGCATCGCCGAGGTGATGCGCGACGCCGCCTACGAGGCCTCGTGCGACCTGGCCGCCGAGCGCGGCGCCTTCCCGCTCTTCAATGCCGACCTGTACCTGGCCGGGGGGCGTTTCGCCTCGCGCCTGCCCGCGTCGCTCAAGGAGCGCATCCGGCGCCAGGGCATCCGCAACTCGCACCTGCTGTCGATCGCGCCCACCGGCACCATCAGCCTGGCCTTCGCCGACAACGCGAGCAACGGCATCGAGCCGGCGTTCTCGTGGAGCTACACGCGCAAGAAGCGCGACCCCGACGGCCGCCTGGTCGAGCATGCGGTGGAGGACCACGCCTGGCGCCTGTACCGCCACCTCAAGGGCGAGGACGCCGCGCTCACCGAGGCCTTCGTCACCGCGCTCGAGATGAGCGCGCAGGCGCACGCGCAGATGGTGGCCGCGGTCGCGCCGTGCATCGACACCTCGATCAGCAAGACGGTCAACGTGCCGGCCGACTATCCGTATGCCGATTTCGAGCAGCTCTACCAGCAGGCCTGGTCGCTGGGCCTCAAGGGCCTGGCCACCTACCGGCCCAACGCGGTGATCGGCAGCGTGCTGTCGACCCAGCCCGCGCCGCTGACGGTGCAGCCGGGCGACGCCAACCGGCGCCTCGCGCTGGCCGCGCCGCGCGCCCCGGTGCTGGCCTCGCTGCGCTGGCCGGGCCGGCCCGAGCTGCCGGGCGGCAACGCGGCCTGGACCTACCTGATCCAGCACCCCTACGGCGACTTCGCGCTGTTCGTCGGCGAGTGGCCGCGCGACGAGGGTTCCGACGCCCAGCCCTTCGAGGTGTGGGTCAACGGTGCCGAGCAGCCGCGCGGCCTGGGGGCGCTGGCCAAGACGCTGTCGATGGACCTGCGTGCCGACGACGCGGCCTGGCTGCAGTTGAAGCTCGACGCGCTGGCCACCGTGGCCGAGGAGCGCCCCTTCGAGATGCCGTTCCCGCCGCATGGGCAGCCGCGGCCGTTCCCCGGCTTCGTGGCGGCCACCGCCGCGGTGCTGCGCTGGCGCTGCGAGCAGCTGGGCGTGCTGCCGCCCAAGGACGGCGCGCCCACCCCGGTGATGGAGGCCCTGTTCTCGCTCGACGAGCCGCACACCGACACCTCGGGCACGCTGGCCTGGGCGGTGGACATCGACAACCCGGCGATCAACGAGCACTTCACCGTCACGCTCAAGGAGGTCACGATCCCCGGGCCCGACGGCGTGGCGGTGACGCGGCCGTGCGCGCTGGCGCTGTCGGGCAACTACCCGCGCGCGCTCGACGGGCTGGCGCGGCTGCTGTCGCTGGACATGCGGGTGATCGACCCGGCGTGGATCGGCATGAAGCTGCGCAAGCTGCTCAACTACGCCGAGCCGCTGGGCCACTTCATGGCCTTCGTGCCCGGACTGCCGCCGGGCCAGCGCCGCCAGCAGACCTGGCCCTCGACCGTGGCCTACCTGGCGCGGCTGGTGATCCACCGCTACGCGATGCTGGGCGTGCTCGACGAGCAGGGCTACCCGGTGCGCGAGATGGGCGTGCTGGCCGCACCGCGCAACGGCGGTGCGGCCGCCTCGCGCGCCGCGCCGCTGCTGCAGGCCGGCCGGCCCTGCCCGGAGTGCGGCAACGCCACCGTGATCCACAAGGACGGCTGCGACTTCTGCACCGCCTGCGGCTACGTGGGGCAGTGCGGGTGAGCCTGCGCTGCCCGGCCGCCGCGCGGCCGGGCAGCGGGCTCAACCCAGTTCGACGATCGCGTCGCGAAGCGCCTGCACGACGAGCCGGCCGCGCTCGCGGCAGCGATGGGTGTCGCCGGCTTCGAGCACGATGTCGGCGCGGCAGCCTTCGAACGTGAGCCAGAGGCGGCCGTGGTGGCAGGTCACCCGGCGGCCGCGCGGCGCCGGCACGTCGAGCAGCTCGCGCCGCGCGAGCGTGACGCGCTCGCACGCGGCGGCGGGCGGCGGCGTGTGGCGGGCGGCCAGCGCGGCGGGCAGGGTCGGCGTCAATGACAGGACGTTCACGGCGGTCTCCTCGGTGAGGTGGGTGCGTGAATGCACTGTGCCCACGCGTGCCGGGCCGCGGCAGTCGTTGTCCTACGGTAGGGGCGCCGCGCGACTACGGTAGGACACCGTAGCGGCCCGGCTTCAGGGGGTCAGCAGGCCCAGTTCGGTGGCGCGCGCGGCCGCCTCGGCGCGCTTGGCGCAGCCCATGGTCTGCAGGATGCGCGCGACGTGCATCTCGACCGTGCGGGGGCTCAGCGCAAGCTGCCTGGCGATCTCCTTGTCGGTGCGGCCTTCGGCGACCAGGCGCAGCACCTCGCGCTGGCGCGGCGTGAGCGTGAAGCCCGGCCCGCTCCACGACGACGGCAGGAAGGCATCGAGCGCCTGCCGGGCGTGCGGCCACGCGGCTTCGGAGTCCATCAGCAGGTGGTTGCGGCTGGGCAGGGGCACCAGCCGCGCGCCTGCGATCAGCGACGCCAGCCGCGCGCCCTCGGCGAACGGGAAGCAAGGGTCGTTCTCCGAATGGGTGATCAGCGTCGGGCAGCGCACCTGCGGCGCGTCGGCCGACACGTCGATCTGGTAGGCCGCTTCGAGAAACCTCACCGCGACGTCCGCCGACACCGTGTGACGCTGCACCTCGTCCATCGCGCGCAGCTGCTCGTCGCCGGCCTCGCGCACCAGCCCGTGCAGGAACATCTTGCGAAACGACGAGCTGCCCACGCCCCATCCCGCCCGGGCCGCGTCGAGCATGGCCTGCGCCGCGGCCACCACCTTCTCCGGCGGATTGCGCCTGAGCAGGCCGTGCACGCACGGCCCATGCAGGGCCAGGTGGGAGACGCGTGCAGGGTGGCGCGCCGCATAGGCCACCGCCACCGCGGCGCCCTGCGACAGGCCGAACAGGGCGAAACGCTCGAGGCCGGCCCAATCCACCACGGCCTCCAGGTCCTCGACCCACGAATCGAAGTCGACACGCTGCACGTCGCGCTGCGACAGGCCATTGCCGCGCGCGTCGTAGCGCACGAGCGTGCGGCCGCGCACCAGCGCGTGCACCCAGTGCGCCAGCGCCGGGTTCTGCAGGTCCCGCTCGAGGTGGCTGAGCCAGGCGCCGGCCATCAGGACCGGCGGGCCGCTGCCCATGCGGGCCACCGCCAGGCGCACCCCGTCGGCGCCGCGGCAGTACCCGATCTCCTGGGGGAGCGCCATTGCGGTGCGGCCGATGCGCGACCTGCGGGCCTCGAGCTGCGCGGGCCGTCAGCTCGTGGCGGCCTGCGGCAGCTCGATCCAGAAGGTGGAGCCCACGCCCGGCGTGCTGTCCACGCCGAGTTCGCCGTCCATCATCTCGACGAGCTGCTTGGACAGCGCCAGGCCCAGGCCCATGCCGTCGACGCCGCTGTGCTCGGCGCCCAGGCGCTGGAAGGGCTGGAACAGCAGGCCCTGGCGCTCGGGTGCGATGCCGGGCCCGCTGTCGTGCACGTTGATGCGCACGCGCGCGCCGGGGCGCTGCTCCATGCCCAGGCGCACATGGCCGCCCGGGTGGTTGTACTTGATGGCGTTGGACAGCAGGTTGAGCAGCACCTGCTTCAGGCGCGTGGCGTCGGCCTGCACCGACAGCTCGGGCCCGTGCGCCAGCTCGAGCCGCACCTGGTGGCGCGACAGCAGCGCGTCCACCAGCGGGCGCAACGCGTCCAGCAGCGCGGCCACCGCCACCGGCTGGCTCGTCGTGTTGAACTGGCCCGCCTCGATGCGGCCCATGTCGAGCAGGTCGTCGATCAGGCGCAGCAGGTGCTTGCCGGCCTCGTGGATGTTGCGGACGAACAGCGCGTTCTCCTGCGACAGCGGCTCGTCTCGCAGCAGCTCGCTGAAGCCGAGGATCGCGTTCATCGGCGTGCGCAGCTCGTGCGACATGGCCGACAGGAACTGCGACTTGGCGCGGTTGGCGCGCTCGGCCTCGTTGCGCGCGGTCTCGAGCTCCATGGTGCGCTCGCGCACCAGCTGTTCGAGGTGCTCGCGGTACATCGTCAGCTCGGCCTCGGCCAGGCGCCGCTGCGTCACGTCACGGAACACCAGCACCGCACCGAGCAGGCGGCCGTCGTCGTCGCGGATCGGCGCGGCGCCGGCGTCCAGGTGGATCGGCCTGCGCGCCTCGCCCGGCGGCAGCACGCCGCTGACCAGTTCGGTCTGCTCGCTGCTGGCGAGCGCACGCGCCACCAGATCGGGCCCCGGCGCGCCGGTGGCCTCGTCGCACAGCGTGAACACCTCCCTGGCCTGGCGCCCCAGCGCCTCCGCGTCCTGCACCCCGAGCAGGCTCTCGGCCACCGGGTTGAGGAAGCGCACCAGGCCCTGCGGGTCGGTGGCCACGATGCCGTCGCCGATGCACTCGAGCGTGCGCGTGAGCCAGCGTTCGCTCTCGCGCACGCGGCGGTCCATCGCGTGCTTGTGCAGCGCCACCTCGATCGTGGTGCGCAGGTCGCTGGAGCGGAACGGCTTCATCAGGTAGCCGTAGGGCATGGTGTTCTTCGCGCGCTGCAGCGTCGCGCTGTCGCCGTAGGCCGTCAGGAACACCACCGGCACGTCGAACTCGGCCTGGATCTGGCGCGCCGTGTCGATGCCGTCGCTGGGCCCGCGGATCACGATGTCCATCAGGATCAGGTCCGGCTGCTGCTCGTGCGCGAGCTGGCGCGCGCGCTCGCCGTTGGCCGCGATGCCCACCACCTCGTAACCGAAGTCGCGCAGGTTCTGCGCCAGGTCCATCGCGATGACGGCCTCGTCCTCCACCACCAGGATGCGGTGGGCCGAGGCAGGCACTTCGCCGATGGGCTGCAACGGCATGGACCGGGTGGGGGTGGTCGAAGTCGGTGTCATAGGCTGTATTGAACGCTAATTCATGCGCAATCGCTGCGCCTCGGGCTCTGCCGGCGTGAAACGCAGCCGGAATGCGGTGCCGGCGTCGCCGTCGGGCCCCCACGCGAGGGATCCGTCCAGCTGGCCGGCCAGGGAGAGCACGAGCTGCATGCCCAGCGAGCGCGCCCGCTCGGGGGCGAAGTCCGGCGGCAGGCCGCGGCCGTCGTCGGCCACCGTCAGCTCCAGCGCGCCGCCGTCACGGTGGACGAGTTCCACGCGGACCGTGCCGTTGCCGTCCGCGAAGGCGTGCTTGCAGGCGTTGGACACCAGCTCGTTGATGATCAGGCCCAGCGGCACGGCCGTCTCGATGCCCAGCTCGACCGGCTCGATGTTGCACTGGATGTCGAGCTGGCGCGCGCCGCCGAAGCTGTCGGCCAGGTGCGCCACCAGCTGCGTGGCGTAGGCGGCGAAGGGCACGCCGGTCAGGTTGCCGGCGCCGTAGAGCTGCTCGTGCACCAGGGCCATCGACTTGATGCGCCGCGCGCTGTCGAGCAGCAGCTCGCGCGACTGCTCATCGGCCTTGATGCGGCTTTGCAGCGTCAGCAGGCTCGACACCATCTGCAGGTTGTTCTTGACCCGGTGGTAGATCTCCTTGAGCAGCAGCTCGCGTTCTTGCAGCGCGTCGCGCAGGGCGTGCTCGGCACGCTTGCGGTCGGTGATGTCGCGCGTCAGGTACAGGCAGTTGCCGTCGCGCATCGGCACGACGCGCGCCTCGAACGAGTGCTGCGCGCCGCCGAGCGCATCGAGCTCGTACTCCACCTCCTGCGGCACCCCTAGCGTGCGCGCGCGCTGCACCACGGCCGTCAGGCGATCGGCCAGGCCCCTCGGCAGCACCTCGCCGAACGCGCGGCCCTGCACGCGCGCCCACGGCACGGCGAGCGAGGGGTGTCCGGGGTCGCTCACGTCGATGTAGCGCCCGTCGCGGTCGATCACGAACCAGAGGTCGGGCACCGCCGAGAGGATGGCCTCCAGCCGCGCGTGCGCGGCATGCAGCGCGGCCTGCGTGAGGTCGCGCTCGGTCACGTCCATGCCGGTGCACACCGCGAACTCGGGCGCGCCGTCGGGGCTGGGCAGCACGCTCGTGCGCCACTCGATGCGCCGCAGCGCGCCGCCGGCGGCCACGCACTCGCAGGTCATGCCGGGGTGCTGCGCGGCCTCGCCGCGCAGCAGCGGCTCGAAGGCCTCGCGGCGGAAGCGCTCGATGTCGCCCGGCGCGCACAGGACGTCCCACGCCTCGCGCCCGGCCACCTCGCCGTAGCTGCGGCCGGTCAGCGCCTCGGCCGCGCGGTTGAAGCGCCGCACGCGGCCCCCGGCATCGAGCACGACCACCAGCATCGGTGCGCTCGACAGCACGGAATCGACGAAACGGCGTTCGCTGCTGAGGGCCTGCTGCAGCCGGCGTGCCTCGGTGATGTCCTCGACCAGCGAAATCACGCCGGACACGCTGCCCTCGGGGCCGATCCAGGGGGCCGTGGTCACCGCCACCCAGACGTAGCGCCCGTCCTTGCGCCGCATGCGCTTCTCGTAGCGGTACTTGGGCAGCGTGCCGGCGCGCACCGCCTCCAGCAGCTCGCGGTTGCGGGGGCGGTCGGCCGGGTGGGTGAGGGCGAGGAAGTCGGCCTGCTGCAGCTCCTCCGCGCTGTAGCCCATCATCTGCACGAACGCGGGGTTGACCGTGTTCATCTGGCTGCCCGAATCGGCCAGGGTCATGCCGATGGGCGACGCGTCGAACGCGCGGCGCAGGCGCTCCTCGCTCAAGCGCAGGCTCGCGGCGAGCGCGCGTTCGCGCTCCTCGGCGGCGTTGATCATCGCGAACTGGCGCCGCGCCTCGCGGCCGACGCCGAGGGCCACGCCCAGCAGCAGGACGGCGAAGCCGCTCCAGAACAGCCGTTCCTGCCGTGCCTGCGCCGCGCGCAGCACGTCGATCTCGTGCCGGTGGAAGCGCGCGAGCTGCGCCGCCACCGTTTCCAGCGCCAGCGGCTGGTTGGCCAGCGCCAGGGCCAGCCGCAGCAAGTCGCCCTGCGCCTGGGCCTCCACCGCGCGCGCCTCGCCCAGCGCGCGCTCGAGGCGCGGGCACAGGGTCTCGAACCCCTCCGGCGGGTGGCGCTTGCACCTGGCCAGCAGGTCCTCGGCCATCGCGCGCACGCTGCGGTAGTTGGACGTGCCCAGCGTGGTGAACCGGGGCGGATCCACCTGCGACACGGTCAGCGCGTTCGCGCCCAGCGGGGTGCGCAGGCGCGCCAGCGCGTAGAGCAGCTCCTCGGCCCGTGCGGCCGACGGGGCATGGAACTCGTCGATCTCGCGCTCGGTCTGCATCTCGCTGAAGACCTG
>DASTJE010000113.1:0-17428 GCA_035716845.1 Burkholderiaceae bacterium
GACGGCTCGCTCAATTGCCATGGCTACGGCTCGGTCGTGAGCGTCACGGCGACCTTCGGCCAATGCGCCGCCGGCTGGCTCCTCGATCGCATCGCGAGCGCGCCCAAGATGACGCTATAATCGACGGCTTTGCTGCAGCGACGAACTCGCTGCGAGAATGAAGCTGCCGCAAGGCGGCGGTTCGGGACGTTAGCTCAGGTGGTAGAGCAGCGGACTTTTAATCCGTTGGTCGCAGGTTCGAATCCTGCACGACCCACCACCGGATCGAAAGTCCGGGTTGAACACGCCGCAAGGCACGGGCTCTTAGCTCAGCTGGTAGAGCAGCGGACTCTTAATCCGTTGGTCGTAGGTTCGAATCCTACAGGGCCCACCAATCAGTGCGACGGCCTGGCAGCGATGCCAGGCCGTCGCCGTTTCCGGGGGCCTTGGCGCGCCTCATGCGGCCGCGGGCTTCTCCATCAGGAACCACGTCAGATCGTCCTGCGGGAACACCGGGTCGCGCCGATACACGAAACCGTAGTCGACCAGGCGCAGGCCATGACGGTCGATCAGCTCGCCGGCGAAGTCGCGCTTGAACAGGCGATCCTCGTTGCCGCGGTAGCTCACCGTCACCGGCGACGGGTTGTAGTACTCGCACACCATCACGTAGCGCCGCGAGAGCGCCACCAGGTTGTCGTACACGTGCGGCAGCTCGTCGGGGTGGATGTGGATCAGCACGCCCTTGGTGAAGGCGAGGTCGAAGCGGCGCTCGCGCGGCAGCGGCTCGATGATCGTGCCTTCGATCACGTCGGCGATCCGCAGCGCGCGCGCCTGCTCGGCCGCCGCGTGGTTGATCTCGACACCGCACAGGTCGAGCCCGTGGTCGATGCGGTGCAGCGCCTGCAGGTTCATTCCGATGTTGCAGCCCAGCTCGACAAGCGACCGCACGCCGGGGGCGGCCTGCAGGACGCGCGAGAACAGCGCGACGTTTGCCGCGAGCAGCGCGTCCCCGCGGTTGCGGGCGATGTAGTCGTCGCCGAAGGCGCCGGCCCAGAAGCGTTCTTGTTCGGTGCGGTAGGTCATCGTGGGTCTCGAGTCGTCGAAAAGGGGATCGCGGGTCAGGGCGACACGGCCACCCGAGCGGGCAGGGGCCGGCCGCGCCGCTGCAGCGCGTCGCGCACGCGGTCGGGGCGGTCGCTGACGATGCCGTCCACCCCCAGGTCGAGCATGCGCTCGATGTCGGCCGGCGCGTTCACCGTCCAGGCCAGGACCTTCAGGCCCAGCGCGTGCGCCTCGCGCACCGCGGCGGCGTCGAGGTCGCCGAAGAACGCCGACCAGGTGCGGCCGCCGGCCGCGCGCACCATCTTCGGCACCGACCCGTGCTCGCGGTGCTGCACGCCGGCGGTCCACGCCGAGCCTTCGGCGGTGCCGGCGCGCACGTTGTCGAGCCACGGCTGCTGTGCCGTCAGGTACACCGTCTCGATCTCGGGGGCGAGGGCTTGCACGGCGGCCAGGGCGCGCCAGTCGAACGACAGGATCGAGGTGCGCGCCGGCAGGCCGGCGGCGCGCACCGCTGCCACCAGCGCCTGCGCGAAGGGCTCCGGCGCCACCGTCTCATCGGCGTTGAACGGCGTGGTCTTGATCTCGAGCGCCAGCCTCACGTCGTGCCCGCCTGCGCGCTCCAGCAGCGCGAAGAGCTGCGCCAGCCGCGGGATGCGCGCACCGTCGGCCGCCTGCTGGTCGGGGTAGCGGCTCGCGTACGGCAAGGCGGGGTTGAGGCGCCCGACGTCGTAGCGCTGCAGCTCGTCGAAGCGCAGCTGCCGGATCACGGGGCCGCGCGCCGCGAGGAACTTGCCGTCGGGGCCGCGCGTGATCTCGGGGTTGAGCGCCGGGTCGTGCGAGATCACGAGCACGTCGTCGCGCGTGATCGCGATGTCGGTCTCGAGCGTCGTCACGCCGACGCCCAGCGCCCGCGCGAAGCCGGGCAGCGTGTTCTCGGGTGCCAGGCCGCGCGCGCCACGGTGGCCCTGCAGGTCGAAGGCGCCGGCCTGCGAGGCCGCCAGTGCCAGACAGCATGCCAGCAGGAGGCGAGGGGGTGGCATGCACGCATTCTGGCATCGCGGCGACAATCACCCGATGGCCCCGTGGATGCCTTATGCCCAGCTCGCGGTGCTGGGCCTGGTCGTGCTGCTGCTGTTGTGGCTCGCGTTGCGCCGCACGCCCGACGACGGGCGCGCCGAACTCGAGCGCAACCTGCGCGCCGACGTGCAGGACAGCGCGCGCACCACCCGGCAGGAGCTGACGGCCACGCTCGGTACCTTCCAGCAGGCCCTGCTGGCGCAGGGCGGCGACGTCGCGCGCACGCAGAACGAGCAGATCGATTCGTTCCGCACCCAGCTCGCGGCGATGCAGCAGCGCATCAGCGACGACACGCGGTCCGCGCGCGAGGCGCAGGACGCCGCGCTGCACCGGTTCGGCCAGGCGCAGGCCGAGCAGCTGCGCGCGCTGGCCGAGGCCAACGACAAGCGCCTGGCGGAGATGCGGCAGGCCGTGGAGGCCAAGCTGGCGCAGATCCAGGGCGACAACGCGCAGCGCCTGGAGCAGATGCGCGCCACCGTCGACGAAAAGCTCTCGGCCACGCTCGAGCAGCGCCTGGGCGAGAGCTTCCGCCAGGTGGCCGAGCGCCTGGAGCAGGTGCACAAGGGCCTGGGCGAGATGCAGAACCTGGCGCGCGACGTGGGCTCGCTCAATCGCGTGCTCACCAACGTCAAGACGCGCGGCAGCTTCGGCGAGGTGCAGCTGGCGGCGCTGCTGGCCGACGTGTTCACCACCGAGCAGTACGGCGCCAACGTCGAGACGGTGCCCGGTTCGCGCGAGCGGGTCGAGTTCGCGATCCGGCTGCCGGGGCGGCGCGACGACGAGGCGCCGGTGTGGCTGCCCATCGACGCCAAGTTCCCGCGCGAGGACTACGAGCGCCTGCTCGACGCCCAGGAGCGCGCCGACAAGGACGCCGCCGAGGCGGCAGCCAAGGCCCTCGAGGCGCGCTTGCGCCTGGAGGCGCGCACGATCCGCGACAAGTACGTCGCCGCGCCCTACACCACCGACTTCGGCATCCTCTTCGTGCCCACGGAGGGCCTGTACGCCGAGGCGCTGCGGCGTCCGGGCCTGGTCGACGCACTGCAGCGCGAGTACAAGGTGCTGCTGGCCGGCCCGACCACGCTGCTGGCCACGCTCAACAGCCTGCAGATGGGCTTTCGCACGCTGGCGCTGGAGAAGCGCAGCGCCGAGGTGTGGCAGGTGCTGGGGGCGGTCAAGACGGAGTTCGGCAAGTTCGGCGACGTGCTGGCCAAGACGCGCGAGAAGATCGACGCGGTGGGCAAGTCGATCGACGCGGCGGAGGTCCGCGCGCGCGCGATGGCGCGCCAGTTGCGCAGCGTCGAGGCCTTGCCGGCCGAACGCGCGCCCGAACTGCTGGGCCTGTCGAGTGCCGACGAGGAGGGGCCGGGCACCGAATGACCGCCGTCTTGGGAGGAGGGGGCCCGGCGGCGGCACCGCGCAGCGCCTTCGTGCACGTGGTGGCGGCGCTGGTGGGCCTGCACGCGTGCATGGCGGCCACCCGCGTGGCGGCCAGCCTCGCGGTGCTGCAGCAGGGCTATGCGGACTGGGTGGTGGGCCTGCTGCTCAGCCTGTACGCGGTGGCACCGATCGTGCTGTCGCTGTGGGCCGGCCGGCTGGCCGACCGCTTCGGCTTCCATCGGCCCGTGAGCTGGGCCGTGGCGATGGCGCTGCTGGGCGCCGCGATGCCGGTGCTGACCCAGCACATCGCGGCCATCGCGTTCTCCGGCTTGCTGACCGGCGGCGCGGTGAGCGTGGCGGCGGTGGCGATCCAGCGCGAGGCGGGCCTGATGGCGCGCGACCCGGACGACCTCAAGCGCGTGTTCAGCTGGGTCTCGCTCGGCCCGGCGCTGTCGAACATGGGTGCCCCGGTGCTCACCGGCCTGGTCATCGATCACCTCGGCTTTCGCGCCGCCTTCGCCTTCGGCGCGCTGCTGCCGCTGTGGGCGTTGTGGTCGGCCTGGCGCGTGCCGCGCCAGCCGACGCTGCCTGGCGCCGGCACGTCGCCGCGCGCGGCGGGGCGCGCGCTCGAACTGCTGCGCATGCCGGTGCTGCGCAATGTGCTGCTGGTCAACATCGCGATGGCGGCGGCATGGGACGCGCACAGCTTCACCGTGCCGGTGGTGGGCCATGCGCGGGCGCTCAGCGCGTCGGCCATCGGCCTGGTGCTCGGCTCGTTCGCGCTGGCCGCCACGATCGTGCGGCTGGCGCTGTCGACCTTCGCCCGCCATGTCGACGAGCCGCGCGTGCTGCGGGTGGCGATCACGCTGGCCACGGCGGTGCTGGCGGTCTATGCATGGCTGCCGGGCGCCTGGGGCATGATGCTCGGCTCGGCCCTGCTGGGCGTGGCGCTCGGGTCGGTGCAGCCGATGGTGCTGTCGATGCTGCACCAGGCCGCACCGGCGGACCGGCAGGGCCAGGTGCTGGCCCTGCGCATGCTGTTCACCAACGCGGCGACGATCTCGATGCCCGCCGGCTTCGGCCTGCTGGCCGCGGTCACCTCGACTGCCGCACCGATGTGGGCGATGGCGGGGCTGCTGCTGCTGGCGCGCTGGCCGGTGTCGCGTCTGCGCTTGCGCTGACGCGACACCGGGCGGCGGAATCCCCGGTCAGAAGCGCACGCCCGAGTCGTCGTCCGGGCTTGCCGGCAACGATGGTGCCGCGGGCAACGCAGGCGCCGCCGGTGCGGCGGCACGCGGCGCGATCAGGGGGACGGGCGCCGGTGGCTGCCACGTGGCCGGCAACAGCGAGTTCGCAGGGTAGCCGGCGACGCTCAGCGCCTCGTCCCACGCCGCGGGCACGTAGCCGCGCAGCGACTGCGACCCCACCATCAGCGTGGGTGCTTCCGAGCCGCCGACCAGGCGTGTCCAGGCCTCGCGTTCCTCGTCGGTCAGCGCGGTGCGTTCGCTGTAGGGAATGCCACGCCGCAGCAGGTGGGCACGTCCAAGATTGCAGGCCTGCGCACACTGGGCGGCGGTGTACAGCACCACCGGGAAGCGCGACGCCACCTGGCGCAATGCGTACGGCAGCTGCGGGTCCGTGGCGCGTCCGGTGTCGCGGCTGACGGCCTGCACGCGCCCTTGGTCGGACGATGGCGGCCGGTCGGTGTAGGTCACGCTGCCGTCCGGCGCGACCACCTTGAACAGGGCATGGGCGGCGCCGGGTGCGACCAGCGCAACGACGCCGGCGGCACAGCAGCGGACGATCCAGGGGGCGATGAGGCGGGTCATGGTGCGAATCTACCCCCGGGACGGCCGTGCCATCAACCCATGCCTTGGTGGCGCAGCAGCGCGTCCAGCGTCGGCTCGCGGCCGCGGAAGGCCACGAAGTTCTCGAGCGCGCTGCGGCTGCCGCCGGCTTCGAGGATCTCCCTTCGCAGGCGACGGCCGGTGTCCACCGACAGCACGCCTTCCTCCTCGAAGGCGCTCCAGGCATCGGCCGACAGCACCTCGGCCCACTTGTAGCTGTAGTAGCCCGCCGCGTAGCCGCCGGCGAAGATGTGGGAGAAGGAGTGCTGGAAGCGGTTGAACTCCGGGGAACGCACCACCGCCACTTCCCGCCTCACGTCGTCGAGCACCTGCTGCACCAGGTCGTGCGAGCCCGGCTCGCTGTGCAGCCGCATGTCGAAGAGGGCGAATTCCACCTGGCGCAGCGTCGCCAGGCCGCTCTGGAAGTTCTTGGCCGCCACCATCTTGTCGAACAGGGCGCGCGGCAGCGGCTCGCCGGTCTCGACATGGGCCGTCATGCGCTGCAGCACGTCCCACTCCCAGCAGAAGTTCTCCATGAACTGGCTCGGCAGCTCGACCGCGTCCCACTCCACGCCCGACAGGCCCGAGACGCCCAGGTCCTCGATGCGCGTGAGCATCAGGTGAAGGCCGTGGCCGAACTCGTGGAACAGGGTGATCACGTCGTCGTGCGTGAGCAGCGCGGGCTGCGCGCCCACCGGCGGGGCGAAGTTGCACGTCAGCGTGGCCACGGGCGTCTGCACGCGGCCTTCGGGGCGCGCCCAGCGCCCGCACACGTCGTCCATCCAGGCGCCGGGCTGCTTGCCGTTGCGGGCATACGGGTCCAGGTAGAAGCGCGCCAGCAGCTCGCCGTCGCGCAGCACGCGGAAGAAGCGCACCGTCGGGTGCCAGACCGGTGCCGTGTCGGGCTCGATCGTCACCTCGAACAGGGTCTGCACGATCTCGAACAGGCCGGCCAGCACCCGGGGTTCGGTGAAGTAGCGCTTGACCTCCTGGTCGCTGAAGGCGTAGCGCCGTTCCTTGAGGCGCTCGCTGGCGAAGGCCAGGTCCCAGGCCTCGAGCGCCGGCAGGCCCAGGTCGGCGGTGGCGAACTCGTGCAGTTCGCGCATGTCGCGCTCGGCAAAGGGCCGCGCGCGCGCGGCCAGGTCGCGCAGGAACCGGTGCACCTCCTGCGGCGAGCGCGCCATCTTGGGCACCAGCGAGAGGTCGGCGTAGGTGGCGTGGCCCAGCAGGGCCGCGGCCTCCTGGCGCAGCGCCAGCAGCTCGGCCATCAGGGGCGAGTTGTCGAGCTCGCTCGGGCCGAGCTCGCTGGCCCGCGTGACGTAGGCGCGGTACAGACGTTCGCGCAGGGCACGGTCGGTGGCGTACTGCATCACCGGGCCGTACACCGGGTAGTGCAGCGACAGCCTGTGGCCTTCGTGTCCCTCGGCGGCCGCCTCGTCGCGGGTGGCCTGGCGCACGTCGTCGGGCACGCCGTCCATCTCGGCATCGTCGGCCCAGTGGACGAAACCGTCGGTGGCGTCGAGCACGTGCTCGGAGTAGGCCTGTGACAGTTCGCCCAGCCGAGCCTGGATGGCGGCAAAGCGCTCCCGGTCCGCGCCTTGCAGCTCGGCGCCCGAGAGGACGAAGTCGCGCAGCGCGTTGGTCAGCGCCTTGCGCCGTGGCGCGCTCAGTGCGGTGACCGTCGGGCTGGCGGCGATGGCCTTGTACTTGCCGTACAGGCGCTCGTCGGCGCCGAGCCGGGTGTGGAAGGCGATGACCTTGGGCAGGTTCTCGTTGTAGGCCGCGCGCAGCTCGGGCGTGTCGGCCACCGCGTTCAGGTGCGATACGGCACCCCAGGCACGCGCCAGGCGTTCGGTCGCCACGTCGAGCACGGCCGACAGGGCATCGTAGTCGGCCGGCACCTCGGGGCCGACCGCGCGCTCGAGCGCACGCTGCGCGTCGGCGATCAGGGTCTCGACCGCCGGGGTGACGTGTTCGGGGCGGATGACGTCGAAGGCCGGCAGGTCGCCGTCGGCCAGCAGGGGGTTGGTCGTCATCGTTCAGGTCCTCGAGGCGGCTTCGGCCGCCTGCAGGGTGTTCATCAGCAGCATGGCAATCGTCATCGGGCCGACGCCGCCGGGCACCGGCGAGATCCAGCCGTCGGGCCCGAGGCGCTCGCGCACGGCCTCGAATTCCACATCGCCGCAGAGCTTGCCGTCGTCGCGCCGGTTGATGCCCACGTCGATCACGATGGCACCGGGCTTGACCATGTCGGCGGTGAGCGTGCCGCGGCGCCCGACGGCGGCCACCACGATGTCGGCCTGCCGGGTGTGCACGGCCAGGTCCGGCGTCGCGCTGTGGCACACCGTGACGGTGGCGTGCTGTTGCAGCAGCAGCAGGGCCATCGGTTTGCCCACGGTGTTGCTGCGGCCGATCACCACCGCGTGCTTGCCGCGCAGCGGCACGCCGGTGGACTCGATCAGGCGCATGCAGCCGGCCGGCGTGGCGGGACGCAGCCCGGGCAGGCCGGTCATCAGCTCGCCGGCGCTGGCCACCGAGAAGCCGTCGACGTCCTTGGACGGCACGATGGCCTCGATGACCGCGGCGGCATCCAGGTGGCGCGGCAGCGGCATCTGCACCAGGATGCCGTGGATCGCCGGATCGGCGTTGAGCGCCGCGACGCGCGCGAGCAGGGCCTCCTGCGTCATCGCGGCGTCGTAGCGTTCGAGCACCGAGTGGAACCCGGCCTCCTCGCAGGCCTTGACCTTGTTTCGCACGTACACGGCGCTGGCCGCGTCGTCGCCGACCAGGACCACCGCCAGGCCGGGGCGCCGGCCCCGAGCGGTCAGGGCGGCGGCGCGTGTGGCGGCCTCGGCGCGCACCTGCCTGGCGATCGCCGCACCGTCGATGAGTTGGGCCGTCATGGCTCCTCCAGAAATGCAACAAGGCCGCTGCGGCGGCCTTGCGTCAGGATCGCGGGACCTTACGCCTTGGCTGTCTGTGCACCGAGGGCGATCTTGAGCAGGTCGGCCACGGTGTTGGCGTTGAGCTTTTCCATGATGTTGGCGCGGTGTGCCTCCACCGTCTTGATGCTGATGCCCAGGTCGTCGGCGATCTGCTTGTTCAGCCGGCCCGCGACGATGCGCTCGAGCACCTGGGCCTCGCGCGTGGTCAGGCGCGACAGCAGGGCGTCGCGGCTGGCCTGCTCCTGGTGCTGGGCGAAGGCGCTGCGCGCCTGATCGAGCATCTTCTCGACCAGGCCCAGCAGTTCCTCTTCCTTGAAGGGCTTCTCGATGAAGTCCATCGCGCCCTTCTTCATCGTCGAGACGGCCATCGGCACGTCGCCGTGGCCGGTGATGAAGACGATGGGCAGCGGGCTCCTGCGCTCGATCAGGCGGTCCTGCAGTTCGAGGCCGCTCATGCCGTCCATGCGGATGTCCACCAGCAGGCAGGCCACCTCGCGCGGGTCGAAGCGCGACAGGAAGGACTCGGCCGAGTCGAAGCACTTGACGCGGTAGTCCTTGCCTTCGAGCAACCACTGCAGAGAGTCGCGCACGGCCTCGTCGTCGTCGACGACGTAGACGGTGCCTTTCTTGGGGATCAGGCTCATGGTGTGGGATCGGCGGGAGCGGTTGCGAAGGCGGTACGCACGGGATCGGCGCCGGTCGGGGGCGCGGCGTCACCGCGGGCCGACGGATCGACCGGCAGCGTGAACGCGAAGCGGCAGCCCACGACGAGCGAGCCATTGTAGAGGTTCTGCGCGCGCATCCGGCCGCGGTGCGACTCGACGATCGAGCGGCACAGCGCCAGGCCGATGCCCAGGCCCTCGGCCTTGGTGGAATAGAAGGCCTCGTACAGGCGCGCGAGCACGTCCTCGCGCACGCCGGGGCCCTGGTCGGTGACGCTGAACTCCACCACGCCGCCCTCCTCGGGCGTGTGGCGCGGCACCACGCGCAGCTCGACGTGGCGGCGTGCAGGCGGCATCTGCGCCGCATCGATGGCCTCGGCGGCGTTCTTGATCAGGTTGAGCACCACCTGCTGGATCAGGATCGGGTCGCAGTGCAGCGGCGGCAGGCGTTGCGCCACGTAGTGGGTCAGTGCGACGTTGCGGCGCCGCAGCTCGATGCCCGCGAGCTCGAGGGCCTCGTCGATCAGCGTGCGGGCGTCGGCGCGCTGGCGCTGCGGTTCGCTGCGCTTCACGAAGCTGCGGATGCGGTGGATGATCTGGCCGGCCCGTTCGGCCTGGCGCGCCGTCTTCTGCAGGGCCTCGATCAGGTCGTCCTCGCGGATGCTGCCCGCCTTGACGCGCGACACCATGCCGTAGCAGTAGTTGGTGATGGCCGCCAGCGGCTGGTTCAGCTCGTGCGCCACCGAGCTGGCCATCTCCCCCATCGTCACCAGGCGGCTCGTGACCTGCGCCCGTTCGGCCTGGCGCGCGGCCTGTTCCTCGATGCGGCGGCGGGCCGTGATGTCGGTGGCGATCAGCATCTGCGCCAGCCGGCCGTCGGTCCACTGCAGGTAGCGCGAGCGCACGTCGAACCACTTCTTGAGCGACTCGACGTAGACCTCCCGCGGGTCGGCGCCGGCCGCGGTGATCGACTCCGCGGGCAGGCCCGACAGCGAGTCCACCGCGTCGTCGCCGTCGTCGCTGCCCGGCAGGTAGGGCAGGGCCGTGGCGTTGCCGGCCAGCTGGGCATGGCCCTTGGGGTCGGCGCCGAACCACAGCCGGTACGAGCGGTTGGCGAACAGCAGCTCGCCCTGCTGGACCGACAGCACCGACACCGCGGCGTCCAGGCCCTCCAGCACGGTGGTGAACCGCTCGTGCGAGGCGGAGAGCTGGTCGCGGATGCGCTTGGCCTCGGTGATGTTGGTCATCGAGGTCATCCAGCCGGTCTGCTGGCCGCGCGAATCGACGAGCGGCGACACGTACATGCGCGCGTCGAACAGCGTGCCGTCGCGCCGCATCACCTTGACCTCGATGCCGCCGGCGGGGCTGCGCCCCTGCAGCTCCTGCTGCAGCAGGCGCATGTTCTCCTCGATGCGGTCGGTCGGCCAGTGCGGGAACGGCGGCAGATGGCCCACCAGCTCGTGCTCGGCGAAGCCCGTCATGGCGCAGAACGCCGGGTTGACGTAGGTGATGCGCCCCTCGTTGTCCATCGCGCGCATGCCCGTGAGCATGGAGTTCTCCATCGCGCGCCGGAAGTTCGTCTCCTGCACCAGGGCCTGCTGGATCTGCGCGCGGCGCCGCACGTGGCGCCAGGTGCCCAGCAGCATCCACACGGTCAGCACCGCGAGCGCCACCACCATCCAGAACAGCGTGTTGCCCACCAGGCCGACCGAGGTGCGCCAGCCCATGCCGCGCAGCGCCAGGCCGTTGGACAGCGGCGCCAGCGGCAACTCGTGCACGATCGTCGGCCGGCTCGACGGCTGGCCGGGCATCGGCAGCACGCTGCCCGCGAGTTCCTGCCCGCTCTCGTCGATCACCGCCACCGTATGGCGCCGGGTCACCTCGTCGGGAACGGTCTGGCGCAGCAGCGGCTCGATCGCGTACTCGGTGAGCAGCATGCCGGTGAAGCGCCCCTGCTCGTACAGCGGCAGGTGCAGCTGGAACACCGGCACGCCGCTGGTGTCGCGCAGGGCGCGCGAGTAGACCGGCGTGCGGGAGTCCCTGGCGCGCGCGAAGGCCTGCTCGGGAGCCCCGTCGCTGCCGGCACGCGGCAGGTCCGGCGCCGCGATCACGGCGCGCGGCTGCACTTCGAGACGGAACATCGCCAGGTCGTAGCTGGCGCGCACCTCGCGGCCGGCGCTGAGCCAGGCCACGTGCGTCACCGCGGGCCGCTCGTCTCCGAAGGCCGTGGCCTGGGCGACGAATCCGCGCTCGTCGAGCGTGCGGTCGGACAGGTCGCGCGCGATGCGCAGCAGCTGTTCCTGGTCTTCGAGCAGACGCAGCCGGATCACCTGCTGGGCAATCTCGGCGTCGCGCCGCACGGCATCGCTCTCGCGCTCGATCTCTTCGTTGCGCAGGTACCAGAACGCTGCCACGATCGCCGCCAGGAAGAGCAGCACCGACACCAGCGGCCCGAGCGTGGCGAAGCGATCCTGCCGGCTTGGCGACTGGCGCCGCCACCAACGCCCGAAAGGACGCTGGGCGCGCGGCGGGGTCGGTTCTGCGGGGCCCGGCAGGTCGAGTCGGGAGGACATGGCGGGATTATCGGGGCGGGTCCCCCGCCGGCTCGGCGATGAGGATGGTGCTGAATTCATAATGTGAAATCAAAAGCCACTATTTGAAAAATTGCGGGCTTGTGCGACACTGCGCGCCGCCAAGAGCGGCCCGCCCCGGACGCGGCCCGCCACGACACCGACATCAGCAGGAGACCACCATGTCCGCAGTGCCCGATCACAGCCACGTCGCGTCCGCCATCGATCCGCGCGACGTCGATCCCCAGGAGACCCGAGAGTGGATCGAGGCGCTCGATGCGGTCGTCGGCACCGAGGGCCGCGGGCGTGCGCACTTCCTGCTCGACCGCCTGATCGACGAGGCCCGGCAGCTCGGCGTGGACCGTCCGTTCTCGGCCAACACCGCCTACGTCAACACGATCGAACCCGAGGACGAGGCCAAGAGCCCCGGCAACCGCGACCTCGAAGGACGCCTGCGCGCCTACATGCGCTGGAACGCGATGGCGCTGGTGGTCAAGTCCAACCGGCTGCACCCGGAGGACGGCGGCGACCTGGGGGGCCACATCAGTTCGTTCGCCTCGCTGGCGCACATGTTCGCGGCCGGCTTCCACCATTTCTGGCATGCCGACGACACCGACAGCGGCGGCACCCACGGCGGTGACCTGCTCTACATCCAGGGCCACAGCGCGCCGGGCATCTACGCCCGCGCATTCCTCGAGGGACGCATCACCGAGGAGCAGATGCTCAACTTCCGGCAGGAAGTGCGCGGCAAGGGCCTGTCGAGCTACCCGCACCCGAAGCTGATGCCCGAGTTCTGGCAGTTCCCCACCGTCAGCATGGGCCTCGGCCCGCTGATGGCGATCTATCAGGCGCGCTTCCTCAAGTACCTGCATGCGCGCGGCATCGCCGACACCAGCCGCCGCAAGGTCTGGGTGTTCTGCGGCGACGGCGAGATGGACGAGCCCGAGAGCCTGGGCGCGATCGGCCTGGCCGCGCGCGAGCGGCTCGACAACCTGGTGTTCGTCGTCAACTGCAACCTGCAGCGCCTGGACGGCCCGGTGCGCGGCAACGGCAAGATCATCCAGGAGCTCGAGGGCGAGTTCCGTGGCTCGGGCTGGAACGTCATCAAGCTGATCTGGGGCAGCAACTGGGACCCGCTGCTGGCCAAGGACAAGGACGGCGCGCTGCGCAAGGTCATGATGGACACGCTCGACGGCGACTACCAGGCCTTCAAGGCCAATGACGGCGCCTTCGTGCGCAAGCACTTCTTCGGTCGCGATCCGCGCACGCTGGAGATGGTGTCGCACATGAGCGATGCCGAGATCTGGGCGCTGCAGCGCGGCGGCCACGATTCGGCCAAGGTCTACGCGGCCTTCCACGCGGCGCACCACCACAGCGGGCAGCCCACGGTATTGCTGGTCAAGACGGTCAAGGGCTACGGCATGGGCGGTGCCGGCGAAGGCAAGAACACCGCGCACCAGACCAAGAAGCTCAGCGACGACGACGTGCGCTACATCCGCGACCGCTTCAACATCCCGATCAGCGATGCGGACCTGCCCCGGATCCCGTTCTACAAGCCGGCCGACGACACGCCGGAGATGAAGTACCTGCACGAGCGCCGCAAGGCGCTCGGCGGCTACCTGCCCAAGCGCCGCGTGCGCGCCAGCGAGAGCTTCACCATCCCGCCGCTGGAGACCTTCAAGGCCGTGCTCGAGCCCACCGCCGAGGGCCGCGAGATCAGCACCACCCAGGCCTACGTGCGCTTCCTGACGCAGCTGCTGCGCGACAAGGAGCTCGGTCCGCGCGTGGTGCCGATCCTGGTCGACGAGGCGCGCACCTTCGGCATGGAGGGGTTGTTCCGCAGCATCGGCATCTACAACCCCGAGGGCCAGAAGTACACGCCGGTCGACAAGGACCAGGTCATGTACTACCGCGAGGACCAGGCGGGCCAGATCCTGCAGGAGGGCATCAACGAGGCGGGCGGCATGTCGAGCTGGATCGCCGCGGCGACGTCGTACTCGACGAACAACCGCATCATGATCCCGTTCTACATCTACTACTCGATGTTCGGGTTCCAGCGCATCGGCGACCTGGCCTGGGCCGCCGGCGACATGCAGGCGCGCGGCTTCCTGCTCGGCGGCACCTCGGGGCGCACCACGCTCAACGGCGAGGGCCTGCAGCACGAGGACGGCCACAGCCACATCCTGGCGGGCACGATCCCCAACTGCATCAGCTACGACCCGACCTTCGCGCACGAGGTGGGCGTGATCCTGCACCATGGCCTGAAGCGCATGGTCGAGCAGCAGGACAACGTGTTCTTCTACATCACGCTGCTCAACGAGAACTACGCCATGCCCGGCCTCAAGCCCGGCACCGAGGAGCAGATCCTCAAGGGCATGTACCTGCTGCTCGAGGGCGCCAAGAAGACGCCGCGCGTCAACCTGCTGGGCAGCGGCACCATCCTGCGCGAGAGCATGGCGGCCAAGGACGTGCTCGAGAAGGAGTGGGGCGTGGCCGCCAACGTCTGGAGCTGCCCGAGCTTCAACGAACTGGCGCGCGACGGCCAGGACTGCGAGCGCTGGAACATGCTGCACCCGCAGAGCGAGCCGCGCGTGCCCTACGTGACGCAGCAGCTCGAGCGCCACCACGGGCCGGTGATCGCGTCGACGGACTACATGAAGAACTACGCCGAGCAGATCCGCGCCTTCATCCCCAAGGGCCGCGCCTACAAGGTGCTGGGCACCGACGGCTTCGGGCGCAGCGACTTCCGCAGCGAGCTGCGCCGCCACTTCGAGATCAACCGCCACTATGTCGTCGTGGCCGCGCTCAAGGCGCTGGCCGACGAGGGTTCCATTCCCGCCACCAAGGTGGCCGAGGCGATCAAGAAGTACGGCATCGACGCCGACAAGATCAACCCGCTGTACGCCTGAGGGCAAGGACGGAGACGAGACATGGCGTTGGTCGAAGTCAAGGTGCCGGACATCGGCGATTTCAAGGAAGTGGCGGTCATCGAACTGCTGGTCAAGGCGGGCGATGCCGTCAAGGCCGAGCAGTCGCTGCTCACCGTCGAATCGGACAAGGCGTCGATGGAGATCCCCTCGTCGCACGCCGGCGTGGTCAAGGCGCTGCGCGTGGCGCTCGGCGACAAGGTCAGCGAGGGTTCGGTGATCCTGGAGCTGGAGACGGCGGGTGCGGCGGCGCCTGCGCCCGCGCCGGCTCCCGCGCAGGCGCCGTTGCCGGTGGCCGCGACCGCGGCGGTCGCCGCCACGATTGCGGCGCCTGCGGCCGGCGGCGCCATCGACGTGCGCGTGCCCGACATCGGCGACTTCAAGGACGTCGCGGTGATCGAGGTCTTCGTCAAGCCGGGCGACGTCGTCAAGGCCGAGCAGTCGCTGCTCACCGTGGAGTCGGACAAGGCGTCGATGGAGATCCCCTCGTCGCACGCCGGCGTGGTGCGCGAGGTGCTCGTCAAGCTCGGCGACAAGGTCAACCAGGGCACGCCGATCGTGCGCCTGGACGCACCCGGCGCGGCAGTGGCCCCTGAGTCTGCTCCTGCGCCTGCCCCTGCGGCGACGCCGGCCGCGACGCCCGCGGCGGCGCCGCTGGCCGTTGCCGCCCCGGCGGCGCCGGCCATGCCCTCGCACGAGCCCGGCGCGGCCAGGGCGACGCTGCCGCACGCCTCGCCGTCGATCCGCCGCGTGGCGCGCGAACTCGGCGTGCCGCTGACCGAGGTCAGCGGCAGCGGGCCGAAGGGCCGCATCACCGAGGCCGATGTGCAGGCCTTCGTCAAGCGCGTGATGGCGGGCGATGTGCAGACCTCGGCGCAGAAGGCCAAGGCGCCGGCGGCCGCACCCGCCGCGGCCGGCGGCGGCATCCCGGGCCTGCTGCCCTGGCCGCAGGTGGACTTCGCCAGGTTCGGGCCCGTCGAGCGCAAGGACCTCAGCCGCATCAAGAAGATCAGCGGCGCCAACCTGCACCGCAACTGGGTGCTGATCCCGCACGTCACCAACAACGACGAGGCGGACATCACCGAGCTGGAGGCCTTCCGCGTGCAGCTCAACCGCGAAAACGAGAAGAGCGGCGTCAAGGTGACGATGCTCGCGTTCGTGATCAAGGCGGTGGTGTCGGCGCTGAGGAAGTTCCCCGACTTCAACGCCAGCCTGGACGGCGACGCGCTGGTCTACAAGCAGTATTTCCACATCGGCTTCGCGGCCGACACGCCCAACGGGCTCGTCGTGCCGGTGCTCAAGGACGCGGACAGGAAGGGCCTGCTGCAGATCGCGCAGGAGATGACCGAGCTGTCGAAGAAGGCCCGCGACGGCAAGCTGGGTCCGGCGGACATGACGGGCGGCTGCTTCTCGATCAGCTCGCTGGGCGGCATCGGCGGCACGCACTTCACGCCGATCATCAACGCGCCCGAGGTGGCCATCCTGGGCCTGTCCAAGAGCTTCCAGAAGCCGGTGTGGGACGGCAAGGCCTTCGTGCCGCGCCTGACCCTGCCGCTGTCGCTCTCGTACGACCACCGCGTGATCGACGGTGCGGCCGCGGCGCGCTTCAACGCCTACCTGGGCCAGGTGCTGGCGGACTTCCGTCGCATCGTGCTGTGACGACCGTCTGCGTCGCCCGCAAGGGCGCCCAGGTGGCGATCGCCGCCGACAGCCTCGTGACCTTCGGCGACACGCGCCTGGCGCACGGCTACGAGAGCAACGACAAGCTCTTCAAGGTCGGCAGCTCCTACTTCGGCATGTCGGGCACGACGGCGCACTTCCCGGTGCTGCGCAAGGCGCTGGCGGCGCTGCCGCCGGAGGACCTGAAGCTCGGCTCGCGCGACGAGGTGTTCGACACCTTCCTCAAGCTGCACCCGAAGCTCAAGGAGCAGTTCTTCCTCAACACCAAGGAGGAGGACGCCGACCCCTACGAGAGCAGCCAGTTCACGGTGCTGATCGCCAACGCCCACGGCCTGTTCGGCGTCTACTCGTACCGCGAGGTGTTCGAGTTCGACCGCTTCTGGGCCATCGGCTCGGGTCGCAGCTTCGCGCTCGGCGCCATGTTCGCCGGCTTCGACGGCGCGCGCGGCGCGGCCGAGGTGGCCCGCCTGGGCGTGGCCGCCGGCTGTGAATTCGACAAGAACTCGGCCGCCCCCGTGCGGCTGCACACCATCAAGCTCAAGACGAGGTGACCCGCATGGCGTCGATCGAAGTCAAGGTGCCGGACATCGGCGATTTCAAGGAAGTGGCGGTCATCGAGCTGCTCGTCAAGCCCGGCGACACGGTCAAGGCCGAGCAGTCGCTGATCACGGTGGAGTCCGACAAGGCGTCGATGGAGATCCCCTCGTCGCACGCCGGCGTGGTGCAGGCGCTGAAGGTGGCGTTGGGCGACAAGGTCAGCCAGGGCTCGGTGGTGCTGGTGCTTGAGGCCGCGCAGGCCACGGCCGCCCCGGCCGCTGCGGCTCCCGCGCCCGCGCCGGCCGCCACGGCCGCCTCCGCCACGGCCGCGGCGCCCGTCGCCGCGCCGGTGGCCGCGAGCTACGCCGGCGGCGCCGATCTCGAGTGCGACATGCTGGTGCTGGGCGCCGGCCCCGGCGGCTACTCGGCCGCCTTCCGCGCCGCCGACCTCGGCATGAAGGTCGTGCTGGTGGAGCGCTACCCGACGCTGGGCGGCGTGTGCCTGAACGTGGGCTGCATCCCGAGCAAGGCGCTGCTGCACGTGGCCGCCGTGATGGACGAGGTGGCGCATTTCGCCGACCTCGGCATCGGCTACGGCGCGCCGACGGTGGACGCCGGCAAGCTGCTGGCGCACAAGAACAAGGTCGTCGGCAAGCTGACCGGCGGCCTGGGCGCCATGGCCAAGATGCGCAAGGTGACCGTGGTGCGCGGCTACGGCGCCTTCGCCGACCCACACCACGTGGTGGTGGAGGAGACGACCGGCGA
>DASTJE010000114.1:0-4394 GCA_035716845.1 Burkholderiaceae bacterium
GGTGCGCGTGGTCTCGATGCCCAGCACCACCGTGTTCGACCGCCAGGACACGGCCTACAAGTCGAGCGTGCTGCCGCCCAGGCTGCCGCGCGTGGCGGTGGAGGCCGGTGTGACCGACGGCTGGTGGAAGTACGGCTGCGCCGCCGTGCTCGGCCTCGACCGTTTCGGCGAGAGCGCGCCGGCGGGCGTGCTGTTCAAGCACTTCCATCTCACGGCGGACAACCTCGCTGCCGTGGTGCGCAAGGTGGTCGGGCGCTGAAGCGCGCCGCGTGGACGATCAACGATTCTTTGACGGAGAAACCCCAATGGCAATCAAGGTAGGCATCAACGGATTCGGTCGCATCGGGCGCATGGTGTTGCGCGCCGCGGTGCAGAACTTCAAGGACGACATCGAGATCGTCGGCATCAACGACCTGCTCGAGCCCGACTACCTGGCCTACATGCTGAAGTACGACAGCGTGCACGGCCGGTTCAAGGGCGAGATCGCGGTCGACGGCTCGACGCTCGTCGTCAACGGCCGCAAGATCCGCCTCACCGCGCAGAAGGACCCGGCCGCGCTGGCCTGGGGCGACGTCGGCGCCGACGTGGTGGTCGAGAGCACGGGCCTGTTCCTCACCCTCGACACCTGCCAGAAGCACCTCGACGCGGGCGCCAAGAAGGTGATCCAGAGCGCGCCGTCCAAGGACGACACGCCGATGTTCGTCTACGGGGTGAACCACACCCGGTACGCCGGCGAGAAGGTGATCTCCAACGCCTCGTGCACCACCAACTGCCTGGCCCCGGTGGCCAAGGTGCTGCACGACGGCTTCGGCATCAAGCGCGGCCTGATGACCACCGTGCACGCGGCCACCGCGACGCAGAAGACGGTGGACGGCCCGAGCAACAAGGACTGGCGCGGCGGACGCGGCATCCTGGAGAACATCATCCCCAGCAGCACCGGCGCGGCCAAGGCGGTCGGCAAGGTGATACCCGAGCTCAACAAGAAGCTCACCGGCATGAGCTTCCGCGTGCCGACCTCCGACGTCTCGGTGGTGGACCTCACCGTCGAGCTGGCCAAGGACACGAGCTATGAGGCGATCTGCGCCGCGATGAAGGCGGCCAGCCAGGGCGCCATGAAGGGCGTGCTCGGCTACACCGAGGACAAGGTGGTGGCCACCGACTTCCGCGGCGAGCCGTGCACCAGCGTGTTCGATGCCGACGCCGGCATCATGCTCGACCCGACCTTCGTCAAGGTGGTGGCCTGGTACGACAACGAGTGGGGCTACTCGAACAAGGTGCTCGAAATGGTGCGGGTGATGGCGCGCTGAGCCCCCGCGCTGCCGCCGAATGCCGGAAGGCCGCCCCGCGCGGCCTTTTCCATGCCCCGAGCGCGCGCACGGGCCGGACCCTAGACTCGCGGCCATGATGGCGGGAACGCTGCGGGCGATCGTGCTGGTGCTGTGCGCGCTGGGGGCGACGGCGGCTCACGCCGAGCGCGTGATCGTCCGCTTCAAGCCCGACGCGGAGCTGGTGCGCGCGCATGCGCTTCCGTCGGCCCGCGCCGAGTCGCCGGCGCCGGCCCTGCAGGCGCGCGCCGCGGCCTTGGGGGCGCGGCAAGGGCTGCCGGCGGTGCGGGCCGGAGCCGCGGTGGACGCCCATACGCAGGTGATCGACGTGCCCGGCATGGCCGCGCGCGCGGCGGCGGCACGCCTGGCGCGCGACCGCGACGTGCAGTACGCGGAACCGGTGCGCCGCGTGCGCCGGCTGGCCGTCCCCAACGATCCGCGGTTCCTCGCGGTGGCCGGCAGCGGTCCGGCGGTCGGGCAGTGGTACCTGCGCGCGCCGTCGGGCGAGGTGGCCTCGTCCATCGACGCGGTCTCGGCCTGGGACACCACCACCGGCAGCGCCGCGGTCGTCGTGGCCGTGCTCGACACGGGCGTGCGTTTCGACCATCCCGACCTGGCGGGCAAGCTGCTGCCCGGCTACGACATGGTGAGCGACGCGGCGATCGCCAACGACGGCAACGGGCGCGACGCCGACGCCAGCGACCCTGGGGACTGGGTCACGCAGGCCGAGGCGGGCGTGGGCGCCTTTCAGGGCTGCACGGCGTCGCCCAGCTCGTGGCACGGCACCCAGGTGGCCGGCATCGTCGGCGCGGCGACGGACAACGGCATCGGCATGGCCGGTGCCGGCTGGAACGTGCGCGTGCTGCCGGTGCGCGTGCTGGGCAAGTGCTTCGGCTACACCGACGACATCGCCGCGGCGATCCGCTGGGCGGCGGGCCTGGCCGTGCCCGGTGTGCCGGTCAATCCGAACCCGGCGCGCGTCATCAACCTGAGCCTGGGCAGCGACGGGGCCTGCTCCCAGGCCGAGCAGGACGCCATCAATGCAGCGGTCGGTGCCGGCGCGGTGGTGGTGGCCGCGGCGGGCAACAGCGCCGGTCACGCCGCCGGTTCGCCGGCCAACTGCGCGGGCGCGATCGGCGTCGCGGCACTGCGCCACGCCGGCTCCAAGGTCGGCTTCTCGGACGTCGGCCCGGAGCTGTCGATCGCGGCGCCTGGAGGCAACTGCATCAACGTCGGCGCCGGCGAGCCGTGCCTGTACCCGATCCTCACGACGTCGAACCAGGGGGCCACGACGCCCGGCGCGCACGGCTACACCGACAGCGTCGACTTCAGCGTCGGCACCAGCTACTCGTCGCCGCTGGTGGCGGCCACGGCGGCGCTGATGCTCTCCGCCGAGCCTGCGCTCACGCCGCAGGGCGTGCGCGGCGCGATGCGCGCCACGGCGCGCCCGTTCCCGCAGAGCGGCCTGCCCGACGATCCGTTCAGTGGTCCGCTGCAAGCGTGCCGCGCGCCGGACGGCAGCGACCAGCTGCAGTGCTACTGCACCACCAGCACCTGCGGCGCGGGCATGCTGGACGCCGGTGCCGCGGTGCGTGCGGTGCTCGGCGTGCGTGTCACCGTGGCCGTCACGCCGACGGCACCGCTGGCCCACCAGACGGTCACGTTCGACGGCTCGGGATCCACCGTCGCCCCCGGGCGCACGATCGCCAGCCTGCGCTGGACGCTGGTGGACGGTGGCGGCATCGTCGCCCGCCTGGCCGACGACGGCAGCGCGCCGAGCACGAGCGCGCGCCCCAGCGGCGCCGGACGCTTCACCGTGCGCCTGACGATCACCGACGACCGTGGCGTGGCCGTGGCCGCGGAGCAGACGGTGAGCGTGGGCGCCGACCCCGGCGCGCCTCCGGCGTCCACAGCAGGCGGCGGGGGCGCGGCCGCCGTGGCGTGGCTGGCGGCGCTGGCCGCGGCCGCATGCTGCCTGCGGCGCGGAAGAAGTACGCAGATCACGGGCTGATCTGCACGCGGCGGCCGCGGCGGCGCTTCCATAATGGCCGCCATGAATCCGCTGTGCATCCGGGCCCGGACGGCCTGCCTCGTGCTGGCGCTGTCGGCGTGCCTGCCGGCGGGCGCCGCCACGCAGGCGCGCAAGGCCCCGGCGGCGCAGGACCGCACGGCGCATGGGCTGATCGTGCAACTGCGCGACGCACCCACGCACGAGGCGCTGGCACGCGAACGCGCGCAGGCGCGCGGGGAGCGCCAGTCGGAGCGCGAGCGCGCGCGCTGGCAGGCAGTGCTCGACCACCTGAAGGGCGATGCGGCGTTGGCGCGCGCGGTGCCGCTGGCCGCGCGCGGCGTGGCGCGGCGCGATCCGGTCGGCGCGAGCGCCCAGGTGCTCCGATTCGAGCGGCCGCTGTCGGCCGGCGAGGCCGAGCACGTGATGCAGTCGCTGGCCGCGCGGCCCGAGGTGGCGTGGGTCGAGCCCAATGTGCGGGAGCGGCCGCAGCAGATGGCCAGTGCGGAACCGAGCGACTACTACTACCGGCTCGGCCTGGCGGGCCAGTGGTGGCTGCGCGACGTGGGCCAGGGCGGCAACGCCAGCCCGATCGAGATGCGCCTGCGCGGCGTACCGGGCTTCGTCGGCGCCTGGTTCCAGCGCACGGTGGGCTCGCCGAACGCCGTCGTCGCCGTGCTGGACACCGGCATCACCTGCCACCCCGACCTGGGCAACATGACGCCCAGCTGCATCGGTGGTGCCATCCTGCCGGGCTACGACTTCGTGGCCGACCCGGCGTACGCCAACGACGGCGGGGGTCGCGACGCCGACCCGCGCGATCCGGGCGACTGGGTCGACGCCGCGGACCGCGCGCGCGACGCGGCGAATTTCGGCGCCTGCGACGAGATCCCCAGCAGCTGGCACGGCACGGCCATCGCCGGGCAGCTCGCCGCACTCACCAACGGCGGCGATGGCGACCCGATGCGGCCCGGCGGCGTCGCGGCGATGAACTGGAACGGCCGCGTGCTGCCCGTCCGCGTGGCGGGCAAGTGTGGCGCCGACGTCGCGGACATCGTGGA
>DASTJE010000115.1:0-21404 GCA_035716845.1 Burkholderiaceae bacterium
CGCCGGCGTTGTACGCTGCCGCCACGAGTTTCAGGTCGCCGTCGTACCGTTTCAGCAGGCCGGCCAGGTGGCGCACGCCGGCCTTGATGTTCTGCTCCGGGTCGAAGGCGTTCGTGACCCCGTACTGCCCGGCCGTTCCCGGCATCAGCTGCATCAGGCCCTGCGCACCCTTGCGCGACAGCGCCTCCGGGTTGAACGCCGACTCGGCATGGATGATCGCGCGGACGATGGACTGGTCGACGCCGTGTTCCGCAGCGGCGGCGGCGATGGTCGCGGCGTAGTCGGTGAGGTTCAGGCGCGTCGCCGTCCAGTTGACGCTGGAGTCCAGCCGGCAGGCCGGGCAGCCGCCCACCTCGACCGCCACGTAGGACCGGCCGATCGGCGGCTTCGACGAGAACTCGATGGCACCGCCGGGCGTCCGCGACTTGTAGAACACGTCACGCGGGCCGGCGATGCCGCTGGTGTTCTGCTTGTTGCACGGCAGGTTCGTGAACGTGCGCGTGCCGTTCTTGCCCCGGCAGACGTGATAACCCGAGCCAGCTTCGGCCTCGGGCACGAAACTCGTGGCGAACGCGGCGAACAGCAGCAACAGCAGAAAACGCATCCAGGATTCCTTCTCGGTCGGGCCTTCGACCGGTTCCCTGCCGACAAGTTTCGCGGATCGGCCCCGGAAAAGCCAGCATTGGCCCTTGACAACCGCCCCGGAGGCAGCCCCCGGCCGCTATACTCCGCCCCCCTTTTTCGCGCCCCCGCCCAGGACGTGCCATGGCCGGCAAACTGTTCATCAAGACCCACGGCTGCCAGATGAACGAGTACGACTCGGACAAGATGGTCGACGTGCTGCGCGAGGCGCAGGGCTACGAGCCGACCACCGACCCCGAACAGGCGGACCTCATCCTCTTCAACACCTGTTCCGTGCGCGAGAAGGCGCAGGAGAAGGTGTTCTCCGACCTCGGACGCGTCAAGCACCTGAAGAAGAAGGGCGTGCTGATCGGCGTGGGGGGCTGCGTGGCGAGCCAGGAAGGTGCCGCCATCGTCGAGCGCGCGCCCTATGTGGACATCGTGTTCGGGCCGCAGACGCTGCACCGCCTGCCGGCCATGATCGAGGCGCGCGCGCTGCAGGCAAGGCCGCAGGTGGACATCCGCTTCCCCGAGATCGAGAAGTTCGATCACCTGCCGCCGGCGCGCGTCGACGGCGCAAGCGCGTTCGTGTCCATCATGGAGGGCTGCTCCAAGTACTGTTCGTACTGCGTCGTGCCCTACACGCGCGGCGAGGAAGTGAGCCGTCCGCTCGAGGACGTACTGACCGAGGTGGCCGGGCTGGCCGACCAGGGCGTCAAGGAAGTGACGCTCCTGGGCCAGAACGTCAATGCCTACCGCGGCCGCATGGGCGAAAGCGGCGAGATCGCCGATTTCGCGTTGCTGCTGGAGCTCGTGCACGAGGTTCCCGGCGTCGAGCGCATCCGCTACACGACGAGCCACCCCAACGAGTTCACGCCGCGCCTGATCGAGGCCTACGGGCGATTGCCCAAGCTGGTGAGCCACCTGCACCTGCCGGTGCAGCACGGCAGCGACCGCATCCTGTCGGCGATGAAGCGCGGCTACACCGCGATGGAGTACAAGAGCACGATCCGCAAGCTGCGTGCCGTGCGCCCGGGCATCAGCATCTCGTCGGACTTCATCGTCGGGTTCCCCGGCGAGACGCAGGACGACTTCGAGCGCCTGATGAAGCTGGTCGAGGACGTCGAATTCGACGCCAGTTTCAGCTTCGTCTTCAGCGCCCGCCCCGGCACGCCGGCCGCCAACCTGCCTGACGACACGCCCCACGACGCCAAGCTGCGCCGCCTGCAGCGGCTTCAGGCGGCGCTGGAGACGAACGTGCGCCGCATCGGAGCGGCGCGCGTGGGCAGCGTGCAGCGCGTGCTCGTCGAAGGCCCGTCGAAGAAGGATCCCACCGAGTTGATGGGCCGCACCGAGTGCAACCGCATCGTCAACTTCAAGGGCTCGCCGCGGCTGGTGGGCCGGATGGTCGAGCTGCGCATCACCGGCGCCTTGCCTCATTCGCTGCGCGGCGAAGTGCTCGTCGGCGAATCGGTCGCGGCCTGACGCCCGGCGCCCTGCGGCGCCACCGCTTCAACGGCGCACGAAACCGGCCCACCACAGCGCCAGCGCGCTCGCCAGCACCAGCAGCGCGTAGGTGGCCAGGCGGCCGTCGCGCCCGAACGCCGCCAAGCCGGCAATCGACGCCATTGCGCCCCCGGTGGTCGCCCACAGGGCGAGGCGGCGCCAGGCGACCGCGGCGAGTTCCCGCCGCCAGAGCAGCTTGCACAGGGCGGATGCCAGCGTCCCCACGCCGAGCGCCGGAGCGAAGAAGTTTGCGATGTGCCAAAAGCCGTCGATCGGACCCACGGGAAGGCAGTTTCTCTTGAAAGGCGGCGAATTCTAGAATCGAGGCATGGGCGTCCTCACCCTGGGCCTGAACCACACCACCGCACCGCTTGACGTGCGGGGCCGGTTCTCGTTTGCGCCGGGTCAGCTGCACGACGCCTTGCTGGCCTTGCGCACGCGCATCCAGAACGCCACGTCGGAGGTGGCGTTGCTGTCCACCTGCAACCGCACCGAGCTGTATGTCGCGCACGACAGTGCCAGCCCGCGCGACTTGGTCTCGCCGGCGTCCGAGTGGCTGGCGGCGCGGGGCGGCATCAGCACCGTCCAGCTTTGCGACTACACCTATGCTGCCGAGGACCGTGCGGCCGCGCGTCACGCCTTCCGCGTGGCGTCGGGGCTCGACTCGATGGTGCTGGGCGAGCCGCAGATCCTGGGCCAGATGAAGCAGGCGGTGCGCGAGGCCGACGAGGCCGGCACGCTCGGCACCACGCTGCACCAGCTCTTCCAGCGCTCTTTCGCGGTGGCCAAGGAGGTTCGCACCAGCACCGAGATCGGCGCGCATTCGGTCAGCATGGCCGCCGCGGCGGTGCGCCTGGCGGGCCAGCTGTTCGAGGATCTGCGACGCCAGCGCGTGTTGTTCGTCGGCGCCGGCGAAATGATCGAGCTGGTGGCCACGCACTTTGCGGCGCGCGAGCCGGCCACCATGGCGATCGCCAACCGCACGCTCGAGCGCGGGGAGGCCTTGGCAGCCCGTTTCGGCGCCCAGCCGATGCGGCTGGCCGAGTTGCCCGAGCGCCTGCACGAATTCGACATCGTGGTGTCGTGCACCGCGAGCTCGCTGCCCATCATCGGCCTCGGAGCGGTGGAACGCGCGCTGAAGGCGCGGCGGCGGCGCCCGATGTTCATGGTCGACCTGGCGGTTCCGCGCGACATCGAGCCCGAGGTCTCGCGACTGTCGGACATCTACCTGTACACGGTCGACGACCTCTCGGCGGTCGTCCAGACCGCCGGCGAGAAGCGGCAGGCGGCGGTCGAACAGGCCGAGGCCATCATCGATGCCGGCGTCACCAGCTTCGCGCACTGGCTCGACCAGCGCGCCACGGTGCCGCTGATCCAGGCGCTCAACAAGCGGGCCGACGAGTGGCGGCTCGCCGAACTGGCGCGCGCGCGCAAGCACCTCGCGCGCGGCGACAACGCCGAGGCGGTGCTGGACGCGCTGGCGCGCGGCCTGACGCAGAAGATGCTGCACGGCGCCTTCGCGGAACTGCACGCCGCGGATGCCGGTCACCGCGCCGAGGTTGCCGCTGCCGTCAGCCGCCTGTTCCTGCGCCAGGTGTCGCGCACGCCAGGCGACGGCGAATCCACGCCACCGCGTTCCTCCCACTCCTAGCCCGTTCGGATCGGCCGCGCCCGTCGCGTCACGGGTGCGCGGGATCCTGGCCCACCGTCGATGAAAGAGTCCCTGCGCCACCAACTCGACCGTCTCGCGATGCGTCTGTCCGAGCTCGACGCCAGCCTTGCCGATCCCGCCGTGAGCGCCGACATGAAGCGCTATCGGTCACTCGCGAAGGAGCAGGCCGAGGCAGCGGCGCTGGTGAGCCTGTGGCGCCGCTACACGCAGCGCGAACGCGACCTCGTCGCCGCGCGCGAAATGCAGGCGGACCCCGAGATGGCCGAGATGGCGCGCGACGAGATCGCGCTGGCCGAGGACGACCTGCTCCACCTGCATCGCGAGCTCCAGACGGCGCTGCTGCCGCGCGACCCCGAGGACGAGCGCAATGCCTTCCTCGAAATCCGCGCCGGTACCGGCGGGGACGAGTCGGCCTTGTTCGCGGGGGACCTCGCGCGCATGTACCTGCGTTGGTGCGAGCGCGCCGGATTCCGCACCGAGGTGCTGAGCGAGAGCCCGTCCGAGCTCGGTGGCTACAAGGAACTCGTGCTGCGCGTCGAGGGGCCGGGGGCCTACGGCCGGCTGCGCTTCGAATCGGGCGGCCATCGCGTACAGCGCGTACCGGCCACGGAAAGCCAGGGTCGCATCCACACCAGCGCCTGCACGGTGGCCGTGATGCCCGAGCCCGACGACACCGAGGACGTGCAAGTCAATCCCGCCGAGCTGCGCATCGACACCTTCCGCGCCAGTGGGGCCGGCGGCCAGCACGTGAACAAGACCGACAGCGCGATCCGGATCACCCACCTGCCCACCGGCATCGTGGCCGAGTGCCAGGACGACCGTTCGCAGCACCGCAACAAGGCCAAGGCCATGGCCGTGCTGGTGGCGCGCCTGCGCGAGAAGGAACGAAGCGAGCGCGCAGCCAAGGAGGCCGCCACGCGCAAGAGCCTGGTGGGCAGCGGCGACCGCAGCGACCGCATCCGCACCTACAACTTCCCGCAAGGCCGGCTGACCGATCACCGCATCAACCTCACGCTCTACAAGCTCGGGGCGGTGATGGACGGCGATCTGGACGATGTCCTGGACGCTCTGCACGCGGCGCGCGCGGCCGAACAGCTCGCCGCGCTCGAGAGCGGCGGCAACGCATGAACGAGGCGCCTGCGACGGTGGCACAGGCCCTGGCATGGGCGCGGGCCCACGGCGTCGAGCGCAGCGACGCGCGGGGCCTGGTGGCCCATGCTCTCGGATGCGATCGCAGCTGGGTGATCGCGCACGACGAGGCTGCGCTCGCGGCACCTGCCCGCTCGCTCGTGGCGGAGCTGCTCGCGCGCCGGGCCGCCGGCGAGCCCTATGCCTATCTGGTAGGCCAGCGCGAGTTCCACGGCCTCGCACTGTCGGTGACTCCCTCGGTGCTGATCCCGCGCCCCGACACGGAGACACTGGTTCAGTGGGCCCTCGAGTGTCTGGACGGCCCGCTTCGCGGCGTGGCCACGCCTCAGGTGCTCGACCTCGGTACCGGCAGCGGGGCCGTCGCGCTGGCACTCAAGCACAACTGCCCGCGTGCGCAGGTCAGTGCCACGGACGTCAGCCCGGCCGCGCTGGCCGTCGCGACGTCCAACGGAGCCAGGCTGGGTCTGGGGGTCGACTGGCGTCAGGGCTCCTGGTGGGACGCCGCGCGCCCCCTCCCCGCTGGCGGCGGTTGGCACCTCGCGGTGTCGAATCCACCTTACGTGGCGCCTGGCGATCCGCATCTTGCGGCCTTGGTCCATGAACCCGTTTCAGCGCTCGTGCCACCCGGCGACGACGGCGACGGCCTGTCCGACCTTGCGCGCATTGCGGCGGGCGCCACGGCGCACGTGTTGCCGGGTGGGTTTCTGCTGCTCGAGCATGGCGCGGACCAGGGCGCGGCGGTCCGGGAGTTGCTTCAGCGCCACGGATTCGAGTCGGTCTGCACGCGAGCCGACCTCGGTGGACTGGAGCGGGTCACGGGTGGCCGGCGCCACGTGGCCGCCGGCAACACTTCGTGACGGCGAACCCCCTGATCCGCGGCAATTGTTTGCGTCTTTGACCGCACACAAGGCTGACGCTGCGGCGTAGCATGGTCTTCAACGCGGTACTCGACCGCGAGGGAGTCTGCGATGGATCGACAGCCTCTGCGCCGGATCCCCCGGCCCACCGCCGCGATGGCGCTGATACTTCTCGCCGCATCGGCGACGGCCCAGGGCCTGGGCGCAGCGCATGGTGACACGGATCTTTCCGGTCGCCTGCACCCCCGCATAGGGCTCGGCACATCGGTCGCCAACTGGTCCGGCCAGTCGGGCGTCGTGCTCAGCGACTACTACTTCGGCCGCACCAGGCTGGGCAACTTCGACGCCAGCGGCGGTTTCCGGGCGACCAGCGGCGTCCTGCTCGGCCAGCGCAGCGCCGTGCTTGGGGCACCCGCCGGCGGCAGCCTGCAGCCTTACGACCAATGGTCGGCCACGCCGTATGTCGGCGTCGGCTGGTCGGGCAGTTCCTGGCGCAAGGGCTGGGGCGTGTCCGCCGATCTCGGCCTCGCAGTGCGCGGCAGCAGCGGTGGACTGCGCATCGGCAGCACGCAAAGCCTGGACGACCTGCTGCGCGAGCTGCGCCTGACGCCGATGGTCCAGGTCGGCGTGTCCTACGCCTTCTGAGCCGGGGGCCGAAGGCGGCCCCACGAGAATTGCGGAACGGCAGATTGCCGTATAACCATGCCTTTCCTCTCGACAATCGGGGTTGGGACCATGGACGAAGTACAACAACGCATCGACGACATCGTGCGCGGCCACAAGGTCGTGCTCTTCATGAAGGGAACGGCGCAGTTCCCGATGTGCGGCTTTTCCGGCCGCGCCGTGCAGATCCTCAAGGCCTGCGGCGTCTCGGACCTGACGACGGTCAACGTGCTCGAAGACGAAGCCATCCGCCAGGGCATCAAGGAGTACGCCAACTGGCCGACGATTCCGCAGCTCTACGTGAACGGGGAGTTCATCGGCGGCTCGGACATCATGATGGAGATGTACCAGGCCGGCGAGCTTCAGCAGGTGCTGTCGACGGCCGCCTGAGATGAGCGGCGCGCCGCGACTGGTGGTTGGCCTCACCGGCGCCAGCGGAGCCGTCTACGGGGTGCGCCTGCTCGAACGGGCGCGCGTGCTGGGCGTCGAGACCCACCTGGTGGCCACGCCGGCCGGCGTGCTCAATGCGCACCATGAGCTCGGCCTCGACCGCCATGCGCTGGAGGCGCTGGCGTCGCGCTCGCACGCCCCCGGCGACATCGGCGCATGCATCGCCAGCGGCAGCTTCGATGCCGCGGCCATGGTGGTCGCACCCTGCTCGATGAAGTCGCTGGCGGCCATTGCACTTGGCCTGTCGGACAACCTCCTCACGCGCGCGGCCGACGTGACGCTCAAGGAACGGCGGCGCCTGGTGCTGCTGGTGCGCGAGACGCCATTCAACCTGGCCCATCTGCGCAACATGACTGCCGTCACCGAGATGGGCGGCATCGTGTTCCCGCCCCTGCCCGCCTTCTATCACCATCCGTCGACGATCGAGGAGCTGGTGGCCGAATCGGTCGAGCGCGTGCTGGCGCTGGCCGGGATCGCGGCTGCACAGCCACGCGCCTGGACCGGCCTGTGACCGGCGCTCACAGGCGCCAGCGTTCTCGCGCCGCGAACACCGCGTTCGGGTATTCGGGTCGGCCGCGACTTCCGTTGTAGCGCCCCAGCGCCATGAACAGGTCGCCTTGCTCGATGTCGAGGTAGTGGCGCAGGATCACGCAGCCGAAGCGCAGGTTGACGCGCATGTCGAACAGGCGTGGAACGTCGCCGTTGCCGATCAGGCGTGCCCAGAACGGCATCACCTGCATGTAGCCACGAGCGCCCACCACGCTGATGGCGTACTTGCGAAAGGCGCTTTCGACCTGGATCAACCCCAGCACGAGCGCGCTCTCGAGCCCGGCGCGCCTGCTCTCGTACCACAGCGTGTCGAGGAACTCGTCGCGCACATGGGCGTCGCTCTTGTAGCGCCTCAGCCGTTCGCTGCTGGCCGCCTTCCAGCGCAGGAAGGCCAGGCGGTCCTCGATGCGGTCGAACGTCGGACGCGGTGGCGCTGTCGCCGCAATGGCGGCCGACAACGCACCGCGCACGGCATCGGCCAGCCTTTCCTCGGCCTGTGCGCCGGACCGCGCCGGACCGGCCCACACCGCCCAGGGCAGCGCCAGCAGCGTCCGGCGCGCAACGGTCATGCGCCGAGGCGCTCCTTCACCGCTGCCGCCGCCGCACCCAGAGGGTACGCCGTGCCGGCCGCCTCACGCCGCCCCTGGATCTCGACCTGGCCGTCCTTGAGGCCGCGTTCCGAGATGACGACGCGCTGGGGCACGCCGATCAGCTCCCAGTCGGCGAACATCGCGCCGGGCCGCTCGCCGCGGTCGTCCAGCATCACGTCGATGCCCATTGCGGCCAGTTCGTCGTGCAGCTGCTGCGCCGCGACGCGCACCGCGTCGCTGCGGTCGTAGCCGATGGGGCAGATCACGACTCCGAACGGCGCGATGGCCGCCGGCCAGACGATGCCACGCTCGTCGTGGTTCTGCTCGATGGCCGCGCCCAGAATGCGCGTGACCCCGATGCCGTAGCAGCCCATCACCATCAGCTGAGGTTTGCCGGCCTCATCCAGGTAGGTGGCGTTCATGGCCTCGCTGTACTTGGTGCCGAGCAGGAACACGTGGCCCACCTCGATGCCGCGCTGGATCGCGAGCACGCCACGGCCGTCCGGCGAGGGGTCGCCCTCCACCACGTTGCGGATGTCGGCCACCACGTCGGGCTCGGGGAGATCGCGGCCCCAGTTGACGCCGGTGAGGTGAAAGTCAGCCTCATTGGCGCCACAGACGAAATCGTTCATGCGCGCGACCGTGCGGTCGGCCACCACTTTGACCGGCTTCTTCGTGCCGATCGGACCAAGGTAGCCGGGGGGCGTGCCGAAGTGATCGATGATCTCGGGCACCGTGGCGAAACGCCAGCCACCCTTGAGCCCCTCGACCTTGGCCGCCTTCACCTCGTTGAGGCTGTGGTCGCCACGCACGAGCAACAGCCACACTTGCGTGGCGACGATGTCACCGGCATCGTTGCGCTCGTCGGTGGCCAGGACCAAGGACTTGACCGTGCGCGCCAGCGGAAGATTGAGCAACGCCGCGACGTCCTCGCAGGTGCTCTTGCCTGGTGTGGGGGTCCTTCGCATCGCCTCGGCGGGTGCCGCCCGCTCGGCGAGCAGCGGCACGCCCTCGGCCAGCTCGATGTTCGCGGCGTAGTCGCTGCCCGGGCAGTAGACGATGGCGTCCTCGCCGGTGTCGGCGATCACCTGGAACTCCTGCGACACGTCGCCGCCGATCGCACCGGTGTCCGCGGCGACCGCACGGTACTTCATGCCCATGCGATCGAAGATCGCGCAATAGGCATCGAACATCGCCTGGTAGCTGCGGCGTCCCGCTTCGACATCGCGATCGAAGGAGTAGGCATCCTTCATCGTGAACTCGCGCCCGCGCATCACGCCGAAGCGCGGACGGCGCTCGTCGCGGAACTTGGTCTGGATGTGATAGAAATTCCGCGGCAGCTGCTTGTAGCTGCGCAGTTCCTGGCGCGCGATGTCGGTGACCACCTCCTCGCTGGTGGGCTGGATCACGAAGTCGCGCTCGTGGCGGTCCTTCACGCGCAGCAGTTCAGGGCCCATCTTCTGGAAACGCCCGGTTTCCTGCCACAGTTCGGCCGGTTGCACCACCGGCATCAGCAGCTCGACGGCACCGGCGCGATTCATCTCCTCACGGATGATCTGCTCCACCTTGCGGATCACGCGCAGGCCCATCGGCATGTAGTTGTAGATGCCGGCCCCGAGGCGCTTGATCATGCCGGCGCGCACCATGAGCTTGTGGCTCACGACTTCGGCGTCGGCAGGCGCTTCCTTGAGCGTGGCGATAAAGAACTGGGAGGCTTTCATGGCGTGTGCGAGTGGCCGTTCGCAGCACGCTGCACCGACGAGACCCCGGATGCGGGAAACCGAGTGATCGCGCGCCGCACCGGGCGGGTGCAAAATGAATTCAGTTCAAGAATTGGGGTCCGATTATGCTCGACCGTGACGGCTTCAGGCCGAACGTCGGCATCATCCTGCTCAACGCCCGGAACCAGGTGTTCTGGGGCAAGCGGTTACGCACGCATTCGTGGCAGTTTCCGCAAGGGGGCATCAAGCACGGTGAATCGCCGGAGCAGGCGATGTTGCGCGAATTGCACGAGGAGGTCGGCCTGCGGCCCGAGCACGTGCAGATCATCGCCCGCACGCGCGACTGGTTGCGCTACGAAGTCCCGGACCACTACATCCGCCGCGACGCTCGCGGCCATTACCGGGGACAAAAGCAGATCTGGTTCCTGCTGCGATTGGTCGGACGCGACAGTGACCTCAATCTGCGCGCCACCGACCACCCGGAGTTCGACGCATGGCGCTGGAACGACTACTGGGTGCCGCTCGACGTCGTGATCGAGTTCAAGCGCGACGTCTACCAGCGCGCACTCACGGAGTTGGCGCGGTTCCTGCCGCGTCACGCACATCACAACCGGTACCTGCGCACTGGGCTGCGCACGGGCGGTCGCGATGATGCCCGTCCGCCCGACAGCGTGGAGCCGGAGGCCGACGCCGGGCGTTAACGGCTCGGCAGCGCCTGTTCAGGCGAGCACCAGGTTGTCGCGGTGGATGAGTTCGGGCTCGGCGGCGTAGCCGAGAGTGGCCTCGATCTGCGACGACGGCTTGCGCGCGATCAGTCGGGTCTCCGCTGCGGAGTAGTTGGCCAAGCCGCGTGCGATCGACGCGCCATCGGCCGTACGCACCGCGATCACGTCGCCGCGCGCGAACTCGCCCTCGATGCCGACCACCCCGATCGGCAGCAGGCTCTTGCCCTCGCCGCGCAACTTCTGGGCTGCACCGGCGTCCACCGTCACCGCCCCGCGCAACTGCAGGTGATCGGCCATCCACTGCTTGCGCGCGGCCAGCTTGGCGGTGCTGGCCTGGAGCGCGGTACCGATCGCCTCGCCCGCGGCCAGACGCACCAGCACGTTCGGCTCGCGACCCCATGCGATGATCGTGCTCGCTCCACTGCTGGCCGCCCTCTTGGCCGCCAGCACCTTGGTCAGCATGCCCCCGCGCCCGATCGCCGAGCCAGCGCCGCCAGCCATGCGCTCCAGGGCCTCGTCGCCGGCGCGAGCACGCGCCACCAGGGCGGCGGCCGGGTCCTTGCGCGGATCCGCCGAGTACAAGCCACGCTGGTCGGTCAGGATCACCAACGCATCGGCTTCGACCAGATTGGCGACCAGCGCCCCCAGAGTGTCGTTGTCGCCGAACTTGATCTCGTCGTTGACGACCGTATCGTTCTCGTTGATCACCGGCACGACCTTCAGTGCCAGCAGAGTCAGCAGCGTCGACCGCGCATTGAGGTAACGCTCGCGGTCCGCCAGGTCGGCGTGCGTCAGCAGCACCTGTGCGCTGCGCAGACCATGGCGTGACAGCTGTGACTCGTAGATCTGGGCCAGTCCCATCTGCCCCACGGCCGCAGCCGCCTGCAACTCGGGCAACTCGTGTGGGCGCACCCGCCAACCGAGCCGTTTCATCCCTTCGGCAATCGCCCCGCTGGACACCATCACCACCTCGCGGCCGTCGCCGGCCAGCGCGGCCAGCTGTTCGCACCAGGCGCCGATGGCTTCGGCATCCAGGCCGCGGCCCTCGTTCGTGACGAGGCTCGAGCCAACCTTGACGACGATGCGCCTCGCGTCTCGCAGCAGGCCGATCTCATTCATGGTCAGCCCCGTCGAATCGGACGTCGGTCTCTGCGGCCGCTTGGGGCCGCGTCGCCGCCACGTGCTCGTAGATGGCCCGCACCATGGGTTCAAGGCCATAGCGCGCCAGCGCCGAGATCTCGAATACCGGCCCTTTCCAGCGCAGACGGCGCACGAACTCCTTGACCCGCGCGGCACGTTGCTCGGGCGCAATCATGTCGATCTTGTTGAGCACGAGCCAGCGCGGCTTGGCAGCCAGCGCCGGGTCGTATTTCTTCAGCTCGACGACGATCGCGCGCGCCTGCACTACCGGATCGACCGACTCGTCGAACGGCGCCAGATCCACGACGTGCAGCAACAGCCGCGTGCGCTGCAAATGCCGCAGGAACTGGTGGCCCAACCCGGCCCCTTCCGCAGCTCCCTCGATCAGGCCCGGCACGTCGGCCACCACGAAGCTCTGCTCAGGACCAACGCGCACCACGCCAAGGTTGGGGTGCAGCGTCGTGAAAGGGTAGTCGGCGATCTTCGGGCGAGCGTTGGAAATCGCCGCAATGAGGGTGCTCTTGCCTGCGTTGGGCATGCCCAGCAGCCCGACATCGGCCAGCACCCGGAGTTCGAGCTTGAGGCGCCGGCTCTCGCCGGGCCAGCCGGGGGTCTTCTGCCGCGGCGCGCGATTGGTGCTGCTCTTGAAGTGCAGATTGCCGAAGCCGCCGTCGCCGCCCTTGCAGATCAGAACCTTCTCGCCAGGCACGATCAGCTCAGCCACGATTTCGCCGCTGTCGAGATCGGTCAGGATGGTGCCCACCGGCATGCGCAGAACGATGTCGTCGGCTGCGGCGCCGAACTGGTCGGAACCGCGGCCCGGTTCGCCATTCCTTGCCTCGTGACGGCGCGCGTAGCGGTAGTCGATCAGCGTGTTGAGGTTGACATCGGCCACAGCAAAAATGCTGCCCCCGCGCCCCCCGTCGCCACCGTTCGGCCCCCCGAACGGAATGAACTTCTCGCGCCGGAAGCTCACGCAGCCCGCGCCGCCGTGGCCGGCCGCGACGTCGATGATGGCTTCGTCGATGAACTTCATGGCACGATGGTAGTGAGGCGCCCAAGAAGCAACAAAGCCCCGGCAGGCCGGGGCTCGCACGTCGGCAGGCGTCAGGTTCAGGCCGGCTGGACGCTCACCGTTTGCCGATTCAGGTTGCCCTTGGTCTCGAACTTGACTTGACCGTCGACGAGCGCGAACAGCGTGTGGTCGCGGCCCATGCCCACGTTGGTGCCTGCATGGAACTTGGTACCGCGCTGGCGCACGAGGATGGAACCGGCCGAGACGGCTTCGCCGCCAAACGCCTTCACGCCCAGCATCTTGGGCTGCGAATCACGGCCGTTCCGGGTGGAACCGCCGCCCTTTTTCTGTGCCATGGTGGATTACCCCTTTTCGGAAATCGCCGGCCCGTCAGGCCGACACCGCTTGGATCTGCAGTTCGGTGAAGTTCTGGCGGTGACCCTGCGACTTCTTATAGTGCTTGCGACGACGCAACTTAAAGATGCGTACCTTGTCATGACGCCCGTGCGCGAGCACGGTCGCCTTGACCGTAGCCCCCGCCACCAGGGGAGACCCAACCTTCAGGTCCGCGCCGCTACCCACAGCCAGCACCTGATCGATCACGACATCCTGGCCAACGTCCGCAGCAATCTGTTCTACCTTGATCTTCTCGCCAGCGGCAACCTTGTATTGCTTGCCACCGGTTTTTATGACCGCGTACATAAGAGCCCTTTCAATCAAATCCGTAACTGCCCTGACACGCCCGACACGTGCTTGCACGCCGCCATTGAGCGAGGGTTTGAATACGGAACCTATGACTATACCAGACGAAGGCAGCCCGCCGGCCCCTCCTTATAATTCGCGATGTGAAAACGCCCCCCCGGCCCGCTGCCGTCGCCACCGACCCAGTGGCCGACCACATGGCACAGGTCGACGCGGTGATCGCCCAGAGCCTGCGCTCCGACGTCGCGCTGATCAACCAGATCGCGCATTACATCGTCAGCGCCGGCGGCAAGCGCATCCGTCCGCGCCTGGTGCTCTTGTTCGCCAATGCGCTGGGATACGACGGCCCGCACCAGCACACCCTCGCCGCAACGGTCGAGTTCATCCACACCGCGACGCTGCTGCACGACGACGTGGTCGACGAGTCGATGCTGCGCCGCGGACGGCAGACCGCCAACGCCGTGTTCGGCAACGCCGCCAGCGTCCTCGTCGGAGACTTTCTCTACTCGCGCGCATTTCAGATGATGGTCTCCGTCGGCCGGATGCGGGTACTCGACGTGCTGGCGGACGCGACGAACGTGATCGCGGAGGGGGAGGTCCTGCAGTTGATGAACATGCACGACCCCGACCTGGCGGTTGACGAGTACCTGCGCGTCATTCGCTCCAAGACGGCCAAGCTCTTCGAAGCGAGCGCGCGACTTGGCGCCATCCTGGGCGGAGCCAACGTCGAGACCGAGGCGGCCTGCGCGAGCTATGGGCGCAGCCTGGGGACGGCCTTCCAACTCGTGGATGATTTGCTCGACTACGACGGCGAGACCACCGCCCTGGGCAAGAACGTGGGCGACGACCTGCGCGAAGGCAAACCCACGCTCCCCCTGCTCAAGGCCATGGAACGCGCCGAACCGGCCGAGCGCGAACTGCTGAGGCACGCCGTCGTCCATGGCGAGGTGTCGCGATTGCAGGAGATCGTGGGCATCGTGCGCCGAACGGGCGCCCTCGACGCCGCACGGGCGGTGGCCCGTCGCGAGGCCGACGAAGCTCGCCAGATGCTGGATGCACTGGCGCCCTCGCCGTTCAAGCACGCTCTGCTAGAATTATGTGTTCGGTCGGTCGACCGCTCATCCTGACCTTCAGGTCGCGAACGAGCGGACGCCATTCGGGGTGTAGCTTAGCCTGGTAGAGCGCTACGTTCGGGACGTAGAGGCCGGAGGTTCGAATCCTCTCACCCCGACCACGACCGCCTGGGTGCAGCCTGATGTTGTTCAGGCGCCTCAGCACGAACCAGCGTGAACTGTTGCCGACCTGGCAATAGGCTTGGATTTACAGTGCCGGGGGGATCAGCGATGATCCCTCCGCTTCCCGCACCCTGACGAGCCCTTGGACACACTGGCTGAAGCCCCCTTTTCGTCGCTGTCTGGCGTTGCCCGAGTGCTCGTGCACGCCGGCAAGCTCAGCGGCAAGGCTGCCGAGGGCCTCGTCAAGTCGGCCGCTGAACGCAAGGTCAGCTTCGTTTCCGCGTTGATTTCCGCGGGCTCGGTCTCGGCGGCCGATCTGGCCCACACGCTGTCGTCCGCTCTCGCGCTGCCTGTCCTGGACCTGTCCGCGATCGACGTCGAGCGCCTGCCGCGCAACATCATCGACGCCAAACTCGTGAACCAGTACCAGATCGTGGTGCTGGGCAAGCGTGGCAACCGGATCTTCATCGGCGGGGCCGATCCCACCGACCAGGAAGCGGTGGAGCGCATCAAGTTCGCCACCCAGCTCGCCCCCGAGTGGGTGATCGTCGAGTACGACAAGCTGGGCAAATTGCTGGCCAATAGCGCCGGAAGCGTAAGCGATGCGATCGAATCGCTCGGCGACGCCGAGTTCGATTTCGACGTCACGGAAGACACGGGCGAGCAGGAGAGCGCCGACGTCCAGACCGAGGTTGAGGATGCGCCAGTCGTGCGCTTCCTGCAGAAGATGCTGATCGACGCCATCAATGCGCGCGCGTCGGACCTGCACTTCGAACCCTACGAATACAACTACCGCGTGCGCTTCCGCGTCGACGGCGAACTGCGCGAAATCACCCAACCGCCGGTGGCGATCAAGGACAAGCTCGCCTCTCGCATCAAGGTCATCAGCCGTCTGGACATCGCCGAGAAGCGCGTGCCGCAAGACGGCCGCATGAAGCTGAAGTTCGGCAACCGGGCGATCGACTTCCGCGTCTCGACGTTGCCCACGCTGTTCGGCGAGAAGATCGTCATTCGCATCCTCGATCCCTCTTCGGCCAAGCTGGGCATCGACGCCCTGGGCTACGAGAAGGTCGAGAAGGAACGCCTGATGAGCGCGATCAGCCGTCCCTACGGCATGATCCTGGTCACGGGCCCGACCGGCTCGGGCAAGACGGTGTCGCTCTACACCTGCCTGAACCTGCTGAACAAGCCGGGGGTGAACATCTCCACGGTGGAAGACCCGGCCGAAATCAACCTGCCGGGCATCAACCAGGTCAACGTGAATGACAAGGCCGGCTTGAACTTCGCGACCGCGCTGAAGGCATTCCTGCGCCAGGACCCGGACATCATCATGGTCGGCGAGATCCGTGACCTCGAAACCGCGGACATCGCGATCAAGGCCGCTCAGACCGGCCACCTGGTGATGTCCACGCTGCATACGAACGATGCGCCGTCCACGTTGACACGGCTGCTGAACATGGGCGTGGCGCCCTTCAACATTGCTGCGAGCGTGCTGCTGATCACGGCCCAGCGCCTGGCGCGGCGTTTGTGCGAAGCGTGCAAGAGCCCGGTCGAGTACCCTCGGGAGGCGCTCAAGCGCGCGGGCTTCCAGGATTCGGACCTCGACGGCTCGTGGAAGCCGTACAAGGCAGTGGGCTGCTCGTCGTGCAACAACGGATACAAGGGGCGCGTCGGCCTCTATCAGGTAATGCCCATGACCGAGGCGATCCAGCGCATCATCCTGTCGGAAGGTTCGGCGCTCGACATTGCGGCGCAGGCCACCCACGAAGGCGTGCGCGACCTTCGCCAGTCGGGCCTCATCAAGGTGCGCGCAGGGGTCACCACGCTCGAGGAAGTGATCAGCGTCACCAACGAATGACGACGTCTGCCCGTACCCCCCATCACTGAGACGCCCGTTCGGAGGATTCATGGCGACTGCTGCGGCCGCAAGGGACATCAAGGAATTCGTCTTCGAGTGGGAAGGCAAGGACAAGAACGGCAAGGTCGTGCGCGGGGAGGTGCGCTCGTCCGGGGAAGCGCAGGTCAGTGCCCAACTGCGACGCCAGGGCGTCCTGATCACCAAGGTGCGCAAGCGCCGCATGCGCGGCGGCTCGTCGATCAAGCAGCGCGACATCGCGATCTTCACGCGCCAGCTGGCCACGATGATGAAGGCCGGCGTGCCTCTCCTGCAGGCCTTCGACATCGTCGCGCGCGGCGCGACCAACCCGCGCTTGACCAAACTGCTGACCGACATCCGCACGGACGTCGAGACCGGCACCAGCCTGTCGGTGGCGTTTCGCAAGCATCCGATGCAGTTCAATGCGCTGTACTGCAATCTGGTCGAGGCCGGCGAGGCCGGTGGCATCCTGGAACAGATCCTCGACCGGCTGGCGATCTACGAGGAAAAGACGCTTGCCCTTAGGCAGAAGATCAAGTCCGCGCTGATCTATCCGGCCGCGGTGCTGGTGGTGGCCTTCGTCGTGCTGGCGGTGATCATGATCTTCGTGATCCCGGCCTTCAAGGAGGTGTTCACCTCGTTTGGCGCAGACCTTCCCGCACCCACGTTGGCGGTGATGTGGCTGTCCGACCAGTTCGTGCGCTACTGGTGGCTGATCTTCGGCGTGCTGGTCGGCGGCGGCTATTTCTTCATCCAGTCCTGGCGGCGCTCCGAACGCATGCAGACCGCGATGGACCGCCTGCTGCTGCGAGCACCGGTGTTCGGCGACTTGATCCGCAAGGCCGTGCTGGCCCGCTGGACGCGCACGCTGTCCACCTTGTTCGGCGCCGGCGTCCCGCTCGTCGAGGCGCTCGATTCGGTCGGTGGCGCATCAGGCAACGCGGTGTACCGCATCGCCACCGAGCAGATCCAGAAGGAAGTGGCCACCGGAACCGCGCTCACGATGTCGATGCAGAACACCGGAGTGTTCCCGACCATGGTGTTGCAGATGACCTCGATCGGCGAGGAGTCCGGCTCGCTCGACCACATGCTCGCGAAGGCCGCCGAGTTCTACGAGGACGAGGTCGACGAGATGGTCAAGGGCCTGTCCAGCCTGATGGAGCCCTTCATCATCGTGATCCTCGGCGTCCTGATCGGCGGCATCGTGGTGTCGATGTACCTGCCGATCTTCAAGCTCGGCGCCGTCGTCTGACGCGCGCGGCGCTGCGGTGGACTGGTTCCTGACCCCTGCGGGCCTGGCCGTGCTCGGCCTGTGCGTCGGCAGCTTCCTCAATGTCGTGGTGCATCGGCTTCCGCAGATGCTGCTGCGCGACTGGTGGCGCGAGACTGCCGATTTCCAGCTCGCCGATGCGCTCGCCTGGACGCCGGTGTTCGGCAAGCAGGCGCGTCCAGCCACGACCTTCGATCCCGCGGCGCGCGCGATCGGCGACGCGCTGTCCCGGCTGGGCCCGCTCACGCTCGTCAGGCCACGATCGCGCTGCCCGTCGTGCGGCCATGTGCTGCATTGGCACGAGAACCTTCCGGTGCTGGGCTGGCTCTTGCTGCGCGGCCGCTGCTCCTCGTGCGGAACGCGCATCTCGCCGCGATACCCCATCGTCGAAGCCGCTTCGGGCGCGCTGTTCGCGGCCTGCGGCTGGGCCTTCGGGGCGCAGCCCACGACCCTGCTGTGGTGCGCGGTGGTTGCCCTCTTGCTCGCGATGGCGCTGATCGACCTCGACACGACGTTGCTGCCGGACGGCCTGACGCTACCGTTGATCGCGCTCGGCTTGCTCGGCTCGTTGGCCACGTGGACTCGCGTCCCTCTGTCGGACGCGGTGGCGGGAGTCCTCGTCGGCTATGGCAGCCTGTGGACGCTTTCTGCGCTCTACCAGGCGCTGCGCGGCGTGCCCGGCATGGCCGAGGGGGACTTCAAGATGCTTGCGGGATTGGGCGCGCTTCTGGGATGGAAAGCCCTGCCGTCGGTCGTGCTGCTGGCCTCGGCCGTGGGTGCGACCGTGGGCATCGCCCTGGTCGTCTTCAAGGGGCACAGGCGCGAGGTGCCGATTCCGTTCGGGCCGTATCTGGCCGGCGGCGGCCTCGCCGCGCTGTTCTTCGGCGAGTCACTCGCGCAACTGTGGCCCCTGTAGCGCGGCCGCTGCGCATCGGGCTGACCGGCGGCATCGGCAGCGGCAAGACCACGGTCGCACGCTGCCTGGTCGAACTCGGCGCCATGCTGTCGGATGCCGATGCGATTGCTCGCGCGTTGACGAGCCCCGGTGGTGCGGCCATGCCGTCCGTGCGCGAGTCATTCGGCGATGCGTTCGTGAGCCCCGATGGCGCGCTCGATCGAGACGCGATGCGCAGCGCCGCCTTCGGCGACCCGTCGGTCCGTCGTCGGCTCGAGGCCATCCTGCATCCCCTGATCGCCGCCGAGGCCGAGCGCATCGCCGCGGGCGCGCGCCGCTGCGTCGTCTTCGACATCCCCCTGCTGGCCGAATCGACGTATTGGCGTGGCCGCCTTGAACGCATCGTCGTGGTGGATTGCAGCACGGCCACGCAGGTCGACCGCGTTTCGGCCCGCCCAGGCTGGACGCGCGCGCTCGCAGAGCGCGTGGTGCAGGCGCAGGCGCCGCGCGCGATGCGGCGCTCGATCGCCGACGCCGTCATCCACAACGAAGGCATCTCGCTGTCGACCCTGGAGGCCCACGTGCATGCCCTGTGGGGCCTGTGGCTGCCGGCGCCGCAGCGCCCTGTGGAACAATGATCCTTTGAACCGGCTCTCCGGCCGGATGCGACGAGTCGGTCTTGGTCCGCTACGAATACCCGCTCAACGAAGGCATCCGCACCATGTTGCGGCTCGAGCAGCTGTTCGACCGCCTGGGCCAGCTGGTCACGCGCGAGAGCGCACTCGACCACCACTATGCGATCGCCACGCTGTTCGAGATCGTCGATGTGGCGTCGCGCGCGGATCTGAAGAGCGATCTGCTCAAGGAACTCGAGCGCCACAAGGGCCTGCTTGCCGCGTTCCGCGGCAACCCGGGCGTCTCCGAGGCCGCGCTCAATGCGGTGCTGGGCCAGATCGATCACGCCTTCAACGAACTGAACACCCTGCCCGGCAAGGCCGGCCAGGCGCTGTCGGCAAACGACTTCCTGATGTCGATCCGCAGCCGCATCAGCATCCCTGGCGGCACCTGCGAGTTCGACCTTCCGGCCTACTTCGCCTGGCAGCAACGCGACCCTGCGCGGCGCCGCGCCGACCTGCTGCAGTGGATCGCCAGCGTGATGCCGCTGGCCGAAGCGTTGAACGTGCTGCTGGGCCTGCTGCGCGACTCCGGCGCGCCGCAGCGCGTGGTGGCACGTGGCGGCCAGTTCCAGCAGAGCCTGCCGCAGGGCCGCACCTTCCATTTGCTGCGCGTGCGCGTGGACGAGTCGCTCGAACTCGTACCGGAGATCTCCGGCCACCGCCTCATCGTCTCGATCCGCCTGATGCGGCCCGACGCCGAGGGGCGCCTGAAACCCGTGAGCGAGGACCAGGCGTTCGAGCTCACGTTGTGCGCGTGAGCCCTGACGCCGCGCGCACGGTGCCCTGCCCGTCCTGCCGCGGCCCCAGCCTCTTCTCGCCGGGCAATCGCTGGCGCCCGTTTTGCAGCGAGCGCTGCGCCGGAGCCGATCTCGGCGCCTGGGCCAGCGAGGCGTACTGCGTGCCGGCGCCTGCACAGGCGCCCCCGCCTGACGACCTCGACGCGGAAATTCATTGACGCGCAATGCCCCGCGGCCTTGAAAGCCGCCGGCCCGTCCCTATAATCCGCCTGCTAGCACTCGATAGTGTTGAGTGCTAACGATTGGGCGTTGAGCCCCATCACTCAATGTGAACGTGCGCACACTTCTGAGCAAACGTTCGGATCATCAAGCTGCGTACCTTGGAGAACCAAGCATGAAACTGCGTCCCCTGCACGATCGCGTGATCGTCAAGCGCCTCGAGAACGAGACCAAGACCGCCTCGGGCATCGTGATCCCCGACAACGCTGCCGAGAAGCCCGACCAGGGCGAAGTGCTGGCCGTCGGCCCCGGCAAGCGCAACGACAAGGGCGACTTCGTGGCCCTGAACATCAAGGTCGGCGACCGCGTGCTGTTCGGCAAGTACAGCGGCCAGACCGTCAAGGTCGATGGCGACGAGTTGCTGGTGATGCGCGAGGAAGACCTCTTCGCCGTGATCGAAAAGTAATCCCCCCAGAACCGAATTCAGGAGTCAGAGAACATGGCAGCAAAAGACGTTGTCTTCGGCGGTGACGCGCGTCATCGCATGGTCGAGGGCGTGAACATCCTCGCCAACGCCGTCAAGGTCACGCTGGGCCCGAAGGGCCGCAACGTGGTGCTCGAGCGCAGCTTCGGCGCCCCCACCGTCACCAAGGACGGTGTCTCGGTCGCCAAGGAGATCGAGCTCAAGGACAAGCTGCAGAACATGGGCGCGCAGATGGTCAAGGAAGTCGCTTCCAAGACCAGCGACGCCGCCGGTGACGGCACCACCACCGCCACCGTGCTCGCCCAGAGCATCGTGCGCGAGGGCATGAAGTACGTGGCCGCGGGCATGAACCCGATGGACCTCAAGCGCGGCATCGACAAGGCCGTCGCCGGCCTCGTGGACGAGCTGAAGAAGATCAGCAAGCCCACCACCACCAGCAAGGAGATCAGCCAGGTCGGCAGCATCTCCGCCAACAGCGACGAGAGCATCGGCACGATCATCGCCAACGCGATGGACAAGGTCGGCAAGGAAGGCGTCATCACCGTCGAGGACGGCAAGAGCCTGAACAACGAGCTCGACGTCGTCGAGGGCATGCAGTTCGACCGCGGCTACCTGTCGCCCTACTTCATCAACAACCCCGAGAAGCAGGTC
>DASTJE010000116.1:0-14259 GCA_035716845.1 Burkholderiaceae bacterium
GTGAAGGCGTTCAGCATCGGCGGCGTCGCGCCGGCGCGGCGGGCGGTTTCGTCGCCGGAGCCGGTGCCGCCCGGGATAGCCGCCGCCTTGTCGGCCCACTTCGGTTGCGTCGGCGCGTCCGGCATGTTGAAGCTGATGACGCTGTAGGTGGCGCCGTCGAGGCTCTCGGGGCCCAGCTCGCGGGCGCTGTAGGGGCAGGCGCGCTGGCAGCGGCGGCAGCCGATGCACAGCTCGGTGTCGTGCATCGTGACGCCCTCCGGCGTCTTGAACAGCGCCTTGGGCTCGGCCGGGCAGATCTCCACGCAGGGCGCGTTGGAGCAGTGGTTGCACAGCACCGGCATCACCCAGTGCGTGACGTTGGGGAAGGTCCCCTCGGTCTTCATCACGAAGTCGGCCCAGTTGAAGCTCTGGCCGTTGGCGCGCGTGCGCGTGTTGTTCTCGGCCTTGCAGGCGAAGGCGCAGGCACCGCAGCCGACGCACTTCTGCAGGTCGATGACCATTCCGAATCTCATGGTGTGCTCCTGTGTGCGGGGTTGCGGGTCAGGCCTTCGTCACGGCCACGCCGGTGAAGCCGCCGTTGCGGGCGGTGCTGCCGGACAGGCGGTCGTAGTCGTCGACCAGGATCTCGTTGTTGTTGCCCCCGCGCGGCGTCCTGCCGTACTCCTTGGCCGCGACGCGGCCATAGGCCCAGTGGCCCTGGCCATAGCACTTGGTCACCGTGCCCGGGCGCACGCCCTCCCACAGCTTGAGCTTGACGGTGATCGCGCCTGCGGGCGAACTGACCTTCACCAGGTCGCCCGTCTTCAGGCCCAGGCGCCGGCCGTCGGCCGGGTTCATCTTCAGCACGTCCTCCCAGCTGACGTCGCCCGGGTCGACCTTCTTGAACTCCTGGTACCAGGGCAGGTTGGCCGAGCGGCCCTCGCGGTTGAGCCGACTCTTGTAGTCGATGAAGGTGAAGGGGTACTGCTCGCGGCTGCCGTGGCGCTTGGGTGGCTCGTAGTGCGGCACGAAGGCCAGTTCGCCGCGCGCGACGTAGCCGCTCGCCGACAGGATGTCGTCGACCGTCGTGTTGAACTTCTTCGCGTGTTCAGCGAGGCCCGCCTTGGCCGCCTCGCTGTAGAGCTCGAACTTCTTCGTCGGCGTGCTGAACTTGCCGCCCCAGCCGCGCTTGAACGCGTAGGGGGCGCCGCTGAAGATGCCGCGCTTCCTGAACTCGGCCCAGCCGCCGGTGATCGGCGCGTCGCCCTTGGGCGGCTCCTTGGCCATCCACAGCGGCGCGCTCGAGATCTTCATCGCGATGTCGCTGAACTCGTTCTCGTTGCCCGGCAGCTTGCCGGTCTCGGGGTCCTTGAACTCCTTGGACAGGTAGTCGAACAGGTTCGGGAAGCCGCGGTCGGCGAGCTTCCTGGCCAGCAGCCAGACCACCTCGGTCTCCTCCTGCTTCACGTCCCACAGGCGCTTGACCGCCGCCTGCTGGATCGACGCGTAGCCCACGCGGTTGCCCATGTTGGTGACGATCGAGCGTCCTTCGCAGGTGTTGAAGGTCGAGGGCAGCACGATGTCGGCGAACTGCGTCATCTCCGACGGGTCGGTGACCATGTGCACGAAGAACGGCAGCTTCGCCAGCGCCTGTTCCCAGCGCTGCGCGCCGGTGCAGGAGAACGCGAAGTTGGCCCACGAGGCCATCAGCATCTTGCAGGCGCCCGGGTCGGCCAGCATGCCGTTGGCGATGTTGTTGGTGACCACACCGCTGCCGGGCCGCGCGTTCATCATCGCCGGCATGTCCTTGGCGCCGCGGCCGTCGAGCTTCTTGAACTTGCCCGCGTTCTTGGCGACGTCGTCGAGGTAGGCGTCGCTCTTGGGCATGGCGCCGACCGGCACGCTCGAGGACTGCAGCACGCCGCCCTCGACGTCGATCGAGCCGACCAGCGCGTTGAGCGCGTAGACGGCCATCGCGGCATAGGTGCCGCGCGGGTTCATCGCCACGCCCGGGCCCATCCACACCGCGGTTCTCGGCGCCGCCTTGGCCATCGCGCGCGCCACGCGCACGATCTGCGCTGCCGGGATGCCGCACTCCTTCTCGGCCCAGGCCGGCGTGCGGTCCTTCAGCTCCAGGTTCCACCACTTCGCGAGGCCGTGGGTCTCGCGCTCGGCGAAGGCCGCCTCGTCCACCGCCTTGCCGGCGGCGAACTGGTTCCTGCCGTCCTTGAAGTCGCCGACGAACTCGCGGTTCCACAGGCCCTCGGTGAGCAGCACGTGCGCGATCGCGCCGGCCAGCGCGCCGTCGGTGCCCGGCAGCACCGGCAGCCACTCGTGGGCCTTGGCCGCGACGTTGGACAGCCGCGGATCGACCGCGATCACCGTGCCGCGCGCCAGGATGCTGCCGAAGTGGTGGATGGTGTTGGGCACCTCGCGGTTGGAGGCCAGCGGATCGGTGCCCCACAGCACCAGGCACTGCACGTTGGGCAGGTCGTAGTCGCGGTAGCCGTAGAAGCCCTGCGTGAAGCCGGGTCCCATCTTCTCGGCCTCGGCGCAGATCGCGCTGTGCGAGAAATAGTTGGTCGTGCCGTAGATGCGCGGCAGCGCGCCGTACAGGATGTCGGTCGAGGTCGGCGAGTAGCGACCGCGGATGTAGGTGAACTTGTGCGCCTCGCCCGCCTTGCGCAGCTCGATCATCTTGTCGGCCACCGTGCCCAGCGCCTCGTCCCAGGTGATCGGCACGAACTTCGGGTCGATGCCGCGGCCCTTGGCCGGGTTGGTGCGCTTCATCGGCACCTTGATGCGGTCGGGGCTGTAGTTCTGCTGCGGGATCAGGTGCCCGCGCGGGCAGACGTAGCCGTGGTTCGTCTTGGACAGCGGGTTGCCGCGCACGCGCACCGCGCGCCCGTCCTGCACGAAGATCTGGATCGCGCACCACTGCGTGCAGCCCTGGCAGGTGCTGGCCACCCACTCGCCCCTGGGGGCGCCGGCGGCCTTGCCCTTGCGGACGGTCATGGCGCTGGTGACCGGGAAGGACACCTGCGGCGGCGTGGTGGCGCATCCCGTGAGCCACAGCCCGCTCGTGGCGGCGCTGGCCTGGATGAACGTGCGGCGTGTCAGTCTCATCTCGCCTCCTGGGGGTACCGACGTGCTGATGGAATGAATCGCCACTTTGAAACTGTGGTCATTCCGCATGTTGCGATGCGTCAAAGGCGAGCGCGCCACTCGGCCACCGCGCGACGCGCGGGCCGGTGGCGTCAGTCGACGCTGTGGTACCTGCTACGGGGCGGGATGTCCGTTCAACGCATGCCGGGCCGCTCGTCGGGGTGTCACGCCAGCCGTTACAGCGCCGCCTGCGAGACGATCCTGCTGGCCTGGCCGGCGTTGACCATCACCCAGCGCAGCGCGTAGCCGCCCACCAGCACCAGCAGTGCGGGCAGCACGGTGTGCGGGATGCGATGCCCGAGCTCGAGCGCCTGCAGCGCCAGCGGCACCAGCAGGCCGAGCCCGACCACCACGCCCCAGAACAGCGCGCCGTAGGCACCGCCCATCAGCAGCCCCATGGCCGCCGCGTGCGAGGCCGACGAGGTGGCGAGGTTGGCCAGCAGCAGGCCGATGAGCAGCAGCTCGACGACGATGAAGGCCTGGTCGGCGCGCACCAGGCCGCCCGCGGCCGCCCTCGCGGGCCAGGCGCCGCCCACCGGCTGCACGATCGCCGACCAGGCGCCGCCGACCATGCCGCGCGCCGCGGGGCGGTCGCCGCGCAGTACGCTGGCCAGGTGCAGCATGGCCGCGCCGGCCGACAGGCCCGACACCAGGAACAGGGGCCCCAGGATCGCGCTGTTCCACAGCGGCCGCGCCACCATCGTGTTGAGCAGGATCCCGGTGTAGATGCCCAGGCCGACGCCGAGCACGATGTTGGCCCAGGCGATGGCGCGCAGCAGCTGCGGGCGCGCGAGCAGCGCGTCCGACCACTGCCGCAGCCGCGGCACGCGCTCGCCCGCCCAGGGCCAGGCCTCGGGCAGGCGCACCAGCGCCGACAGCAGCAGCGCGCCGTACACCAGGATCAGCACCCAGGAGCCCCAGGACATCGGCGAGCCCGGCTGGAACGTGAGGTACACGCGCCACACGTAGAGCTTGTGCGCGAGGTCGAGGAACAGGGCGCCCATGCCCAGGTTGATCAGCACGAAGCCCAGCAGCGGCGCCTGCAGCGAGAAGTAGCTGCGCGGGTCGTCGCCGCGCGCCGCGCGCCACAGCGCCAGGCCGCCGAGCACCATCAGGCCGGCAACCAGGCCGCCGAGGAACAGGTAGACCGGGATCTCCCAGCCCCAGACATGCAGCTGCGGGTCGATGAACGGGTTGTGGCGGGTGGTGGTCAGTTCGAGCATCGCCATCCCCTCAGGTCAGGTAGAACACGCGCGGCCGGGTGCCCGCCTCGGGCAGCAGCGCATGGTGCTTGCGGGTGCGCAGCAGGCGGGCGACGGCGCTTTGCGGGTCGTCGAGGTCGCCGAAGTGCATGCAGTGCGTCGGGCACACCGACACGCAGGCCGGGTCCTTGCCTTCCTTGACGCGGTGCAGGCAGAAGGTGCACTTGTCGACGTGACCCTCGGGATGCACGTAGCGCGCGTCGTAGGGGCAGGCCGCGATGCAGGCCTTGCAGCCGATGCACTTGCCGGCCGTCACCTGCACCGTGCGGCCGAAGGGCTCGACGTGGCTGGCGCCGGTGGGGCAGCAGCTCACGCACGGCGGGTTGTCGCAGTGGTTGCAGCGCTCGGAGCGGATCTCCATCGACAGCGCCGGGAACTCGCCGCGCACCTCGCTCACGATCCAGTCGCGGCAGTGGCCGGCCGGCACGTCGTTCTCGGTCTGGCAGGCCACCACGCAGTCCATGCAGCCGACGCAGCGGCGGGTATCGATCACCATGCCCAGGCGTGCCATCTCAAGCCTCCTTGACCAGGGTGACGAAGTTGCCGTGGATGCTGGTCGCGCCCATCAGCGGGTCGGTGGCGTAGCGGGTGTTCAGCCCGCCGGCGCTCGCGCCCTTCAGGTAGGCCGACTTCAGCAGCCGGCTCGTGACGCCGAAGCCGTAGACCATGTAGAGCGTGTCCTCGCGGATGCGCTGCGTGGCCTTGACGCGCACGCGGTTGCTGAGGACGCCGTCCTGGTTCTTCAGCTTCACCCAGTCGCGGTGCTTCAGGCCGAGGCGGGCGGCGGTCCTGGCGTTGACCCAGACCTCGTTCTCGGGCATCAGGTCGTGCAGCAGCGGGTTGCTCTGCGTGCGGCTGAAGGTGTGCACCGGCGAGCGTCCGGTGATCAGCCGGTAGTGGCCGGGCGGTGCCTCGGGGTGCGCGGTGTACTTCGGCACCGCGTCGAAGCCGGCCTTGGCGAGCTGGTCGGACCAGAACTCCACCTTGCCGCTCGGGGTGTCGAACTTGAGCTCCAGCCCCTCCTCGACCGTGGTCGGCTTGTGCTCGCCGACGATCACGCCGTCCTTCTTGAGCCGGTTCCAGTCGAAGCCGGCGGCGCCGACGCGCTGCGACAGGTAGTCCTCCAGGTCCTTGAAGGGCATGCACGCGCCGATGCCGAGCCTGTCGGCCAGCTGCTTGGCGATCCACCAGGCCGGCTTCTGCTGGTGCGGCGGTGCCACCACCGGCTGGCGCAGCGCCATCCAGCCGTCGCGCCCGTAGCCGGTGAGCAGCTCGTCGTGGCGCTCGAGGAAGGTGGTGTCGGGCAGCACCACGTCGGCCCAGCCGGCCATCTCGCCGGGCACCGTGTCGCACACCACGAGCAGGTCGAGCTTCTGGATCGCCTCGATGGTTTCGCGCTCGTTGGGCAGCGACTGCATCAGGTTGGCCGAGTAGACGAACCAGCCCTTGATCGGGTAAGGCTTGCCGCTGAGCGTGGCGCGGCGGATGCTCGTCGTGATGCCCTCGTCGGCGAACGGGTACTCGCTGCCGTCGCCGCCGTCGGCGCGCGGCTTGTCGCTCTTCGGGTACGGCGGCAGCGGATACGGCGCCACCTTGAGGCCCTGCGACACGTACAGCCCGCCCTTGCGGCCGTAGCTGCCGAGCAGCGCGTTGAGCAGCGCGATGGCGCGGCTGCGCTGCGTGTCGTCGCCGTACCAGTTGACGCGCCGCCCGGGGTGGATGATCGCCGCCGGGCGCGCGTTGGCGAACTCGCGTGCCGCGGCCACGATCAGCTCGGGCTCGATGCCGGTCTTCTCGGCCGCCCACTGCGGCGTGCAGTGCCTGATCTCGGCGGCGAACTTGTCGAAGCCGTGGCCGTGCCGGTCGACGAAGGCCTTGTCGTAGCGGCCTTCGGTGACCAGCAGATTCGCCCATGCGAGCAGCAGCGCCAGGTCGGTGCCCGGCTTGACCGGCAGCCAGTACTTGGCCTTGCTGGCGGCCACCGAGTAGCGCGGGTCGACGACGATCACCGACGCGCCGCGGCCCACCGCGTCGGCGAACTCCTGCACCTGCGAGTTGTGCATGTTCTCGCCCAGGTGCGAGCCGATCAGCACCAGGCAGCGCGTGTGGCGGATGTCGGTCGGCTCGGGCGAGCCGACGCCGGCGCCGAACGTCAGTGCGAACCCGGCGTCGCGCGCGCCGCGGCACTGCGCATAGGAGGCGCCCGCGACGTTGATCACGCCCCAGCTCTTGAGCACGTGCTGGAAGAAGCGCTGGCCGAAGCCGTGGTTGAACAGCGCCACCGATTCGGGGCCGTGCTCGGCCTTGATCCGGTTCATGCGCTCGGCCACGTACGCCAGCGCCTCGTCCCACGACACCGGCTTGAACTCCTCCTTGCCGCGCTCGCCGACGCGCACCAGCGGCTGGCGCAGGCGGTCGGGGTCGTACACCGCGCCCACCGCGCCGGTGCCGCGCGGGCACAGCCGGCCGCGGCTTTGCGGGTCGAGCGGGTTGCCCTCGAACTTCCACAGCCGGCCGTCGCGCACATGGGCGATGCCGCCGCAGCGCCAGAAGCACATCTCGCAGAAGGTGGGGATCGTGACCACGCCGGGCGCGGCGGCTGCCGTCGCGGCCTGCGCGAGGGGCCACCAGGCCGGGGCCGTGGCGGCGCCCGCCGCGGCCGCGCCGAAGGTGCCGGCGCTGATCTGGATGAAGCGTCGTCGGGATACGTGGCTCAAGGAAGTCTCTCCGTCTTGCGCGCAGCGCGTCTCGTGGACGCACCGCGCCGGGTACGAGTCGCCGTGGGGGGTGTCCTCAGAGGGGCGGCTCGAAGTGTGCGAAACCTTGCTCCAGCCGGCCCATGCCCCAGCCGGCGAAGGCGAGGAAGGCGGCGAAGGCGATCACCCACCCGCCCATGCCGATGGCGGTGAGGGCGGGCAGCGTCATCTCGCCCTGGCTGCCGGCCTTGATCCACCCGTCCACGCCGGGCATCAGCTCGGCGTAGCCCAGCACGCCGGCCAGCATGCCGAGCGCGAACGCGAATGCGTCCTTGCGGCCGGTGGCCAGGGCGGCGATCGAAGTGCCGGGGCAGTAGCCGCCGACGATGAAGCCGGCGCCGAAGATCAGCCCGCCGAGCGCCTGCGCGGCCAGGTTCGTCGGCTCGACGTAGAGCTCGGCGAGGTCCAGCACGCCGGCGGCCGAGAGCGCGAACAGCCCGGCCATCGCGGTGACGATGGCAGTGAACATCACCTTCACCACCGCCATGTCCCACAGGTAGAACACGGCAGTGAGCTTGCGTGCGCTGCCGAAACCCGCGCGCTCGAGGCAGAAACCGAACCCGAAGCCGAGCAGCAGGGCGAGCGAGAGTTCGGCGACGGGGCTGAACTCGACGGTGGACGACAGGGGCAACATCACAACCACTCCTTGCGCACGAAGTACGCCAGCGCGTAGGCCGAGGCGAAGACGGCCAGCATGAACACCAGGCTGCCGACGTTGAGCAAGGCCCCGCCGCTCAGCGCCTGGCCGCTGGTGCAGCCCTTGGCGATGCGCGCGCCCAGCGCCGCGACGGCGCCGCCGGCGAACGCGAGCAGCAGCCGCGTGGCGTCGCCCACGCGCGGGCCGCGCTCGACGCGCCAGTCGAGGCGGCGGCCCTGCCAGCCGGAGACGAAGGCGCCCAGCGCCGCACCGACGAGCAGGAACAGCGTCCAGTTCAGCAGCGGCGCCCCGTCGTTCCAGTAGCGCGCGTGCACGGCGTTGGCCTCGACGCCGGCGCCCGCGACCAGGCTCGCCAGGCCGGTGGCCAGGGCCGAGAACGCCGCGGTGGCGCCCAGCCCGCGGCCGGTGACGGCATAGGTGGCCAGCAGCACCAGGCCGAGCAGCACGCCGGCGAGGTAGGGGTTCCACAGGCGCGCGGCGCCCAGGCGCACCGTGGTGCGGCCGGGGGCCAGCGGGCGATGGGTGAGGGGGATCGACATGCACTGTCCTTCGATGGCGTCCGCCCGTCACGCTGCGGGCGACCCGCGTGCATGAATTAGACATTAACCAATTGCGCAAATAGTTGATCGACAGCAAGGTGGCTGTCGATCGGCACGCCTTGACGGCGTGAGGGCGCGCCTGGCGCCTGAAGCGCGTCAGGCGCGCGGACCGGGCAGCGGCACGTCGGCGTCGCGCCAGGCCACGCGCGCGGCCTCGCCGCTGGCGCGCGCCGCGTCCGCGCGGCCGAGCTGCTGCTGGGCGCGCTGCAGGCCGGCCAGCGACCAGGCGTTGCGCGGGTAGTGGCGCAGGTCGTCCTCGAAGGTGCGCGCAGCCTCGGCGGGCTGGCCGGCGGCCAGCTGCGCCGCGCCCAGCGCGTGGCGCGTCGGCGCGAGCCACAGGTGCGGTTCGTCGCGCTCGAGCGCGTCCTCGATCGCGACCGCGCGCTGCAGGTCGGCCAGCGCCGCCGCCGCACGCCCCTCGGCAAGTTCAAGGTCGGAGCGCAGCGTCAGGCGCGCGATGTCCACCAGCGCCGCGGCCTCGTGCACGCCCTTCACGCGCGTCGTGGCGAGGTCGGTGCGCGCGGCCACGCCGACGAGCCGCTCGAGCTCGCCGCGCGCCTCGGCGGGCCGGCCCTCGCGCAGGTGCGCGGTGCCGCGCGCGTAGTGCCAGATCGCGAGCGGGTAGGCGTCGTCGCCGTCGGGCGGACGCATGCCGGTCAGCAGTTCGCGCCAGCGGCCGAAGCGCACGCGCGCGTACAGGGGCAGCGCCTGGAAGTGCTGCAGCGTGCCGGCGCCGCGCGTGCCGCGCTCGGGCGCGCTCGGGCCGCAGGCGGCGCCGTAGGCGGCGTCGGCCGCGGCGAGGGCGCGCGCGCTCGCCCCCATCATCGACGCGGCGGCCCACAGGAAGTGGTGGTTGTGCGCGACGTAGCCCACCCGGTAGGCGCCCTGGGCATCCACCTGCGCGAGGTAGCGCCGGTCGGCCTCCAGCGCCGCCTCGTTGGCCTGCACCGCCGCGGCGTAGCGGCCCAGGCGCATGTCGATGTGCGCCGGCATGTGCAGCAGGTGGCCGCTGCCGGGCACCAGCGTGCGCAGGCGCTCGGCCTCGCGCGCCGCGCGCGACGGCGAGGGCGAGCCCTCCATCAGGTGCACCCAGGCGTGGCAGGCGCCCGGGTGTGCGGGGGCGAGCGCGAGCGCGTGGCGCAGCCGGCGCTCGATCCCGGCGGTCCAGGGCTGGGGTCGCCCGTCGGCGTGCCACCAGTCGTAGGGGTGCAGGTTCATCAGCGCCTCGGCGGCGAACACGGCGACGTCGGCGTCGCGCGGGTGGCGTGCGGCCACGCTGCGCAGATGGCGCTCGTAGGCCTGCTCGTCGACCTGGCCGCTGCCCGGCCGCGGGTGGCGTGCGGCCAGCGCGTCGATCAGGTCGCGCCAGCGCGGCGGCGCCCGGTCGCGCAAGGCGCGTGCGCGCTGCACGGCGTCCTCCACCGCGGGCGCATCGGCGGCTGCCATGTCGGCGTTGATCGACGGCCCCAGCGCCCACGCGCGGCCCCACAGCGCGGCCGCGCAGCCGGGGTCGTGCGCGAGCGCGCCCGCGAAGGACCGTGCCGCCTCGGCGCCGTTGAAGCCCCAGCCGAGCACGAAGCCCTGCGCCGCATAGCGTCGCGCGGCAGGCGAGCGCGAGGCGTCGGGCACGCGGTGTGCGCCCATGCCCTCGAACAGGGGCGCGGCCGGCGGCGCGGCGTCGAGCGCGTGCGATGCCGCGGGCAGCACCGCGGCGAGCATCGTCAACGAGGCGCGGCGGGTGAGCGGCATGCCGACGATGCTAAGGTACGGCCCGCCCGCAGGCGTCGCGTGTCCTGCGCGCCCTGATTTCCACCCTCCCGCAAGGACACTCCGATGCACAAGCTCCTCCCCACGATGATCCTCGGCGCCTTCCTGGGCGCGCACCTGCCCGCGCTGGCCCAGCAGCCCGCCGCCGCGCCGGCCAAGCCGGCTGCTTCGGCCGCTGCGGCCGCAGCGGCCAAGCCCGCGGCCTCGGCGGCCAAGAAGGACGAGAAGAAGGCCGAGACCAAGAAGAAGGAGAAGAAGGGCGGCTGCTGAAGCCGGCACCCTTGTCCTCGACGGCCGCCTGCGGGCGGCCGTTGTTTTTTCTGCGATTCGACCTGGGGTTTGTGCGTACTCAATTCACGAGCAATTGCGTAATGGCTCAATCACGCACGAAGTGCCGGCCCTGCGATCCCGTCCGGTGTCGGCAGCCGGCACGAGTCACTGGAGTTCGTGATGAGACGCCCGATGCGACCGATGGCGGTGCCCGCGCTTTGGCTGGCCGCCCTGATCCCCTTCTCGCCGCTGGCGAGCGCGCAGGCCGCGGCGCCGGCCGCCAGGCCGAGCATGCCGCCGGTGTGCGCCTCGTGCCACAAGCCCGAGGCCGGCGTGCTGCGCGGCTACCTCGAGGGCGTGGCCTTCAAGTCGCAGTCGCTGCAGCTCAGCCTGGGCGGCGCGACGGAGATCATCCGCTTCGACCCCAATGCCGTGAAGGTGCTCGACGCCGGTGACCCGAAGAAGGCCGAGCACCTGCGCGAAGTGAAGAAGAACCACGAGGCGCGCATCGAGATCGTCGAGAAGGACGGCGTGAAGTACGCGGCCGCGATCGACCTCAAGGGCCCGATCAAGACCCCGCCCGAGAAGCTGATCGCCTACGGCGAGGTGGCCAGGCTGGTGGCGCAGGGCCCGGAGCAGGGCGGCTACACGCTGATCGACTCGCGCCCGCTGCCGCGCTTCCAGGAGGGGACGATCCCCGGCGCGATCAACCTGCCGTACCCGACCTTCGACAAGTTCCTCGACCGCCTGCCCAAGGACAAGTCCAAGCTGCTGGTGTTCTTCTGCCAGGGCGTGACCTGCATGATGAGCCCGAGCTCGCTGCGGCGCGCCGAGGCAATGGGCTACACCAGGGTCAAGGTCTATCGCGAGGGCTGGCCCGAGTGGACCGAGAAGAACGTCGGCGTGATGAGCGCGGCCTCGCTCAAGGAGGCCTGGCTCGACAAGGACATCCCGCACGTGCTGATCGACGCGCGCGCGCCGCTGGACAACGCCCGCGCGCACATCAAGGGCGCGGTGTCGATCACGCCCGAGCAGGTCAAGGCCGCGCTCAAGACTTTCCCCGACAAGAAGCTCAAGGCGCCGTTCATGGTCTACGACGGCGGCGACGGCGCTGCGGCGATGGCGGTGGCCAAGGCGATCACGGCGGCCGGCTACCCGCTGGTCAACGTGATCCCCGGCGGGATGGACGCCTGGGTGAAGGCAGGCTACGCGACCGTGGCCGGCGTGCCCAGCACCCAGGTGGCCTATGCGCCCAAGCCGCGTCCGGGCGAGATCCCGGTGACCGACTTCCAGAAGCTGGCGGCCAACATGCCCCCGGGCGTGCTGATCCTCGACGTGCGCAACACCGACGAGGCCAATGCCGGGATGATCAAGGGCGCCAAGCTGGTGCCTGACGAGGAGATCATGGCGCGCATGGCCGAGATCCCGAAGGACAAGCGCATCATCACGCACTGCGCCACCGGCGTGCGCGCCGAGATGGCGTACCACAAGCTCAAGGCCGCGGGCTACGACGTGGGCTTCGTGAAGGCGGAGATCGAGATCGCCAGGAACGGCGCGCTGAAGATCAAGGGCTGATCCGTGGCGACGGCGGGCGCGCGGCCGCGGCGCCCGCCTCGTACCAGCCGCGGCTGCGGTTGACCACGCGCACCACCAGCAGCATCACCGGCACCTCGATCAGCACGCCGACCACGGTGGCCAGCGCGGCCCCCGACTCGAAGCCGAACAGGCTGATGGCCGCCGCCACCGCCAGCTCGAAGAAGTTGCTGGCGCCGATCAGCGCCGACGGACAGGCCACGCGGTGCGACTCGCCCAGGCGCCGGTTCAGCCCGTAGGCCAGGGCGGCGTTGAAGAACACCTGGATCAGGATCGGCACCGCGAGCATCGCGATGACCAGCGGCTGCTCCAGGATCGCTTCGCCCTGGAACGCGAACAGCAGCACCAGCGTGGCCAGCAGCGCCGCGATCGACCATGGCCCGATGCGCGCCAGCGTGGCATCGAAGGCGGCCTGCCCGCGCGCGAGCAGCATGCGGCGCCAGGCTTGCGCGAGCGCCACCGGGATCACGATGTAGAGCACGACCGAGGTCAGCAAGGTGTCCCAGGGCACCGTGATCGACGACAGCCCCAGCAGCAGCGCCACGATGGGCGCGAACGCGAACACCATGATGCTGTCGTTGAGCGCCACCTGGCTCAGCGTGAACAGCGGATCGCCGTTCGTCAGGCGGCTCCAGACGAAGACCATCGCGGTGCAGGGCGCGGCCGCCAGCAGGATCAGGCCGGCCACGTAGCTGTCGATCTGGTCGGCGGGCAGGTAGGGCGCGAACACCTGGCGCACGAAGATCCAGCCCAGCAGCGCCATCGAGAAGGGCTTGACCGCCCAGTTGACGAACAGCGTGACGCCGATGCCGCGCCAGTGCGCGCGCACCTGGCCCAGTGCGCCGAAGTCGACCTTCAGCAGCATCGGCACGATCATCACCCAGATCAGCAGGCCCACCGGGAGGTTGACGCGCGCCACCTCCGTGCGGCCGATGGCCTGGAACGGGCCGGGCAGCCACTGGCCCAGCGCGATGCCCACGACGATGCACAGCAAGACCCAGACCGTCAGGTAGCGCTCGAAGCGGCCCATGGGCGCCGGCGCGTCGGCTCTTGCGGGTGAGGCGGGGGTGCTCATCAGTGGCGCCCGGCCGGCCCGAAGCCACTGAGCGCCCCCTCGGGGGGCTGCGAACGCAGTGAGCTTGGGGGTCTCACTTCAGCTCCGGCCGATGTCGATCAGCGCCGCCTGCAACGCCGCCCGGTCCATCGACGCGAGCGGCAATGCGAGCAGCTGCAGCAGGCGGTAGCCGATGGCTGCGCGCGTGAGCTCGAAGGCGCGCCGCCTGCCGGCGTCGCCGCCCTCGGCGTTCGACGGGTCGGGGTAGCCCCAGTGCACCTTCAACGGCGCCCGGCCGCCGGCGCCGAGGAACACCGGGCAGGTCTCGGCCGCCGCGCTGTCGCACACGGTGATGACGATGTCCAGCGGCGGCGCACCGTCGCGGCCGAACTCGTCCCAGCTCTTGCTGCGCACGCCGGCGGTGTCGATGCCGGCCGCGCGCAGCGCGTCGAGCGCGAAAGGGTTGACGCGCCCGCTGGGCGCGCTGCCCGCGCTGTGGGCCACCACGTCGCGCCCGAGCCGGCGCGCCCAGTGGTTGAGCATCGCCTCGGCGAGCACGCTGCGCGCCGAGTTGTGCGTGCACAGGATCAGGACGTGCGTCGTCACGGCCTCAGCAGCACGAGGAGGTCGCCTTGCCCTGCGGCGCGCAGCACGATGCGCGCGCTGCCTGTGCGGCTGGCGCGCAACATGCGGAGGCCGCGGCCGGGGCGGCGGGCGCACAGCAGGCGGCCTCGTCCCCGGCGCGAACCTTGGGTGCGCCGAAGACGGGGATGTCGGCGAGCGTGCGGTAGTGCTCCCAGGCGATGCCCTGCGGGTCCGTGACCCAGTGCTTCTCGCTTTGCGCATAGCAGCAGGTGGTCTGCCCCTCGTCGTCCAGCGCGAGGTCCGCCGCCAGCGCGCGCGCCTTCAGCTCGGCCAGCTCGTCCTCGGTGTCGGTCTGGATGCCGAGGTGGTCCACCCCGGGCGCGCCGCCGCGCGAGGAGATCGCGAAGTTCAGCCGCGGGTCCTCGAGCATCCATTTCGCGTAGTCGCTCTCGAGGCGCGTCGGCGCGGCGCCGAACAACTTGGAATAGAAGGCGACGCTGGCCTGCAGGTCGCGGACATGGGCGTGGACGTGGAATCGCTTCATCGAGGTCTCCTTGGGATTCAGCAGGCC
>DASTJE010000117.1:0-35557 GCA_035716845.1 Burkholderiaceae bacterium
TGGCAGCCGCAGTCGGAGGCACCGACGTCGCCGACCAGGACGACGAGGATGTGGGGCGCGCCCGCTGTCGAAACCGCCCGCCCCCGATCGTCGTGGCGTGGTACACCCCCCCCCCGCCCCCAATCCGCCCCGGAGAACCGCGATGGCCCGAACGCCCGCACCCGCATCCGCCCCGCGCAAGGCCGCGCCTGCGCCGCTCGTCATCCTGGTGGCCACGCGCAAGGGCGCCTGGCTGCTGCACGGCGACGCCAGGCGCAAGACCTGGCGCATCGACGGGCCGCATTTCCACGGCCACACCATCAGCCAGCTGGCGCTCGACCCGCGCGACGGCCGCACGCTGCTGGCCGCGGCCCGGACCGGGCACCTGGGGCCGACGGTGTTCCGCTCCACCACCCTCGGCCGCCGCTGGGCCGAGGCGAAGCAGCCGCCGGCCTTCGCGCAGAACACCGGGCCGCTGCCCAACCGCTCGGTCGACCACACCTTCTGGCTGACACCCGGCCACGCGTCGCAGCCGGGCAGCTGGTACGCCGGCACCTCGCCGCAAGGGCTGTTCCGGTCCGACGACGGCGGTGCCACCTGGGCGCCGCTGCCCTCGGTCAACGACGACGCGCGCTTGCGCCAGTGGATGGGCACGGTGCAGGACGGCACGCCCGACGGTCCCAAGCTGCACTCCATCACCGTCGACCCGCGTGATGCTGCGCACCTGCTGTTCGCCATGTCGGGCGGCGGCGTGCACGAATCGTTCGATGCCGGCCGGAGCTGGCGCACGCTGATCGGCGGCCTGCAGGTGGTGGGCGGGTTCGATCCCGCGACCGTCACCTTCCACGACCCGCACTGCGTGCGTCCGTGCCCCACGCGGCCCGACCGGCTGTATCAGCAGAACCACTGCGGCATCTACCGCCTCGACGGCTGGGGCAGCGAAGGTGCGCTCGGCTGGGAGCGCATCGGCCGCAAGATGCCCAAGCGCGTGGGCGACATCGGCTTTCCAATGGTGGTGCACCCGCACGATGCCGACACGGCCTGGGTGTTCCCGATGGACGGCAACACCGTGTGGCCGCGCACCAGCCCCGACGGCAAGCCAGCCGCCTACGCCACGCGCAATGGCGGCCGCACCTGGCAACGCCTGGATGCGGGCCTGCCCGAGGCCCAGGCGTGGTGGACCGTCAAGCGCCAGGCCATGACGGCCGACGCCGAACCCACCCCCGCGCTGTACCTGGGCACCACCAGCGGCGAGCTGTGGATCGGCCGCGACGAAGGTGCGCGCTGGGCCCCGATCGCGCGCCACCTGCCCGAGATCTACGCGGTGGAAGTGGCTACGCTCGCCTGAGCGCACACACTGCGCGCGCCTGAGGTGTTGCGATGAAGGTGCTGATCCCCGGCGCGCTGCGCTCGTACACGCGCGCAGCGCACGTGCAGGCCGAGGGCGCCACGCTCGACGCGCTGTTCGACGACCTGGACCGCCGTTACCCCGGCCTGCGCTTTCGCGTGGTGGACGAGCGCGGCCTGCTGCGGCCGAACATGCGCCTGTTCGTCAACGGGCTGGGCGTGCGCGACATGCGGCACGCACTCGCGCCCGACGACGACGTGGCCGTGGTGCTGGCGTTGAGCGGGGGCTGAGGACCAGGCCCGGGGCCGATGGCCTCAGGCGTTGGTCAGCAGGTCGGCGCAGGCCTTCGCCACCGACGACACCTGTGCCGTGGCCTTGGAGCCGACGACCGTCGCCCACCCGCCCTTTTCGATGAATTCGCCGCGCGACCACGAGTCGACACCCTTCAGCGCCGTCAGGTTGGCGTCGAAGGCGGCGTCGCGGCGAAACGTCGCCACGCACACCGGCGCGAGCGCGTCGACCACGGCGGAGTCGACACGCACCGACGCGGCCGCTTCGGCCTTGGCGGTGGTCATCCAGCCGCCCCAGCTGAACCCGACGATCGCCAAGGCGACCGCGCCGCCCACGGCGCCCCACAGTGCCGGCTTCGTTTCGACGGGAATGTTCATGTGATGCCCCTTCTTGGGAATGATGCGCGAGGACGAGGGCCGCACCTTCCGGCAACAGCCACCGCCTCGACCCTCGAGGACACGGTAGGCCTCGTCCACGCGGCGGTCTGTGCGCTGCCGTACCGTGACGGGGGTCCGGCGCGGCCGGCTCGGTCGGCGCGCTGGCGTTGGGCGTCGATGCGGCGTCGTGGCGCGCGCTCGGCGTGCGCCGCGTGGGCATCACGCTGGCGGCGCGGGCGCTGCAGCAGCGCGGGCTGATCCGCTACCACCGAGGCCAGGTCGGGGTGGTTCACCGCGCCGGCCTGCGCTGCGCGCGGTTGCCCGAGGCGTCGCCGACAGGGGTACATTCACCCGGGTGCTGCATGGCACCGACGCGTTCGGCTTGCGCCCCGAAGCTCGAACCAGGAGCCTATCGTTGGCTGGCGATCCCTTGCTGATGGGCAATCAACTGCCCGCCGCGCTGCCGCCGGCGCAGTGGCAACGCTGGCAACCCTTGCGGGAGCCCGTGACGCTGCCGCTGGACAAGGTGTTGCGCGAGTCAGGCAGCACGATGAGCCATGTGTACCTTCCCGTCACGGCCGGCGTCTCGTCGCTGTACGTGCTGGAGGACGGCGCGCCGCCATGATTCGCCTGCGCATCGCGCTCGAACTGGGCTACGACGTGGGCGAGCACGGGTGCGACTTCGTCTTCAACATCCACGCCGCACGCACGCCGCGCCAGCTGATCGTGCAGGAGGCGCTCGACCTGAGCCCCGCGCTGCCCTCGGCGGTCGAGACCGATGCCGCCACCGGCAACCGGTACTTGCGGTTGACGGCCCCGGCGGGGCCGCTCCTGGTGCGCTACGGCGCCACCATCGAGCTGCAGCATTACCGGGCGGCGCCGGCGAGCCTGTTCGAAGTGCCGGTGGCCCGCCTGCCGCTGGCAGTGCTGCGCTACGTCTACCCGAGCCGTTACTGCCAGTCGGACCGGCTGCACCGCTTCGCGATGCGCGAGTTCGGCCACCTGCCGAAGGGCCACGCCCGCGTGCAGGCGATCCGCGACTGGGTGCTCCGGCGCACGACCTTCACCGCCAACTCGTCGACCTCCGACACCTCGGCGATCGACACCCTGCTCGGCACCGTGGGCGTGTGCCGCGACTTCGCGCACCTGATGATTGCGCTGTGCCGTGCGATCAACATTCCGGCGCGCTTTGCCACTGGCATCGACTACGGCGCCGACCCGGCGCTCGGCCCGCCCGACTTCCATGCCTACGTGGAGGTCTACCTGGGCGGACGCTGGGTTCTGTTCGATGCCTCCGGCACCGCGATCCCGATGGGCCTGGTGCGCTTGGGCACCGGGCGCGACGCGGCCGACGTGGCCTTTGCCACCATCTTCGGCACCGTGCGATCGCAGGCGCCGCGCATCGCCATCGAGGCGGTGGCCGGCGACGACGGCCGACTGGAGCTGCCGCAGCACTGCGACGAGGCGCTGTCCACCGACGGCTAGCGCCTGCGTGCCGGTGCGCGCCGGCTCACGGCAGGCCTGGACCCCTGTGTCCGCTACCGCACCGACGCGCGGCGCCGCACGCGCCAAGCTGCGCCGATGATCGAGACGCTGAACCGACCGCTGGGCCCTGGCACTGCCGCGGCCGCATGGATCGCGGGCGCGTTGGCGCTGGCCGCGCGCGCACTCCCCCGGACGTCGCACGCGCCGCGTGCGGCCCCGCATGGCATCGCACCCGACCGCCCCGCGTTTGCCGACACGCACCCCGTCTGGAAGGACATCGACGACGAGCCGGAGCCCGCGCATGGTGCCTGAGGCCTGTGCCACGGTGATGCCCGCGGCCTTCTTCCACGAGGACACCGGTGCCGTGCGCTTCTGGGTGCCTACCGGCGAGGGCACCTGCATCGGCGCGAGCGTGCGCAGGGAGGTGCTGCACTACCGGTTCGGTGCAGACCTCGACGGTCACGACGCCGTGGCGACCTACGAGGCTCATCGCGACGAGTTCGCCGCCGCGGTGCTCAAGCGTGTGACCGGCGGGTCGCGCGAGCCGGTGATGTTGCGCGAGGCCGACTTCGGCGCGCACTGAGCGCGATTCGGGGCACGGGCGCAAGCCCGACGATGTCGCGGCGTCGGCGGTGAGCCCGGGGAACGCGAGCGCGGCTCAGGCCATCCCGAGGGCCCGCGGCTGCCACGACACGGACCACCGCACTCAGAACGGGTACTTCGTCACCGCCTTCTCGTTCCAACGCATGCCCAGCCCGGGCCGCAGCGTGGGCATCGCGAAGCCCTTCTCGATGCGCAGGGGCTCCACGAGCACCGGATCGGCCCAGTCGACGTACTCCAGCCAGTGGCATGTCGGCGTCACCGGCAGCAGCTGCGCGCTGGCCTCGGCGAACAGATGGCTCGACATCTCGATGCCCGCGCCCTGGGCGAGCGCCGCGGCACGCATCCAGCCCGTCACCCCGCCGATGCGCTCCAGATCGGGCATGACGTAGTCGCAGGCGCCCGCCGCGAGCGCCTGCGCCATCTGTTCCGGGCCCATGAAGTTCTCGCCGATCTGGATCGGCGTACGAATCGCCTGGGCGACCTGGGCGCAACCGGCGAAGTCATCGGCGCGTGTCGGCTCCTCGATCCAGTACACCCCGCCTTCGGCATCGATCGCGTGGCCGCGGCGGATGGCCTCCGCCACCGTCAGGCCCTGGTTGAAGTCGACCATCAACGCGATCTCGTCGCCAATGGCCTTCTTCACCGCACGCAAGGCGTTCAGGTCCTCGTGCGCCTCGCTGCGGCCCAGGCGCAGCTTGACTGCATCGAAACCGCCCTCGTCGACCAGCTGCCCGGCCTGACGCACGAGCTCGGGTAAGGGCATGATGCCCAAGCCCTTCGAGTTGTACGCCCGCACCGGGCGCGGCGTGCCGCCCAGCAGCGTGGTCAAGGGTTGGTCCAGCGACTGCCCCACCACGTCCCAGGCGCACATGTCGATGCCCGACATGGCGAACAGGACGATGTTGTGCACACCCAGCAGCTTGTACCGGGCGCGCAGCTTCTTCTCGATCTCGAAGGGGGCGACCAGGTCGCCGGTCAGCATCTCGCTCATGGCGTCGACCAGCGCGACGATCGGTGCCAGATGGGCCGTCGAGGGCGCAAACAGGTAGGCGTGGCCGGTGATGCCGGCGGTTGTCTCCAGGTCCAGCAGGACGAGCGCGGCCCGGTCGATGGCGCCACTCGCCGTGTGCAGCGGCAGCTTCATCGGCACCAATACCGGCCGCGCGCGGATCCGATGGATGACGAGGCTGGAGTCCTTCACGGCAAGCCCTCCGCATGAAACGTGACGCCTGGATGCACCAGGCGGTCCACAAGGGTACTCCGGCGCCCCGGCGATCTCTGGGTGAACGCCGGCGCGCGCTCAGCGAGGGCTGCCGTGCCCTGAGGAAGCCGTCGCTCGGCGGTCTGCCCCGGAAAGTGGCCTGGCCCGCGGTCGCCCCGGGACGCTCGCCGTGCCGAACTCCATGTCGGGTGAGCAGAACCGAAGCACGAGCTGTGCGGACGCGGCCACTCGCAGGCCGCCGGCAGATGTTCCGGCGTCGCTGCTACCCTCTCGGCCGATGCAACAGCAGCGCCAACACATCCCACGTCGCGCCCTGTTCCTGCTTGCCGTTCTCACGCTGATTTGGGGCACCACATGGCCGTTGTTCCCGCTGGCCGTGCGGGAGGTGTCGGTGTGGACCTTCCGGGCCGCGTCGGTGGCCATCGCCGGGGCGGTCTTGCTGCTGGTGGCCCGGCTGCGCGGGCAGTCGCTGGTGATCGAGCGCCGTCACTGGCGCACGGTCGTCGCTGCGAGCCTGTGCTACCTCGCGGTGTGGAACGTCGCCAGCACCTACTCGGCGATCCTGATCCCGTCGGGCCAATCGGCCATGCTCGGCTTCACGATGCCGTTGTGGCTGGCGTTGATCGCCTGGGCCGTGCTGGGGCAGCGCCTGGGCGGGCGCATGCTGCTGGCGATCGCACTGGGTGCCGCGGCGGTGTTGCTGCTGATGGTTCGCAGCGTCGACGACTACGCGCGGGCTCCCTTGGGCTTCGCTCTGGGGCTGCTGGCCGGCCTGGGCTGGGCGATCGGCACGCTCGTCCTCAAGCGCCGGCCGGTCGATGTGGCGGCCACCGTGCTGACCGGCTGGCAGCTGCTCGTCGCCGCCGTGCCCATCACGCTGGGCGCGCTGATCCTGGGCGACGGCCGCTGGTTCGTTCCGTCGTGGACGTCGATCCTCGTCATCGGCTACATCGTGCTGATGCCGATGAGCATCGGCAACGTCGCGTGGTTCTCCATCGTCGGGCTGCTGCCGGCCAACGTCGCGGCGCTGTCGTCGATCCTGGTGCCGGTGCTGGCCATGGTGTCGGGCGCCATTGTTCGTGACGAACCGCTTGGGCTGCTGCAGTGGGCCGCCATGGCGTGCTGCGCCGCTGCGCTTTCGTTGGCACTCATGAGGCCCTCGCGCGCGTGACCGCGCCATGCGGCTGCGCGAACACGCGGCGAGGTCGTCCCGTGCGTCAACGGCACGGTCCGCGGGTGGCCATCAGGATGCCCAGGTGCTTGAGCGCCGCGGCGCGCACCACTGGCCGTCGCCAGCGCGACCACCGGACCGCTCGGCGGGGCACGCATGCAGTACGACCTGCGCAAAGTGCAGCTCTACCTCGACGTGCTGGTGCTGGCCAAGCCCAAGGTCTTCATCGGCATGGCGCAGACCAAGTTCGATGGCCATGCCGGGCACTGCGCCGACGAGCCGACGCGAAACATCGTCACCGACCAGATGCCGGCCTTCGAGCGCTGGATCGCCGCGGCAGCGTGCGTTCTGCACGGTGCATCGGCGTGCGGCTCAAGTCCGGCGGCAGGGCGCCGAAACCCTGCCAGAGCGCGTCCGCGCGCCTTTCCCAGATTGCCGTGAACCGATCCGCCGCCACCACCATCGACACCGCCGAGCTGCGCGTGGGCATGTTCGTCCACCTCGACCTCGGCTGGATGTCGCATCCGTTTCCGCTGTCGAGTTTCCGAATCTCGGATGCCCAGCAGATCGAGACGATCCGTGCGCTCGGCCTGTCGCGGGTGCGGTGGAGTCCGGAGGACAGCGACCCGACCCTGTGCGCGCCGCTGGCGCCGCCGCCCGAGGCGCCGCACGCAGTGCCCGCGCCGGCGACGCAGCCCGGCGATGCCGAACGCAAGCCGACGATCCCGCCACGTCCACGCGATCCGGCCGCCAGCGCGCTGGCGGCCCAGCGCGCGTCCGTCGAGCGCGTCGAGCGCCAGTACGCGGAGGCCGCACGTGGCTGGCGGCAGTCGATGGACCTCATTGCCCACGAGCCCGTGTCGGCCGGGCAGCGCATGGCGGCCCTGGCGCAGGCGATGGCCGACAAGATGCTCGGCGCGCGCGACCTGTCGATCCGCGTACTGGCCGAGACACCGGGCGACCGCGCCAGCCATGCGCTCAACGTGAGCGTGATCGCGATGCTGATGGGCAAGGTCTGCGGCCTGTCGCCGGCCGATCTCCAGGACCTGGGGCTCGGTGCGCTGACGCACGACATCGGCAAGATCGAGCTCCCGCACCGGGTGCACCGCGTCGACCCGCGCTTCAGTTCGGCGGAGACGGCGCTGTACCGGGAGCATGTCGCGCACGGGGTGGCGCTGGGGCGTCGCATGGGCCTGTCGCCCGGTGCGCTGCTGGTGATCGCCCAGCACCACGAGCATTGCGACGGCACCGGGTTCCCGCAGGGGCTGGACTGCAACCGCATGAGCATGGGCGCGCGCATGGTGGCGCTGGTCAACCGCTACGACAACCTGTGCCATCCGGCGCCCGGTGTGCCGGCGATGACGCCGCACGAGGCGCTGTCGCTGCTGTTCGCGCAGGGCCAAGGCCGCTACGACGCGGCCATCCTCAGCACCTTCGTGCGCATGATGGGCGTCTACCCGCCCGGCTCGGTGGTGCAGCTCACCGACGACCGATACGCGGTCGTCGAAAGCGTCAATGCCGCCCGTCCGCTGAAGCCCAAGGTGATGGTCTACGACCCGCGGGTGCCGCGCGACCATGCATTGCTGCTCGATCTGACGACCGACCCGCACCTGGGCATCCGGCGCGCCCTCGGTGCGGCCGAGCTGCCGCGCGCCGCGGGCGACTACCTCGCACCGCGCGCGCGCATGTGCTGGTACTTCGAGTCCGGCGAGCGCGCCGACGAGGCCGACGAAGACCGCGACGCCGGCGCGACGCGGCACTGAGTCTGCGCAGCGCGTCGACAGGGGGACGCGCTAAAGTGCGCGCGAGGACGCGCACACGGTGAACCCGCTCATTCCGCTCGTCGAGTCGAGATTGTCGGCACGTGCCCCGGGGCTGGCGGTGCAGATGCCCGACGGCACCCGGCTGGGCGCGGCCTCTTCGCGGGTGACGGTGCGCCTGCGCGAGATGTCGCCGCTGGCCCATCTGGCGGCGGGCCGCATCGGTGCGCTGGCGGAGGACTTCGTCGAGGGCCGCATCGCCTTGGACGGCGCGATGCGCGACGTCACGGCGCTGGCGGCGCAGCTGCTCGACTCCGAGCCGACCGCACCGTCCTCCGGTGTCGGCGGGCCACTCGGGTGGTGGCGCGGGTTGCTGCGCCACGGCAAGTCGCTGACGCGCCACACGCCCGAGGCCGACGCGCGCCAGATCGAGTTCCATTACGACGTCTCGGATGACTTCTACGCGCTGTGGCTCGATCCGCGGCGCGTCTACTCGTGCGCCTACTGGCGCCCGGACGTCGAGCAGTTGGTGCGGGCCCAGGAGGACAAGCTCGATCACATCTGCCGCAAGCTGATGCTCAAGCCGGGCGAGCGCTTCCTCGACGTCGGCGCCGGCTGGGGCGGCCTGCTGTGCTGGGCGGCCGAGCGTTTCGGCGTCGACGCCACCGGCATCACGCTGTCGAGGCACCAGCATGCCTATGTGTCGCGGCTGATCGCCGAGCGCGGCCTGGCCGGGCGGGTGCGGGTGGAGCTTGCGGACTACCGCGCGCTGCCCGAGGAGCGCCCGTTCGACAAGATCGCCTCGATCGGCATGTTCGAGCACGTCGGCCGCGCGCAGCTGCCGGCCTACTTCGCCAAGCTGCGGCGCCTGCTGGCGCCCGGCGGCCTGCTGCTCAACCATGGCATCACGGCCGGCGGCACGCGCCATGCCCAGCTCGGCGCGGGCATCGGCGACTTCGTCGAGCGCTACATCTTTCCCGGCGGCGAGCTGCTGCACGTCTCGCACGTGCTGGCCGTGATGGCCGACGCCGGCTGGGAGCCGGTCGACATCGAGAACCTGCGCCCGCACTACGCGCGCACGCTGTGGGCGTGGTCCGACGGCCTGGAAGCGCACCTGGACGAGGCCCTGCGCGTGACCTCCGAGCGCGTGGTGCGCGCCTACCGCCTGTACCTGGCGGGCAGCGGGATGGCATTCGAGCGCGGCTGGATGTCGCTGCACCAGGTCCTCGCCGCGCGGCCGAGCGGCGACGTGGCACAAGGGCCCCTGCGGGGCGCCCAGTCGGAATACCCGTTCACGCGCGACTACATGTACGCAAACATCTGATCCGATGATCTACAAGTTCAAGTCCAAGGCCGCGGGCGACGTGATCATGCTCGGCCCCAGTGGCGACCGCGTGTTGCGCCTGCTGGGGCGCGAGCCCGCGCCGCGCGGCATCTTCGAAGTCGACGACATGCCCGGCCTCGTCGAGCGCCTCGAGCAGGCGGTGGCGGCGGACGAGCAGGCGCGCCGCGACGCCGACGGCGAGGGCGGCGAGCCGTCGCCGCGCGGCGACGGCGTGACGCTGCGCCAGCGCGCATGGCCGCTGGTGGACATGCTGCGCCGCTGCCACGCGGCGCGCGAAGTCATCACCTGGGGGACCTGAGATGAAGCTGTGGAGCCAGAGCTGGGCCAACGGCGACCGCATCGGTGCGCGCTATGCCGCCGGCCGGCTCGACGCCGAGGGCCGGGCCGTCTTTTCCGACAACGTGAATCCGCACCTGGCGTGGAGCGACGTGCCGGAGGGCGCGCGTTCGCTGGTGCTGATCTGCCACGACTTCGACGTGCCGTCGCGCCCGGACGACGTGAACCGCCCCGGCCGCGAGATCCCGAGCGACCTGCCGCGCGTGGACTTCTACCACTGGCTGCTGGTCGACCTGCCGCCCACCCTGACTCAGATCGCCGAGGGCGAGTACAGCCACGGCTTCACGCCGCGCGGCAAGCCCGGGCCGCAAAGCCTCCACGGCACGCGCCAGGGACTGAACGACTACACCGGCTGGTTCGCCGCCGACGCGGCGATGGCCGGCCAGTACTTCGGCTACGACGGGCCGTTCCCGCCCTTCAACGACTCACTGGTGCATCACTACGTGTTCACGCTGTATGCGGTGGATTTCGAGCATGCGCCGCTCGAAGGGGCCTTCAGCGGCAGCCAGCTGCGCCAGGCGCTGGCCGGGCACGTGCTCGACGCCGCGACCTACTCGGGCACCTACACGCTCAATCCGCGCCTGCAGCGGCCGTGAGCGACGAGGTCACGCAGGTGCTCGCCATCCGGCATGGCGAGACGGACTGGAACGTGGAGTTGCGCGTCCAGGGTCAGCTCGACATCGGCCTCAACGAGACCGGCCGCCGCCAGGCGCGGCACCTGGCGGCCGCGTTCGCCGGAGAGGCACTGCACGCGGTCTACAGCAGCGACCTCGCGCGCGCGCACGCCACCGCCCTGTGCGTCGCCGACGCGGCGGGTCTGGCGGTGCAGACCCACCAGGGTTTGCGCGAACGCGGCTTCGGGCGCTTCGAGGGCCTCACCTTCGACGAGATCGAGTCGCGTCATCCCGAGGATGCACGCCGCTGGCGCCAGCGCGATCCGGATTTCGCGCCGGCCGGCGGCGAGGCGCTGCGGACCTTCCAGGCGCGAGCGGTGGCCACCATCGCGGCGATCGCCGAACGCCACCGCGGACAACGGGTGGCGATCGTCACGCATGGCGGCGTGCTCGATGCGCTGTATCGCGCTGCGGCGCGCATCGCGCTGGACGCGCCGCGCACATGGCAGCTCGGCAATGCGGCGATCAATCGCGTGCTGCACGGCGCGCACGGGTTCACGCTGGTCGGCTGGTCCGACACCCAGCACCTGCTGGGCGGCATGCGCGAAGAAGGGTCGGCGTAGCCGCCGGCGACGCGCTCAGCGCGTCAGCGGCGACAGCGCCGTGTCGGCCGTCGCGGCATTGAAGACGCGGCGGTCGCCGACCACGGCCACCAGGTCGGCGAACGGAATCGCGGGATGCAGCACGGCGTTGCAGCCGGCAGCGGCGGCGCGTGCGCGTTCGGCCGCATCGTCGCTTTCGCTCAGCAGCACCACCTTGGGCGCCGGGTGGTCGCTGACGAAGGCCATGTCGCGCAGGTGGCGCATCAGCGCAAAGCCGTCGCTGTCGCTCAACTGGCGTGCCACGAAGACGAAGTCGCAGCCGTAGCGTGCTTCTGCGGCCAAGCCGTCGGCCAGCCCGCGTGCCAGGTGCACGTCGAAGCCGAAGCGCACGAGGTGGAAGGCCAGCAGGCGCAGCACGCCGGCATCCGGGGCGACGACGAGGACCTGCGTGAGCCGCTTGGCGTCGTCATCGGGCGCTGCCGGCGTGGATTCCTGCGGGGCTGCCGGCGCGCGTCCTGCCAGCAGCTCGCCAATGCGGCGCAACAGGCGCTGCGGATTGATCGGACGCGGCATGTGCGCGAGGGCATCCGGCACGGGCACGTCGCCGACCGTGATCGTGCGACCCAGCGCCTGACGCTCGCGCAAGGTGTCCACGACGGCGGGCAGCGTGCTGTCGACGATCAGCAGGTCGCAGTCGGCCAGGCGATACGCCTGCAGCGACAGGGGCAGCGACGCCGCGCCGAGGCGGAAGCACGATTCGAGGGCCTTGCGTTCGAAAGGCGTGAAGCCGATCAGCGCGAGCTGCCAGGGAGCCTGCGGCGGGAGGTCGGCGGGTGCGGGGGCACCGCGCTCCGGGGGGCTGGTCGACCGGTTCATCGCTGGCCTTGATTGTGACGGCCTGTATCTCGCTTGCCTCAGACATGCCGGACACAGGCGTGAACAACTGCGCGCGCGCGCCTGCGCGGACCGGCGCTCAGCCGGTGAACAGTTCGCCGTGGCCGCCGCGCGGCGTCACGCCCAGGTGCCGGTAGGCGGCCAGCGTGGCGGTGCGGCCCCGCGGCGTGCGCTGCAGGTAGCCCTGCTGGATCAGATAGGGCTCGATCACGTCCTCGATGGTGCCCGACTCCTCCCCGATCGCCGCGGCCAGGTTGTCGAGCCCGACCGGGCCGCCGTCGAAGCGGTGCACCACGGCCTCGAGCAGCTTGCGGTCCATGACGTCGAATCCCAGCGGATCCACGTCGAGCATGCCCAGCGCGGCGTCGGCGACCGCCCGGTCGATGGACCCCTCGGCCCGCACGTCGGCGAAGTCGCGCACGCGGCGCAGCAGGCGGTTGGCGATGCGCGGCGTGCCGCGAGAGCGGCGGGCGATCTCGGCCGCCCCGTCCGTGTCGATCGGCGCGCCCAGCAGACCGGCCGAACGCGCGACGATGCGCGCCAGTTCGGCGGGCGTGTAGAACTCGAGGCGGGCGACGATGCCGAAGCGGTCGCGCAGCGGGTTGGTCAGCATGCCCGCGCGCGTGGTCGCGCCCACCAGCGTGAACGGCTGCAGGTCGAGCTTGATCGAACGCGCCGCAGGGCCCTCGCCGATCATGATGTCGATCTGGTAGTCCTCCAGCGCCGGGTACAGGATCTCCTCGACCACCGGCGACAGGCGGTGGATCTCGTCGATGAAGAGCACGTCGTGCGCTTCGAGGTTGGTGAGGATGGCCGCCAGGTCCTTGGGCTTCTCGAGCACCGGCCCGCTGGTCTGGCGCAGGTTCACGCCCAGCTCGGCCGCGATGATGTGCGCCAGCGTCGTCTTGCCCAGCCCGGGCGGACCGAACAGCAGCACGTGGTCGAGCGCCTCGCGGCGCTTGCGGGCCGCGCCGATGAAGATCTCCAGCTGCTCGCGCGCCTTGGCCTGGCCGACATACTCGCCCAGCGCCTTGGGCCGCAGCGCGCGCTCGATTGCCTCTTCGTTGGGCGACGCGGGTGCGGCGCTGACCAGGCGCGCGGGCGCGCCGCCAAGGTCGTCCGTCTGGATGCTCATCCAGTGATTATGGTCCGTCTAAGATGCCGGTCTGCCGCTCCATCCCGTGCCATGAAAGCCCTTCCTTTGCTCTCGCTCGTGTTCGCCTGCGGCCTCGCCTGGGGCCAGGTCAAGGTGGAAGGCGCCTGGGTGCGGCCCACGGTGCCCGGCCAGCAGGCCGGCGGCGGCTTCATGACCCTCACCAGCAGCGGCGGCGACCGCCTGCTGGGGGGCAGCACGCCCGTGGCCGAGCGCTTCGAACTGCACACCATGGCGATGAACGGCGACGTGATGGTGATGCGGCAGGTCGAGGGCATCGAGCTGCCGGCCGGCCGCAAGGTCGAGCTCAAGCCCGGGGGCCTGCACGTGATGCTGGTCGGCCTGAAGCAGCCGCTTGCGGCGGGCAGCACGGTGCCGGTGACGCTGCGCCTGCAGAAGGCGGGCGACGTGAAGATCGAGATGCAGGTGACCGCGCGGGCACCCGCCGCCGGCGACGCCCACAAGCACTGAGACGCAGCGCTAGCGCGACAGCGCCTTCAGCGCCAGCTTGATCCCCTCGGCGACGCCGACCTCGGCCGGCAGCGCCTTCAGCGCCGCCGCGGCCTCTCGTTCGTTGTAGCCCAGTGCCACCAGTGCCTGGACGATGTCGGCGTGCGCATCGCTGGCCAACGCCTGCGGCGTGCCCAGTTCAGGCGCCAGTTTGCCCTTGAGTTCCAGCAGCAGGCGCTCGGCGGTCTTCTTGCCGATGCCCGGCACCTTGGTGAGCCGGCCAGCCTGCTGCTGCGCGACGGCCTGCGCCAGCTCGCCCACCGACAGGCCCGAAAGGATGGCCAGCGCGGTGCGCGGGCCGACTCCGCTGATCTTCAGCAGTTCGCGAAAGGTGGCGCGTTCGGCCGCGCTCAGGAAGCCGTAGAGCAGCTGCGCGTCCTCGCGCTGCACGAAGTGCGTCAGCAGCGTGACGCGCTCGCCCAGGGCTGGCAGGTTGTAGAACGTGCTCATCGGCACGTCGACCTCGTAGCCGACGCCTTGGCAGTCGACGAGCAGTTGCGGCGGATTCTTCTCTGCCAGGGTTCCGGTGAGGCGACCGATCATGACCCGGGATTATCAGCGGCGCGCCGGCCGGGCCAGCGCAGGCCCGCTCCCAAGCGTCAGGCCCGGCACTTCCCCGCGAGGGAGTGCGCGCGAGGGGCCGACATTCAGCGGCGGAACAGCCCCAGGCGCTGAGCCTCCAACGCCGCCTCCGCCCGCGAACTCACGTTGAGCTTGCGGTAGATCTGCTTGACGTAGTCGGCGATCGTGTGGCGCGACAGGCCGAGCTGCACGCCGATCTCCGGCAGCGTGAAACCCTTGGCCACGCGCAACAGCACCTCGCTCTCGCGCTCGGTCAAAGAGACGTGCGGCAGCGCGTTGGACTGCGGCTTGGCCTGGGAGGCGAAGAAGGCGATCACGCGGCGCGCGATCGAGGGCGACAGCGGCGGTTCGCCCTGGCTCATGCGCTGCAACTGCTCGCTGATCAGCGCGCGGGCCTGCTCCTTGAGGATGTAGCCGAACGCGCCGGCCTGCAGCGCCGGGAACAGGTGGTCATCGTCGTCGTGGATCGTCACCACCACGGACTGGCAGTCGGGCTGCACCTCGTGCAGCTTCTCGACCACGTCGACGCCCGAGCCATCGGGCAGGCCGAGGTCGATCAGCGCGAGGTCGAACTTGACCGCGCCCACCAGCGACAGCGCGTCGTGCACGCGTGCGGCCTCCGAGATCTGGCCGTCGGGGAACACGCGCAGCACGAGATCCTTCATCCAGGCGCGGATCTCGGGCAGGTCTTCGAGCAGCAGGATCGTCTTCATGGCAGGTGCTCCACCAGGGTCGGGCCATGCTAGCAGGCCGGCGGCCCGCGATCACGGCGCCTCGGTGTGTCTTTCGAGGGGGATCGTGAGGCGGATCACGGTCCCGTAGCCGGGGCCCGACTCCACGAGGCACTGGCCCTGCAACTGCTTGGCACGGTGCTTCATGCTCGACATGCCATGGCCGCGGTCGAGACGCCCGTCGAGCTCCAGCGGGATGCCCTTGCCGTTGTCCTGGATCGCGAGCTTGAAGTCGCCCTGGTCGATGCTGCAGCGAATCGAGCAGCGCGAGGCGCCGCTGTGCTTGATGATGTTGTTGACCGCCTCGCGCAGGATGCGCGTGGTCTGCACGTAGGCACGCGCCGGCAGCGTCTGCGGCAACTCCTCGCCGGGCGCCTGCCAGTCGCCCTCGATGCCCGTCTGCGACAGGCGCGACACGACCTCGGCGCGCCAGTCGCCCAGCGCATCGATGAGGCGCACCGGCTTGCCCGTCAGGCCGCGCACCGACAGGCGCATCTCCTCCAGCGCCTCGCGCGCCAAGTTCGAGATGCGCTCGCTCTCGCTGGTGTGGACGATCGTGAGCAGCTTGGCGCCCAGGTCGTCGTGCAGGTCGGCGGCGATGCGCTTGCGCTCCTGCTGCGTCACCTGCTCGACGCGCAGTTCGGCCATCTGCGCGTAGCTGCGCTCCATCGCCGCGGTCGCATCGCGGATGCGCGCCTCCAGGCTCTGGCGCAACTCCTCGGCGGACTTCAGCGCGCGGCCGTACTGGTGCACCAGCCGCAGCCCGAGGCCGATGAAGGCCAGCGGCATGCCGATGTTGGGCAGCACGCGCATCCAGGCCGGCACCAGGCGCTGCTGCGCGACCATCTCGAGGACCACCATCGACGCGCCCGTGCCCAGCAGCGCCAGCAGCGGCCAGAAGTCGCGCGCGCGCTCGCGCCGGACCAGCCACAGGCAGTACGTCATGGCTGCCAGCACCTGCAACGCCAGCAAGGCATACCAGGACGAGGCGATCATGTGCACGCGCTGCGACCCGGCCAGCAGCAGGCTGACGGGCACCAGCACGCATTGGGCGACGAGCGCGACCTCGATCGGGCGCGAGCGGCGCCGCGCATAGTGCAGCAGGAACTGCACCGCGAAGAAGGCGACGATGGGGGTGGTCGAGACGATCAGCAGTTCGTTGTCGTAGTGCGGCGAGTCGCTCGCGTACCACCACTGGCGCGCCGTGAGCAGCGCCCAGCCGATCGACAGCGCACCGAAATAGGCGAGGTGGCTCTCGCGCTGGTGCCACCAGCCCATCACCAGCACGACCGCGCCCATGAGCAGCAGCGTGAAGGCGGCCACCTGCGGCGCCGTGACCCGCAGCAGCATCAGGCGCTCGTGGCGTGCGGCCAGGGTCGCATAGGCACCGACCTGGGGCGCCGACAGGCCGCCGGCGCGCTGGTGCGAGGCCACCTCCTCGAGGGGGAAGCCCATCAGGTGCAGGTCGATCACGTTGGGGCCGGCCACCAGCAGCGAGGTGGGCAGCCCCAGCAGCAAGGGTCGTTCGCAGTCGGCGCTGAAGCCGTCGGTACGCCGACCGGCGGCGTGCAGCGGCTGACCGTTCAGCGCCACGGCCAGGTTGCCGCAGGCACGCTCGATGGCCAGCCCCAGCAGGGCGTTGCGCTCCGGCAGGTGGGTCACGGTGAAGCGCAGCCGGTAGGCCACCGGGCCCGATTGGCGCGGGCGCGAAACGGCCCAGTCGTCCGGCAGCGTGACCACGCGCCAGTCGGGTGGCACCGCCGCCACGGCCAGGCCGAGGTCGTCGGCGGCCAGCGCGTCGGTGAACTGCCGGACCTCGGCGCGCGCGGCCACGCCCACGCCGCAGGCGGCGAGCGCGAAGAGCACGAGCAGGCCGCGCAGCAAGGCCCGCCATGGCCCCGCGCTCGGGGGGCGGCACGCAGCGGGGAATCGACGGGCCATGGTGCGCGCGATTGTGCCGGACGGGTTCCCCGCGACAATGCGTGCATTGCCGCTTCGGGCGCGACCGCCGTGATCCTGCGTCATTCCTTCACACCCGCCGACAACCAGCGCCTGGCCCACCTCGCCGGCGCGCTCGACGCCCACTTGCGCAGCATCGAATCGGCGCTGGGCGTGCGCATCGCGCGGCGCCACGAGGCGTTCCGGATCGACGGCCCGAAGGCCGCCGCCGAATCCGCGCTGGGCGTCCTCAAGTCGCTCTACGACCGAGCCGGCCGTCCGATCGGCGAGGCCGCGCTGCAGATGGCGCTCGCGGGTGCGGCCGCCCCCGGCGCGGCTGCGGCGACCGACCCGGATGCGATCGTGCTGCACACGCGCCGCGCCGACCTCGAGGGGCGCACGCCCAACCAGCGCCTGTACCTGAGGCGCATCCTCGACCACGACCTCGCGTTCGGCATCGGCCCGGCGGGCACCGGCAAGACCTTCCTGGCGGTGGCCTGCGCCGTCGATGCACTGGAGCGCAGCCAGGTGCAGCGCATCATCCTGACGCGCCCCGCCGTGGAGGCGGGCGAGCGCCTGGGCTTCCTGCCGGGCGACCTGGCGCAGAAGGTCGACCCCTACCTGCGGCCGCTGTACGACGCGCTGTACGACCTGATGGGCTTCGACCGCGTGACCAAGGCGTTCGAGCGCGGCACGCTGGAGATCGCGCCGCTGGCGTTCATGCGCGGGCGCACGCTCAACCACGCCTTCGTGATCCTCGACGAGGCGCAGAACACGACACCCGAGCAGATGAAGATGTTCCTCACCCGCATCGGCTTCGGCAGCAAGGCCGTGGTCACGGGCGACGTGAGCCAGATCGACCTGCCCAAGGGCATGCCCAGCGGCCTGGTGCAGGCCGAGCGCATCCTGCGCCGGGTGAGCGGCGTGGCCATCACGCGATTCACGTCGGCCGACGTGGTGCGCCACCCGCTGGTGGCGCGCATCGTCGAGGCCTATGACCGCGCGCACAAGGCGCAGCGAGGCGCAGGCGACGATGCGGCCTGAACTGCGACTGTCGCTGCAGCAGCCCGACGGCCGGCACCGCAAGACGCTGGCCCGCCACCGCGTGGCGCGCTGGGTGCGCGCCGCGCTCGAGGCACCCGGCGAGATCACGGTGCGCATCGTCGGCGAGGCCGAAGGCCGAGCTCTCAACCGGGACTACCGCGGGCGCGATTACGCCACCAACGTGCTGACCTTCGAATACGCCCGCGAACCCGTCGTGGCGGCCGATCTCGTGCTGTGCGCGCCGGTGGTCGCGCGCGAGGCGCGCGAGCAGGGCAAGCGCCTGGCCGACCACTACGCCCATCTGCTGGTGCACGGCACGCTGCACGCGCAGGGCTGGGACCACGAGCGCGGCGCGGCCGAGGCGCGCGCGATGGAGGCGCGCGAGGTGGAGGTCCTGGGCGGCCTCGGCGTGGGCGACCCGTACCGCGCGCGTTGACTCAGCGCGTGCGACTGCCCAGGTAGCGCTTGCGCCAGAAGAACGCGCCGAGCCCGCCGCCCACCAGGGCCATCAGGCCGACGGTGATCCAGATGCCGGTGTGCGTGTGGATCAGCGGCATGGCGTCGAAATTCATGCCGAAGAATCCGGTGATCAGGTTCAGCGGCAGGAAGATCGCGGTCAGCACCGTCAGCGTGCGCATGATGTCGTTGGTGCGGTGCGAGAGCGCCGAGAAGTGCATCTGCACCGCCGCTTCGGCCGACTGCCCGAGCCGCCGCACGTGCGAGAGCACGCGCTCGATGTGCTCCAGCACGTCGCGCGAGCGCACCCGCAGCACGTCGCGCTCGCGCTGGGCGACCGCCCCTTCGGGTTGCGGCCATTCGTCGACGGCATCGATCCACTCCTGCAGCGCCGAGCGCTGATCCTCGCAGGTATCTTCCAGCAGGTGCAAGGCATTGCGCGCGTCGAGCAGCAGCGACCAGTCGTGGAACCGGCTCTTGGGGTCGAGCAGCTCGCGCTGCAGGAAACCCAGCTGGCGCGTGAGCAGGCGCCGCAGGTCGAGGTAGCTGTCGACCATGTGGTTGACCATGCGCAGCATCAGGTCGGCCGGTGTGGCAGGCAGTCGCGCCAGGGTGCGCGGCTCCGGGCCGGCGAGCTGGGCCAGGCGGTGGGCGAAATGCTCGCGTACCGCGCAGTCCGCGGGGTGTACCGTCAGCAGCACGCGATCGAACACCGCGAAGCCCACCGGGCTGGTGTCGATCGCGTCCAGCATCTGCCGCGCCGAGGCGATGCTGCCGGGTGCATCGTCGGACACGAGATGCCCGCTGCCGGCACTCGCGGCCAGGCGCCGGAACACCAGCACGTCGTACCACGAGGTGGTGTCGAACTGGCTGCGCAACTGGGCGTTGAGCAGGTCCGACACATGCAAGTCGACGAGCGGCCCGCCTTCCCATCGCTGCAGGTGCTCCTGCACGTGGGCGACCTGGGCCTCGAAGACCGGGCGCGTGATGCCCACCCAGACGAAACCGGTCTCGGGCAAGGCCGCGGGCAGGCCGGGCAGTTCGGTGAAGCGGTCGGCGGCGACGTGGAAGGCGCGCATGGTCGCCCCGACGGCGCGTTCAGCCCCGCAGCCGTCGCGCGGCGTCGAGCGCGAAGTAGGTCAGCACGCCGTCGGCACCGGCGCGCTTGAAGGCCAGCAGCGACTCCATCATCACGGCATCGTGGTCGAGCCAGCCGTTGGCCGCAGCGGCCTTGAGCATCGCGTACTCGCCGCTGACCTGGTAGGCGAAGGTGGGCATGCGGAAGGCATCCTTCACGCGGCGCACGATGTCGAGGTAGGGCATGCCGGGCTTGACCATCACCATGTCCGCGCCCTCGGCGATGTCGAGCTGCACCTCGCGCAGCGCCTCGTCGCTGTTGCCCGGGTCCATCTGGTAGACCTTCTTGTCGCCCTTGCCGAGGTTCTTCGCGGAACCGACGGCATCGCGGAACGGGCCGTAGAAGGCGCTGGCGTACTTGGCGCTGTAGGCCATGATGCGCGTATGGATGTGGCCGCAGGCCTCGAGGGTCTGGCGGATGGCGCCGATGCGGCCGTCCATCATGTCGCTCGGGGCGACGATGTCCACGCCCGCATCGGCCTGCACGCGTGCCTGCTGCACCAGAACGGCCACCGTCTCGTCGTTGAGGATGTAGCCGCTGTCGTCGATCAGACCGTCCTGGCCGTGCGAGGTGAACGGGTCGAGCGCGACGTCGGTCAGCAGGCCGAGCTGCGGGAAGCGGCGCTTGAGCTCGCGCACCGCGCGCGGCACCAGGCCATCGGGATTGGTGGCTTCGCGCCCGTCGGGCGTCTTGAGCGCCACGTCGATGACCGGGAACAGCGCCATCACCGGGATGCCGAGCGACACGCAGGCCTCGGCCTGGGCGTACAGGCGGTCGACGCTGTGGCGCTGCACGCCGGGCATCGAGGCCACGTCCTCGCTGCGGCCGGCGCCATCGAGCACGAACACCGGGTAGATCAGGTCGGCCGGGCAGAGGTGCGATTCGCGCACCAGCTCTCGCGTGAAGGCGTCGCGGCGCAGGCGGCGCGGGCGGCTGGCGGGGTAGGGCGGAAGCGGCGTGGCCAATTTGTTTCAGAGGCGTTACAAACGCCGCCGGCTCTGCTACATTGATCGACGAATGATAGCCGCAAGGCCGTCATTCCCTGCTTTTCCTCCCTGAGCAGGCGCCTTAGCGTGATGACAGCGATAAGGCATTTCGGCCCTGGCGTCACTGCCGGGGCCGTTCTTTTTCCGACTCCCGATAATCGGCTGCATGAGTTCGGGCTACCTCTGGATCAAGGCCTTCCACATCGTGTTCGTCGCGAGCTGGTTTGCCGGCCTGTTCTACCTGCCGCGCCTGTTCGTCAACCTCGCATTGGTGCCGACAGGTAGCCACGCGGAGCGTGAGCGCCTGCTTCTGATGGCCCGGAAGCTCTATCGTTTCACCACGCTGCTGATGCTGCCGGCCGTGGCGTTGGGCCTGCTGATGTGGCTGGGTTACGGGGTCGGGTGGGGCCGTGGCAACGGCTGGATGCACGCCAAGCTTGCACTCGTCGCGGTGGTGATCGGCTACCACCATGTCTGCCGGCAGCTGCTGCGCCGCTTCGAGGCTGGCCTCGAGCGGCGCGGTCATCGCTGGTTCCGCGTCTTCAACGAGGTGGCGGTGCTGCTGTTCACGGGCGTGGTCGTGCTGGTCGTGGTGAAGCCGTTCTGATGCGGCACCGCAGCACCGCGCTGCCCCTGGCGCTCGCCTTCGTGGCGCTGGTGGTCTACGCCAGCCTCTACCCCTTCGCGGGGTGGCGCTGGCCGCCCGGGCTGCAGTGGAGCGATGCACTGAGCCTGCCCTGGCCGCGTTGGCGCGACCGCTTCGACGAATGGGCCAACCTGGCCGGCTACGTGCCGCTTGGCGCGCTGGTGTACGGCGCCGTGGTGCGCGGCGGGGGCGCGCGCCGGCGTGCCATGGCGGTGGCCATCGTGGTGCCTGCCCTGCTCTCGTACGGCGTGGAGGTGGCCCAGACCTTCGTTCCCCAGCGCGTGCCCTCGCTCAAGGACTGTGCATTCAACGTCGCGGGTGCGGCGCTGGGGGCGGTGGTCGCGGCGGGCTTGTTCGCCCTGGGCTGGGTCGACGCCTGGAACGCGTTGCGCAGGCGCTGGTTCGCACGCGAGAGCGCGCTCGCGCTGGGCCTGGTGCTGTTGTGGCCGCTGGCCCTGCTGTTCCCGGCGCCGGTGCCGCTGGGCCTGGGCGGCGTGTGGGGCGCGCTCGGGGATGCGGCGGAGGCGCTGCTGGCGGACACCCCCTGGGAAGCCGAAGCCGCAGCGTGGCTGGGCAGTGCGCAGACAGTGCAGGTGCCGCTCACGCGGCTGCGCGAAGCGCTGATCGTCGGGCTCGGCCTGCTGGCGCCGGTGCTGGTGGCCTACGCGACTTCGCGTCCCGGCTGGCACCGGGGGCTGATGCTGGCGGGGGCGCTGGCCTTGGCCGTGTCGGTGATGACGCTGTCCACCGGCCTGAACTTCGGGCCTCAGCACGCATTGACCTGGTGGACACCGGGTACCGGGCCCGCGATGGCGGTGGCCGCCGCCATGGCCCTCGCGCTGTCTGCAGCGTCGCCGCGTCTGGCGGCCGCGCTCGGGCTGCTGGCGCTGGCGGCCCTGTGCGTGCTGGTCGCCCAGGCGCCGAGCGACCCCTATTACGCCGCCAACCTGCAAGGCTGGGAGCAGGGGCGCTTCATCCGCTTCCATGGCCTGGCCAAGTGGGTGGGCTGGCTGTGGCCCTATGCAGCCATGGCGTGGCTGCTGGTGCGCGTGACGCGGCGCGGCGGCGATTAGGGCCTCGTCACGCGGGCACCGCCGTCGCGTCGAGAGGCGGCCCTGGGCGCTCCCTACAATCGCCCGATGAGCGAGAGTTACTACCGCAGGCACATCTTCTTCTGCCTCAACCAGCGCGACAACGGCGAGGCGTGCTGTGCGCAGCATGCTGCGCAGGCCGGCTTCGACCGTTGCAAGCAGCGCGTGAAGGCCGCGGGCCTCAACGGCAAGGGCGCCGTGCGCGTCAACAAGGCGGGCTGCCTGGACCGCTGCGCAGGCGGGCCGGTGGCGGTGGTCTACCCGGAGGGGGTCTGGTACACCTTCGTCGACCCGTCCGACATCGACGAGATCGTCGACTCGCACCTGATGGGCGGCAAGGTGGTCGAGCGCCTGCTGCTGTCGCCCGACGTCGGGCATTGACGCGTTGAACCTGCGCACCGAAAGGCGCGTCGTCGTCGGCCCGGCCGGCGATCTCGTCTGCGCACTCGACACCCCGTCGCACGGGCCGTCCAAGGGCTTGGCGGTGGTCTGCCACCCGCACCCGCTGCACGGCGGCACGCTCGACAACAAGGTCGTCGCCACGCTGGCGCGCGCCTTCGTGCAGACAGGCTGGCGCAGCGCCCGCTTCAACTTCCGAGGCGTCGGGGGTTCGGCGGGCACCTGGGACGAGGGGCGTGGCGAGATCGACGACGCGCTCGCCGTGATCGCGGCGCTGCGCGCCGACGCCCACGAGCCGCTGGCGCTGGCCGGCTTCTCGTTCGGCGCCTACGTGGCGTCGCACGCCGCACGCGTGCATGTACCGCGCCAACTGGTGCTCGTCGGCCCGGCGACACAGAACTTCACCGTTGCGCCCGTGCCGCCGGGAACCCTGGTGATCCATGGCGAGTCCGACGAGGTCGTGCCGCTGGCGGACACGCTCGACTGGGCGCGGCCGCAAACATTGCCGGTCGTGGTGGTGCCCGGCGCCGGGCATTTCTTCCATGGGCTCCTGCCCCTGCTCAAGTCGCTGGTGGTGCACCACCTTTGCGCCGCGACGCCCTGATCTCCACTCCGCTGCCTTCCCGATGACCCGACTGTTCACCCTGGCGCTCGCCGCGCTGTTCGCCGTTACGACCTCCTGGGCCCAGGCCCTGCAGCCGCCGGAAATCGCGGCGCGGCAATACGTCCTGCTCGACGTGACCACCGGCCAGACGCTGGCCGAGCGCGACGCCGACACGCCCACCGACCCCGCCTCGCTGACCAAGCTGATGACGGCCTACCTCGTGTTCGGGGCGCTGCGCGACAGGAAGCTGGCGCTCGATCAGCCGGTGGCCGTCAGCCAGCGCGCCTGGGACGAGCGCAAGGGCGACCCGTCGCTGATGTTCATCGACACCACGATGCGCCCCACAGTGGACGAACTGCTGCACGGCATGATCGTGGTGTCGGGCAACGACGCCTCGGTGGCCCTGGCCGAGGCGGTGGGCGGCAGCGTCGAGACCTTCGTCGCGATGATGAACCGGCAGGCCCAGGCCTGGGGCCTGAAGAACACCAGCTTCAAGAACGTCACCGGCCTCTCCGAACCGGGCCACAAGGCCAGCGCACGCGACGTGGCGACGATCGCCGCTCACATCGTGCGCGACTTTCCCCAGTTCTACCGCTACTACTCGATCCGCGAGTACACCTACAACAAGATCCGCCAGGACAACCGCAACCTGCTGCTGCGCCGCGACCCGACGGTCGACGGCATGAAGACCGGCTACACCGACGCGGCCGGCTACTGCCTCGTGACCAGCGCAGCGCGCGAGTACCCCAACCTCGGCGCGGGCCAGAAGCGTCGCCTGCTGAGCGTGGTGCTGGGCACCGCCTCGCGCGAGGCGCGCGCCAGCGAGAGCCAGAAGCTGCTCAACTGGGGCTTCACAGCCTTCGACCCGGTGCGCCTGTTCGAGGCCGGCAAACCCATCGTCACGCCCGAGGTCTGGAAAGGCACGGCGCGCGAGGCCAAGCTCGGTGCCGAGGGCGCCGTGGTGGTGGCCGTGCCGCGCGGCGAAGGCGACAAGCTCAGGACGCAGGTCGTGCGCACGGACCCGCTGGTGGCGCCGCTCGCGCGCGGTCAGCGCGTGGGCACGCTCAAGGTGACCACGGCGGCGGGCGCGCCGGTGGCCGAGGTGCCGCTGGTCGTGCAGGAGGCCGTCGAGCAGGCCGGCCTGCTCGGCCGCGCCTGGGACGCGATCCGGCTCTGGATCAAGTGACGCGCCGCAACCGGGTGCCACAATGCCCGCAGCGCCCCGGAGATCCGACATGAGCGACCGCCTGTGCTTCCTCAACGGGAACTACCTGCCCCTCTCGAGGGCCCAGGTCAGCGTGCTCGACCGCGGCTTCGTCTTCGGCGACGGGATCTACGAGGTGGTGCCCGTCTACGCGCTGCGGCTGTTCCGCTTCGACGAGCACCTGGAGCGCATGACGAGGTCGCTGTCGAAGGTGCGCATCCCCAACCCGGGTTCGCGGGCGGACTGGCTGGCGCGTTGCCGGCACCTGGTCGGCGCACTGGCCGAGGCGGAAGGCGCGCAGGATCAGGTCGTCTACCTCCAGGTCACGCGCGGCGTCGCGCCGCGCGACCACGTGATGCCCGAGGGCCTCGCTCCGACGGTCTTCATGATGAGCAACCCGCTCAAGCCGGCCACCGCCGAGCAGCGGCACCACGGCGTGGCTTGCACCACGGCGCGGGACTTCCGCTGGGAGCGCGGCGACATCAAGAGCATCTCGCTGCTGGGCAACGTGATGGCGCGCCAGCTGTCGGCCGACCAGGGCGCGGTCGAGACGATCATGTTCCGCGAGGGGCCCCACGGCGGCCCCTGGCTGACCGAAGCCTCGGCGAGCAACGTCTGGATCGTCAAGGACGGTGCGCTGCTCGGGCCGCCCAAGAGCGAGCAGGTGCTGGAGGGTATCCGTGTCGAGCTGCTGCGCGAGCTGTGCGAGGAGGAGGGCATCGCCTACAACCTCAAGCCCATCAGCGAGGCCGAGCTGCGCAGTGCCGACGAAGTCCTGCTGTCGTCGGCCACCAAGGAAGTGCTGCCGGTGACACGCATCGATGGCGAACTGGTCGGGCACGGCGCCCTGCGCGGCAAGCCCGGGCCGGTGTACGCGCGGCTGTACGAGGCCTACCAGCGCGCCAAGCGCGCAATGTCGATCTGAGCGTGGACCAGCGCGTGGACATCCCGCCCGAGCGCAGCCTGATCCAGTACCCGAGCGCCTTCCCGATCAAGGTGATGGGGGCACACGTGGAAGGCTTCACCGAGGCCGTCGTCGCCGTGGCGCTGCAGTTCGACCCCACGTTCGATCCGGCGACCGTCGAATCGCGCCCCAGCCGCGGCGGCAACTACCTGGGGCTGACGATCACGATCACGGCCACCAGCCGCGAGCAGCTCGACGAGCTCTACCGCACGCTGTCGACCCACCCGATGGTCAAGGTCGTGCTCTGATCAGCTCGCGGGCTGGGCCAGCCGGGCGTCGAGCTCCCTGGCCTTCTCCGCAGCGCCCACTTCGCCGTTGCGCGCCGCCGCCGCGTACCAGTAGCGCGCCTCGTGCAGGTCCCTGGGCACGCCCTCGCCGTGCTCGGCCATCGACGCGAACAGGTACATCGCCGCGGCGTCGCCGCCTTGGGCGGCGAGGCGGAACCAGCGCGCGGCCGCGGCGGCGTCGCGCGCCGCACCGCGCCCGAGGTAATGGGCGGTGCCGACGGCCAACTGCGCCTGCACGCTGCCGGCCTCGGCAGCACGGCGGTACCACAGCACCGAGGTGGCGAGATCGACGCCCAGCCCGGCGCGGCCCTGCTCGTGCAGTTCGGCCAGGGCCACCATCGCCGTGACGAATCCGGCCTCGGCCGCGCGCGTCATCCAGCGCAGGGCCTCGCGGTCGCTGGCATGGGGCAACTCGCGGCGCAGGTGCATCACCGCCAGGTTGTACGCCGCCGCCGGGACGCCTTGCGCGGCCAGCCGCTCGAAGGCCACGCGCGCCGCGGCGCGGTCGCCGCGCTGGTAGGCCGCGACCGCATCGTCGATCGGCGCGGCGTATGCGGACATGGCCATGGCGACGGCCGTCCAGGCGATCAGCAAGCCCCGCAAGCCGGGCATCGGGCACCTCCAGGCGATCAACGCACGATACCTGCAACGGCTTGACCTTGCGGGCCCGTGCGAGACTTCCCGCATGCACGTCAAGCTGCTGGGCCGTCGCGACTGGGCCGCCATGGCCGAGGCGATGCGCGCCTTCACCGAGGCGCGCGGCGAGGCCACGCCCGACGAGCTGTGGATCGTCGAGCACGACCCCGTGTTCACGCAGGGCATCGCCGGCCGTCCCGAGCACGTGCACGGCGCCGGCGCCATCCCCGTGGTGCAGAGCAATCGCGGCGGACAGGTCACGTACCACGGGCCGGGACAGGTGGTCGCCTACCCGCTGGTCGACCTGCGGCGCCTGGGCATCTACGTCAAGGAGTACGTGTTCCGCCTCGAGACGGCCGTGCTGCGGGTGCTGGAGGCCTACGGCGTCACCGGGCACCGCGTGGGCGGCGCGCCGGGCATCTACGTCCGGCTCGACGACCCGTTCGGGCACGCCGTGCTCGCCGGGCCGGCCGACCCGCGCGACCCGTTCCGCGGGCTGGGCAAGATCGCCGCACTGGGCATCAAGGTGAGCCGCCACTGCGCGTACCACGGCGTGGCGCTCAACGTGGCAATGGACCTGGAACCCTTCACCCGCATCGACCCCTGCGGCTATGCGGGCTTGCAGACGGTGGACCTCGCTAGACTCGGGGTTTCCACCACCTGGGGTGAAGCCGCCGACCGGCTGGCCGCCCGCCTGGTGAGCCAGCTCAGCCCATGAACGCTCCCTACGACCCGACGGCCAAGCAGAAGGCCGAGGCCAAGACCGCGCGCATCCCGATCAAGGTCGTGCCGGCGCAGACCCTGAAGAAGCCGGACTGGATCCGCGTCAAGGCAGCGACGCCGAACTCGCGCTTCTACGAGATCAAGTCCATCCTGCGCGAGCACCGTCTCAACACGGTGTGCGAGGAGGCCTCTTGCCCCAACATCGGCGAGTGCTTCGGTCACGGCACGGCGACCTTCATGATCATGGGCGACAAGTGCACGCGGCGCTGCCCGTTCTGCGACGTCGGACACGGGCGCCCGGATCCGCTCGATGTGGACGAGCCGCTCAACCTGGCCAAGACGATCGCCGCGCTCCAACTCAAGTACGTGGTGATCACCAGCGTCGACCGCGACGACCTGCGCGATGGCGGGGCGGGTCACTTCGTCGAGTGCATCCGCAGGACGCGCGAGCTGTCGCCGGGCACGACGATCGAGGTGCTGGTGCCCGACTTCCGCGGCCGCGACGACCGCGCGCTGGAGATCCTGAAGGCCGCGCCGCCGGACGTCATGAACCACAACCTCGAGACGGTCCCGCGCCTGTACAGGGAAGCCCGCCCGGGCAGCGACTACGCGTTCAGCCTCAACCTGCTGAAGAAGTTCAAGGCGCTGTTCCCGCACGTCCCCACCAAGAGCGGCCTGATGGTCGGCCTCGGCGAGACGGACGACGAGATCCTGCAGGTGATGCGCGACATGCGCACGCACGACATCGACATGCTGACCATCGGCCAGTACCTCGCGCCCAGCGGCCATCACCTGCCGGTGCGGCGCTACGTGCATCCGGACACGTTCAAGCGGTTCGAAAACGAGGCCGCCGCGATGGGGTTCAGCCATGCCGCGGTCGGCGCGCTGGTGCGCTCCAGCTACCACGCCGACCGGCAGGCGCATGCCGCGGGCGTGACCGCGGGCGCCTGAGCGCGCCGCTCAAACTTCGGCCTGCAGGCGGCGGATCAGCGCGTCGAGCGCGGCAAAGTCCGGTGCCCCGAGGACGCGTTGCGCGATGCGTCCGCGTTTGTCGAGCACGATGAAGGCCGGCGTGCCTGGCACGTCGCCGAAGCCGCGGAGCACGGCGCCGTCGAGGTCGATCACGACGCCGAAGGGCAGGCGCTGCGCCTGGGCATAGCGAGCCACCAGGGCCGGCGGGTCGTAGGGCATCGCCACGGCCAGCGTCGCGAGGCCGGCGGCGCGGTGGCGTGCATGCAGGGCCACCACCTGCGGCATCTCGGCGACGCAGACAGCGCAGCTCGTGGACCAGAAGTTGACCAGCACCACGTGGCCACGCAAGGCCGAGAGGGAACCCCGTTGACCGTCGAGCAGGGTGTACGACACTTCGGGGGCGGGCACGCGCCGCGCCAGGGTGGCCCAAGTGGCCGCGGCGCCCAGGAGCACGAGGGCAAGCGCAGCGAGCGTCCAGCGTACTTTCATCGGGAGTGAATCATGCGACGCAGGCAGTTTATGAAAGGGGCCGCCACCTTGCCGGTGCTGGGTTTCGGCGCGCCCGCCCGTGCGGGGCTGCTGTCCGAGGGCGATGCCGCCATGGGCGTGCGCACCGCGCTCGAACGAGGCGCGAGTGCTGCGGTGGCGCTGCTGGGACGGCCTGATGGCTTCCTCGGCGACCCGCGGGTGCGCATCGAGTTGCCCGGATTCCTGAAGGACGCCGCGAAGCTGTTGAAAGCCACCGGCCAGGGCCGCCGCGTCGACGAACTCGTGACGGCGATGAACCGGGCGGCCGAGGCGGCCGTGCCCGAGGCCAAGGCCTTGCTGGTATCCGCGGCGAAGTCGATGTCGGTGGAGGATGCGCTCAAGATCGTGCGCGGTGGGGACACCTCGGTGACCGAGTTCTTTACGCGCAAGACGCGCGAGCCGCTGGGGCAGAAGTTCCGGCCTATCGTGGCGCGGGCCACCGAGCGCGTCTCGCTGGCCCGCAAGGTCGACGCCGTCGCGGGCAAGGCCGCGAACCTGGGCCTGCTCAAGCAGGACGAGGCCGACCTGGATGGCTACGTCACCGGCCGCGCGCTGGACGGCCTGTACTTCATGATCGGCGAGGAAGAGAAGAAGATCCGGCGCGACCCGGTGGCCACGGGCAGCGCGATCCTGAAGAAGGTCTTCGGCGGCTGACGCGCGCTCAGACCGCGCCGGCTGCGCGCAGGCGCTCGCGCTCGGCCGCGTCGATGCCGAATTCGGCCAGCACCTCATCGGTGTGTTCGCCCAGCAGCGGTGGCGCGCGCCGCAGCGTGGGCGGCGTGGCCGAGAGCTTCATCGGGCTGGCCACCAGCCGCAACCCGTCCGCGAGCGGATGGGGCACGGGCGCGGTCATGCCGCGCGCCTGCACATGCGGGTCGGCGAACACCTCGGCCAGGTTGTTGATGGCGCCGCAGGGCACCTTGGCGGCTTCGAGCGCGTCGAGCCACTGCTGCTTGGGGCGCTGTCGCAGGACGTCGGCCAGCATGGGCACCAGGGTGTCGCGGTGGCGCACGCGGTCGGCGTTGCGCGCGAAACGAGGGTCGTCGGCCAGGGCCGGGACGCCGGCGACCTCGCAGAAGCGGGCGAACTGCCCGTCGTTGCCGACGGCGAGGATCAGGTGGCCGTCGCCCGCCTCGAACACCTGGTAGGGCACGATGTTCTGGTGCGCATTGCCGGCGCGCCGCGGCGGCACCCCGGTCACGAGGTAGTTGGCGCCCAGATTGGCCAGCATCGCGACCTGCGTGTCGAGCAGGGCCATGTCGACGTGCTGACCTTGGCCCGTGGCATCGCGATGTCGGAGCGCGGCCAGGATGGCCACCGTGGCGTACAGGCCGGTGAACAGGTCGGCCACGGCCACCCCCACCTTCTGCGGACCGCCGCCCGGCAGATCGTCGCGCTCGCCGGTCACGCTCATCAGGCCGCCCAGGCCCTGGATGGCGTAGTCGTAGCCGGCACGGTCGCGGTAGGGGCCGGTCTGGCCGAATCCGGTGATCGAGCAATACACGAGGCGGGGGTTTTCGGCCAGCAGACGGCGGGCGTCCAGCCCATAGCGCGCCATGTCGCCGACCTTGAAGTTCTCGACCAGCACATCGCATTCGCACGCCAGTCGACGGATCAAGGCTTGACCTTCGGCACAGGCGAGGTCGACGGTGATCGAGCGCTTGTTGCGGTTGCACCCCAGGTAGTACGCCGCTTCCGCGGTGTCGCGGCCGTCGCGGTCCTTGAGGAAGGGCGGACCCCAGCCGCGCGTGTCGTCGCCCCCCGGGTGGCCGTCGCGAGTCGGGCGTTCGACCTTGACCACGTCGGCGCCGAGGTCGGCCAACGTCTGCGTGCACCACGGACCGGCCAGTACGCGCGAGAGGTCGAGGACGCGCACGCCCGTCAGGGCGCCAGGGCGAAGGGCAGTCTGTGGGGTCATGCCGTCGATCCTAAGCGGTGTGGGTGGCGACGCTGCAGATAATGGGTCGATGCATTCGCGAGGGATCGCCCTGTTCGCTGGGACGTTGCTGGCGTGCGCGCCGGCGCTCGATTGGCGCGAGGTGCGGCCGCCGGGCGCCAACGTGCAGGTGCAGTTGCCCTGCAAGCCCGCAATCCATGCGCGGCAGGTCACGCTCGCGGGCGCGGCGGTCGAGATGTCGCTCTACGCCTGCAGTGCGGACGGTGTGACCTATGCCCTGAGCCATGCCGACATCGGAGACCCCGCGCGCGTCGGCGCGGTGCTGGACGCGCTGGCGCGCTCGGCGCGCGCCAATCTCGGCGGCGGCTTGCCGCGTTCGAGCGCGCCGGCCCGTGTCGAAGGCATGACGCCCATTCCGCTGGCGGTGCGGCTCGAACTCGACGGACACTTGCCGGACGGCCGCCCGGCGCGCGAGTCGGTCGTGGTGTTCGCGTACGGCACGCGCGTGTACCAGGCCACGGCACTGGGCGCGCAACTGGACCCGGCTGCGCTCGACACCTTCCTGGGGTCGTTACGGGTGCGGCCATGAGGACGGGGGCGATCGAGGTGCATCACGGTTGGCGGCTGACGCGCCGCGACGCGGTGTCCATGTTCCTGGCCTTTGCACTGGCCTACTTCTTCTCCGCATTGCTGCGGGCGGTCACGGCCACGCTGGCGCCGACCTTCAGCGCGGAGCTGGGTCTGTCGGCGGGCGACCTGGGACTGCTCGCAGGGGCCTACTTCCTCGGCTTCTCGCTGACGCAATTGCCGCTAGGGCGTCAGTTGGATCGCCTCGGCCCGCGGCGCGTGCTGCTGGGCTTGCTCAGCGTGGCGGCGCTTGCCTGCGTGGGCTTTGCACTGGCACAGAGTTTCGGCGCGCTGTTGGCAACGCGGGCGCTGATCGGCGTGGGCGTGGCCGCCTGCCTGATGGCGCCGATGACCGCCTACCGGCAGCGTTTCGAGCCGGATCTGCAGCTCAGGGCAAACTCCTGGATGCTGATGACCGGTTCGCTGGGCATGCTGGCATCGACGCTGCCGGTGCAATGGCTGTTGCCGCTGCTTGGATGGAGGGGGCTGTTCTGGTGCGTTGCCGTGGCGCTGCTGTTGGCCATGCTGGTGATCGCCTGGCGCGTCCCGGCGGATCCGCCGGTGTCATGTGCGCCCGCAGTCACCGGTGGCTACCGAGAGATCTTCCGCCAGCCGTACTTCCTTCGCATGCTGCCGCTCGGGTTCTGCGTCTACGGCGGTCTGCTGGCGGTGCAATCGCTCTGGGCAGGGCCGTGGTTGACGACGGTGTCAGGGTGGACGCCTGCGCAAGCCGCCGGGGGCTTGTTCGTCATCAACGCGTCGATGCTGGTGGCGTTCTTCGGCTGGGGCGCGGTCATCCCGCGCTTGGCGCGAAGAGGATGGGACGCCAATCGCCTGATCACCTGGAGCGTCCCGGTCTCTCTGGCGCTGCTGGCAGGCGCGGTGCTCAAGGGCGCTAGCGCAGACGCATGGTGGTGGGCCGCCTGGTGCGTGTCCTGCACCGCCGTCTCCCTCGCGCAGCCCGCCGTGGGACATGCGTTCCCGACGGCGGTGGCAGGCAGGGCGTTGTCCGCCTATAACTTGGTGATTTTCGGCGGCGTCTTCTTCATGCAATGGGGCATAGGACTGACGATTGACGCGCTGGTGGCGGCAGGACGGCCTAGGGCGGAGGCCTTCCGTTTGGCATTCGCGGCTTTCGCCGTCGCCAGCGCAGCATCCTATGGATGGTTCCTCCTGCGCAGAGGACCGCGATAATCGTTCCAACTGGGCACCGCTGAATGACACGCCTGCTGATCGTCGCTCACGAACCGCTTGCCTCGGCCTTGCGGGAAGTCGCGCGTCACACCTTTCCGGACTGCGCGTCGCGGCTCGAGGCACTTGACGTCACCCCTGACATGTCACCCGAGTCGGTACAGGACGCAGCGCGCGAGCGTCTCGCGCGTTTGGGCGACGGCGACGTGCTGGTGTTGACCGATGTGTTCGGCGCAACGCCCTGCAATGCCGTGCAGCGCGTCGCCGAGGGGCAACACGTTCGGGTGGTGGCCGGCGTCAACGTTCCGATGCTGTGGCGGGCGCTTTGCTACGCGGACGAGCCTGTCGACACGCTCGTGGCCCGCGCCATGGCCGGCGCCACGCAGGGAGTGATGCAGGCCTCGCCGACGCCTCCCCAACACCAGGCGCGTTCCGCGCCCGAAGCCGATGCCCAAAGCCTCCGTCACGATCAGCAATAAGCTCGGCCTCCATGCGCGCGCCTCCGCGAAGCTGACCAAGTTGGCTGGCGCATTTCCCTGCGACGTGCACATGAGCCGTAACGGCCGGCGCATCAATGCCAAGAGCATCATGGGGGTGATGATGCTGGCCGCCGGGCTGGGCAGCGAGGTCGAAGTGGAGACCGAGGGGCCGGACGCGCAGCAGGCGCTCGAGGCGATCGTGGCGCTGATCAACGAGCGTTTCGGCGAGGGCGAATGACGCTGCAAATTTTCGGGCTGGCCGTCGCGCGTGGCGTGGCGATCGGCCGCGCCGTGATAGTGGCGTCGGGGAGGGTGGACGTCGCGCACTACTTCATCGGCAGCGACCAGGCCGATGACGAGGTGGCCCGGCTCCTCGCGGCGCGCGATTCGGTCGCGGCCGAGCTCGAGGCGGTTCGGGCCGACATCCCCGAGGACGCGCCGCACGAACTGCCGGCGCTGATCGACGTTCACCTGATGCTGGTGCGCGATCCGACGCTTGCGGAGGCCGCGGGGCATTGGATACGCGAGCGGCACTACAACGCAGAGTGGGCGTTGTCGGCCCAGCTCGAAGTGCTTGCGCGCGAGTTCGACGAGATGGAAGACGACTACCTGCGCGAGCGCAAGGCGGATCTGGAGCAGGTATGCGAAAGGATTCTTGCGGCGCTGGTGCGCGCACGTGGCGGTGTCCAGGCGCCCGCGAGGGCTTCGCCGGCCGATTTCGGCGGCGAGGAACCCCTCGTTCTCGTGGCCAGCGACATCTCGCCGGCCGACATGTTGCAGTTCAAGCGTGGCGTGTTCGGGGGCTTCGTCACCGACGTTGGCGGCAAGACATCTCACACCGCGATCGTGGCACGCAGCATGGACGTACCCGCGGTAGTCGGCGCGCGTGAGGCGAGCCGCCTGATACGCAGTGACGACTGGATCATCATCGATGGCGACGCCGGTGTGGTGATTGTCGACCCACCGCCAATCGTGCTGGAGGAGTACCGGTTCAGGCAGCGCCAGATCGAGCTCGAGCGCGAAAGGCTGCACCGGTTACGGGACACGCCGGCTGTCACGCTCGACGGCGAGCCAGTCGAATTGCTCGCGAACATCGAGATGCCGGAGGATGCGGCGTCGGTGCTCGATGCGGGGGCCGTTGGCGTGGGCCTTTTCCGCACCGAATTCCTGTTCATGAATCGTGGCAGCGACCTGCCGACCGAGGACGAACAGTTCGAGGCCTATCGTTCCGCCGTGGAAGCCGTCAAGGGGCTGCCGATCACGATCCGCACGGTGGACGTCGGTGCCGACAAGCCTCTCGAGCGCATGAGCGTGCACGAGTTGAGGCACGAACACTCGCTCAATCCCGCGCTGGGGTTGCGTGCCATCCGCTGGAGCCTGTCCGAGCCGGGCATGTTCCGCGCACAATTGCGCGCCATCCTGCGCGCCAGTGCGTACGGCAAAGTTCGAATCCTCATTCCCATGGTGGCGCACCTGAGCGAGGTGCGCGGCGCCCTTGAAGCGATCGAGCGCGCGCGGCAGCAACTGCGCGACGCGGGGCGGGCGTACACGAATGTCGAAGTAGGCGCGATGATCGAAGTGCCCGCGGCGGCGTTGATGCTCGACTTGTTGCTTCAGCACTTCGACTTCGTCTCGATCGGCACAAACGATCTGATCCAGTACACACTGGCCATCGACCGTGCCGATGAGCAAGTGGCGCATCTTTACGACCCGTGGCATCCCGCGGTTCTCGCATTGGTCGCGGCGACGATCGCGAAGGCTCGCGCCTATGGCAAGAACGTGAGTGTGTGCGGTGAGATGGCCGGCGATCCATCGTTCACCGAGCTCCTCTTGGGAATGGGGTTGCGCAGCTTTTCAATGCATCCGCGTCAGGTTGCGGCAGTGAAGCAGGCTGTCTTGCGCACGGACGCCGCACGTGTGGCCGCAGCGTTGCCGGCCGTCTTGACGGCAAGCGACCCGCACCGGGTGTTTTCGCAGAGCGTGAGTTCGCGCAGCGCAGTCGCTTAGCTTGCATCACTCGCTGTGTAGGCGAGCACGGCAATTGGGGCTATACTCTCAGGCTCCGCTGAGCGCGGGCTTGGTCATCAACCTGCCCAAGACTGCAGTGCCCGGTGGAGAAGAGAAAAGCCAAGCGCTTGACAGGGATAAAAAAAAGATGCCAGAATCCCATCTCTTAGCTGAACGAAAGTCAGCGGCGCAGCGAGCGCAAGTTCTTTAACAACAAACAGCCGATAAGCGTGGGCGTTTGAAGGCGAATGCCAAGAGTCGCAAGACTCTCAAACGCTCACGGATGAAGAAGTGAAGTTCACTTCAATTCCGTTTTGAGCAAAACTTCAAGATCGAACTGAAGAGTTTGATCCTGGCTCAGATTGAACGCTGGCGGCATGCCTTACACATGCAAGTCGAACGGTAACGCGGGGCAACCTGGCGACGAGTGGCGAACGGGTGAGTAATGCATCGGAACGTGCCCAGTAGTGGGGGATAGCCCGGCGAAAGCCGGATTAATACCGCATACGACCTACGGGTGAAAGCGGGGGACCGCAAGGCCTCGCGCTATTGGAGCGGCCGATGTCAGATTAGGTAGTTGGTGGGGTAAAGGCCTACCAAGCCTACGATCTGTAGCTGGTCTGAGAGGACGACCAGCCACACTGGGACTGAGACACGGCCCAGACTCCTACGGGAGGCAGCAGTGGGGAATTTTGGACAATGGGCGCAAGCCTGATCCAGCCATGCCGCGTGCGGGA
>DASTJE010000118.1:0-2931 GCA_035716845.1 Burkholderiaceae bacterium
AGCGGCTCGACCGCGCTGTGGATGAGCCGCTACCGCAGCCACACGCCGATCTTCGGCCTCACCACGCAGCCTGCGACGCTGCGCCGCATGGCGCTGTACCGCAACGTGCGCCCGATCCTGATGACCAACCACGACGACCGCGACGCGGCGCTGCTGGAGGCCGAGCAGATCCTGGTGGAACGCGGCGTGCTGCGGCCCGGCGACACCTACGCCATCACCTGCGGCGAGCCGATGGGCTACCCCGGCGGCACGAACATGCTCAAGGTCTGCCGGGTGAACTGACGTTCGCCCGAGCGCCGGCGCGCGCATGGCTTTGGCGCTCGCGGCCTAAACTCCGGGTCAGTCACCCGTTCGCAACTCCCGGAGTCCGCCATGCCCCTCGTTTCGATGCGCCAGCTGCTCGACCATGCCGCCGAGCATGGCTACGGCATTCCCGCCTTCAACGTCAACAACCTCGAGCAGGTGCAGGCCGTGATGGCCGCGGCCGACGAGGTCGGCGCGCCGGTGATCCTGCAGGCCAGCGCCGGGGCGCGCAAGTACGCCGGCGAGAGCTTCATCAAGCACCTGATCCAGGCGGCCACCGAGGCCTATCCCCACATCCCGCTGGTGATGCACCAGGACCACGGCACCAGCCCCGCGGTGTGCGAGGGCGCCATCAAGCTGGGCTTCGGCTCGGTGATGATGGACGGCTCGCTGAAGGAGGACGGCAAGACGCCGGCGAGTTTCGACTACAACGTCGACGTCACGCGCAGGGTGGTCGAGATGGCGCACAAGGTGGGCGTCACCGTGGAAGGCGAACTGGGCTGCCTGGGCAGCCTCGAGACCGGCGAGGCCGGCGAGGAGGACGGCATCGGCGCGGTCGGCAAGCTCGACCATTCCGCGCTGCTGACCGATCCCGAGGAAGCCGCGCAGTTCGTCAAGGCCACGCAGCTCGACGCGCTGGCGATCGCCATCGGCACCAGCCACGGCGCCTACAAGTTCACCCGCAAGCCCACCGGCGACATCCTGGCCATCAGCCGCGTCAAGGAGATCCACGCGCGCATCCCCAACACCCACCTCGTGATGCACGGCAGCTCGAGCGTGCCGCAGGAGCTGCTTGCCGTTATCAACCAGCACGGCGGCAGGATGAAGGAGACCTACGGCGTGCCGATCGAGGAGATCCAGGAGGCCATCAAGCACGGCGTGCGCAAGATCAACATCGACACCGACATCCGACTGGCGATGACCGGTGCGGTGCGCAAGTTCCTGGCCGAGAACCCCGACAAGTTCGACGCCCGCGAGTGGCTCAAGCCCGCGCGCGAGGCCGCCAAGGCCGTGTGCAAGGCGCGCTACCTGGAGTTCGGCTGCGAGGGCCAGGCCGGCAAGATCAAGCCGCAGCCTCTCGACGAGGTGGCCCGCCGCTATGCCAGCGGTGCGCTGGCGCAGCACGTGGTCTGAGCCTGCGCGGGCCGCGGGGCGGTCCTTAGAATTGAGCCATGCCCGCCCTGCTGCAATCGAACCTCCATTCCTTGCCCTTGCTGGCGCGCGGCAAGGTGCGCGACAACTATGCCGTCGGCACCGACCGCATCCTGATGGTCGCCAGCGACCGCCTCTCGGCCTTCGACGTCGTGATGGGCGAGCCGATCCCGGGCAAGGGCGAACTGCTCACGCGCATGGCGCTGTTCTGGTTCGCGCGCTTGCAGCACGTGGTGCCCAACCACCTGACGGGCGCGGACCCCGAGAGCGTGGTCGCGCCCGACGAGCGCGCCCAGGTGCGTGGTCGCTCGATGCTGGTCAGGCGTCTCGCGCCGCTGCCGATCGAGGCCGTGGTGCGTGGCTACCTCGCGGGCAGCGGCTGGAAGGAGTACCGGCAGTCGCAATCGGTGTGCGGTGTGGCGCTGCCGGCGGGGTTGGCGAACGCTGCCAAGCTGCCCGAGCCGATCTTCACCCCGGCCACCAAGGCCGAGGCGGGCGCACACGACGAGAACATCAGCTTCGAGCAGGCCGCGGCGCTGATCGGCCGCGGCCTGGCCGAGCGCGTGCGCGACATCTCGATCCGGCTCTACCGCGAGGCCGCGGCCTATGCGCTCGGCAAGGGCATCGTCATTGCGGACACCAAGTTCGAGTTCGGGCTCGACGCCGATGGCACCCTGACGCTGATGGACGAGATCCTGACGCCCGACTCCTCGCGCTACTGGCCGGTGGAGAGCTACCGCGAAGGCGACAACCCGCCCAGCTACGACAAGCAGTTCGTGCGCGACTGGCTGGAGGGCGTGCGCATCGACGGCCGGCCCTGGAACAAGAAGGCGCCGGCCCCCGCCTTGCCGGCCGAGGTGATCGAGCGCACCGCGGCGAAGTACCGCGAGGCCATGACGCGCCTGGGTGCCTGAGCCGATGGCTGCCATCCGCTCGCGCCTGCTGGCCAAGCTCGACGCGGCGATCAAGGCGGCCGACACGCCGCTGGCGGCGCAGTGCCTGCGCGCCGAACGTGCGGCGCTGCTGGCGCGCCAGGGCCAGCTCGAGCGCGCACGTGGCGTGATCGACGAACTGCAGGCGCAGCTCGCCTGGCAGCCGCACAACCCCCTGCTGCGCGGCTGGATCACCCTGGCCGAAGGGCTGCACGACTACTACAGCGTGATCGGGCGCGAGGCCCAGCCCACGCTCGAGCAGGCCTATTCGCATGCGCGCGAGGTGCCCGGCGCGCGTCGCCTGCAGGCGCTCACGGCGGCGTGGCTGGCCAACATGGCCTTTGCCAACGACGACATGGCGCGCATGGCGGCGCTGATCCGCGAGGCGCTCGAACTGGCCGAACCGCAGGACCACGGCGCACGCGCACGTGCCGCGCTGGTGGCCGGATACGCCTTCCACTTCGCCGGCTGCAACGATGCGGCGCAGCGCTGGTACGAGGCGTCGCGCCGCCATGCCATTGCCGAAGGCGACGAGGCTCACCTG
>DASTJE010000119.1:0-6408 GCA_035716845.1 Burkholderiaceae bacterium
GTGTCGTGCCCGGGGTGCGCGAGGGCGGACGCCGCGGCGGCCACCAGCACGGCGGGAACAAGGATTCGCAGCTTCATGATCGGCTCCTCGGGGGGTCGGTGAGCGCTGAACGGCCGGCCCCGGCGCGACAGCGACTGTGGAACGCGGCGCTCATCGCACCTTGACACTCGTCAACTCCTCGCCCTGCGGGCTCATCACATGGGTCGAGCACGCGATGCAGGGATCGAAGGAATGCAGCGTGCGCAGGATCTCGAGCGGCTGGTCGGCCTTGGCCACCGGGGTGTTCAGCAGGCTGGCCTCGAAGGCGCCGATCTGCCCCTTGTGGTCGCGCGGGCTGCCGTTCCAGGTGGTGGGCACCACGCACTGGTAGTTGTCGATCTTGCCGTCGCGGATCTTGATCCAGTGGCCGAGCGCGCCGCGCGGCGCCTCGGTGAAGCCGGCACCCTTGCACTCCCTGGGCCAGGTGGACGGCTCCCACTTGTCGACGTTGGCGGTGGCGGTGTTGCCGGCCTTGATGTTGGCGATCAGCTGGTTGATCTGCGCGAGCTGCAGGTCGCAGCAGTACAGGCTCTCGATGCCGCGTGCCGCGGTGCGCCCCAGCGTCGAGAACAGCGCGGCCACCGGCACGTCGAGCTTCTTGAGCACGCCGTCGATCGTCTCCTTGATCCAGGGGTACTGCTTGGGCTGCACGTAGCCCAGCACCATGCGCGACAGCGGGCCGACCTCCATCGCGTGGCCGCGCCAGCGCGGCGCCTTGATCCACGAGTACTTGGCGCTCTCGTCGAGCGCCTCCCACTTCGTGCGCGTGCCCTTGTGGCCCTTGCCGAGCGCGTAGTTCGGCTCGGTGACGCCGTCGAAGGGGTGCAGGCCCTTGGTCTCGTCGGCGTACTTGTACCAGCTGTGGCTCACGAACTCCTGGATCTGCTCCGGGTCCTTGAGGTCCACCGCATGGATCCTGGAGAGGTCGCCGTCGACGATGGCCCCGCGCGGGAACATCAGGCTCGCGGGGCTGTGGTCGTTGGCGCGCATCGGCAGGTCGCCGTAGCTGAGCATGCTCTTGCCCGACAGGCCGGCGCCGTGCAGCCAGTCCTTGTAGAACGAGGCGATGGCCAGCAGGTCGGGGATGTAGACCTGCTCGTGGAACTCGCGCGCACGCTCGGCGATGAACTTGACCTGGTTCAGCCGCTCCATGTTGATCGCGCCCACCGCGCCCACGTCGTCGACGTTGATCGGGCACGGCACGCCGCCCACCAGCCAGTTCGGGTGCGGGTTCTTGCCGCCGAAGATCGTGTGGATCTTGCAGATCTCCTTCTGGAAGTCGAGCGCCTCCAGGTAGTGCGCCACGGCCATCAGGTTGGCCTCGGCGGGCAGCTTGTAGGCCGGGTTGCCCCAGTAGCCGTTGGCAAAGGGGCCGAGCTGGCCGCTGTCGACGAACTTCTTCAGGCGCGCCTGCAGGTCGCGGAAGTAGCCCGGCGAGCTCAGCGGCCAGGCGCTGATGCTCTGCGCCAGCTCGCTGGTCTTCTTGGGGTCGGCCTTGAGCGCCGAGACGATGTCGACCCAGTCCAGCGCATGCAGGTGATAGAAGTGCACGAGGTGGTCGTGCACGTACAGGTTCAGCTGCATGATGTTGCGGATGATGTTCGCGTTGTCCGGGATCTGGATCCCGAGCGCGTCCTCCACCGCGCGCACCGAGGTCAGCGCGTGGGTGCCGGTGCACACGCCGCAGATGCGCTCGGTGAAGGCCCAGGCGTCGCGCGGGTCGCGGCCCTTGAGGATGACCTCCAGGCCGCGCCACATCGTGCCGGTGGACACCGCGTTGCGGATGGTGTTCTTGTCGTCGAGGTTGACCTCCACCCGCAGGTGGCCCTCGATGCGCGTGACCGGGTCGACGACGACGCGCTTGCCGGAGTTGTCGAGCTTGAAGCCCTGGGTTTCATAGACGGCCATGGCGTGCGCTCCTTCAGGCTTCTTCGTTGGACTTCGAGGTGGCGCGCTTGATCGCGCTCACCGCCGCGTGCGCGGCCACCGCGGCGCCGATCGTGCCGGCGGCGTAGCCGCCCACCTGGTCGGCGTTCTTCTCGATGCCGAAGGCCTTGATGTTGGTCAGGCGGTCGTAGAACGATCCCTTGTCCCAGAAGCCCTCTTCCGAGCAGCCGATGCAGCCGTGGCCGCTGCCGATCGGGAAGCTCACGCCGCCGTTCCAGCGCGTGGTGCTGCAGGCGTTGTAGGTCGTCGGCCCCTTGCAGCCCACCTTGTAGAGGCAGTAGCCGCGGCGCGCGGCCTCGTCGTCCCATTGCTCGACGAACTGGCCCGCGTCAAAGTGAGGGCGGCGGTAGCACTTGTCGTGGATGCGTTGCCCGTAGAACATCTTCGGCCGACCCATGCGGTCGAGCTCGGGCAGGCGCTCGAAGGTCAGCATGTAGGTGACGACCGCCGTCATCACCTCGGCGATCGGCGGGCAGCCGGGCACCTTGATGATGGGCTTGTCGGTGATGACCTTGTGGATCGGCACCGCCTGCGTCGGGTTGGGCTTGGCCGCCTGCACGCAGCCCCAGGAGGCGCAGGCGCCCCAGGCGATGATGGCCTTGGCGTCGGCGGCGCATTCCTTGAGCTGCTCGAGGAAGGAACGCCCGCCGATGACGCAGAACATGCCGTCCTCGTTGAGCGGCGGGTTGCCCTCCACCGCCAGGATGTAGTTGCCCTTGTGCTTCTTGCGCGCCTCCTCGATCGCCGCCTCGGCCTGGTGGCCCGCGGCGGCCATGATGACCTCGTTGTAGTCCAGCGAGAGCATCGACAGCACCACGTCCTTGGCCAGCGGGTGCGCGCTGCGGATGAAGCTCTCGCTGCAGCAGGTGCACTCCAGCCCGGCGATCCACAGCACCGGCGTGCGCGGCTTGTTCTCCATCGCGTGCACGATCTGCGGCACGACGGCCGGCGACAGGCCGAGCGACGTCGCGGTCAGCGAGCAGTACTTGAGCAAGCTGCGCCGTGAGATGCCCTGGCGGCGCATGACGTCGTAGAAGCTTTCCATCGCGGCGGTCTCCTGCGAGCCCCGGAACGGGGCGTGGTACCGGAGCCGTCACAAGGGCCGTGCCGCACCGGCACCGGTCACGGGTTTCCCCCAGGGGGCGCGCGCAAGTCCGCGTCACGCATGGACAAATCCGCACCCCGCCGACACTCACGGGCGCGTTGTCGGGGTGCGGCTGCCAAGCACGCTGCCGGCGCGGTGTCCGAACTGGAAGGCTGGTGGCCACCCGCGGCGGCCCTACAGTGGCCACCTCACACCCGCAGCGCGCCACCGCCGCACCGGCGGCGGGGCGGGCGGCAAGGACAGCGATGCGACGTTCCGACCTGCAAGGCGCCGCGCGCCTGGTGACCGACGCCACGGCCGGCCTGGCCGACCTGGTGGAGGCGATGCACGAGCGCATCGCGCGCGTGCCGGGGCTGCCGGCCGCGCCGCCCGACGGGCGCACCCGCGGCCTGACCGGGCTGGTCTACAAGAGCATCCGCGGCGTCACGCGCGTGGTGGGCGGCAGCCTCGAGGCGCTGCTGGGGCTGCTCGGGCCCTCGCTGAGCAGCGACGGGGCGCTGCCGGGCCGCGAGGCGCTGGTGGCCGCGCTCAACGGCGTGCTCGGCGACTACCTCGCGGCCACCGGCAATCCGCTGGCCACGCCGATGGCGCTGCGCCACGACGGGCAGGCGCTGCCCGGCGACGCCGCCGGCCTCGCTGCCGCCCTGCCGCACGCCGGCAGCGAGGTGCTGCTGCTGGTGCACGGCCTGTGCATGAACGACCGTCAGTGGACGCGCGACGGCCACGACCACGGCCGCGCGCTCGCGCGCCACTTCGGCTTCACGCCGCTGTACCTGCTCTACAACAGCGGCCTGCACGTGTCGATCAACGGCCACGCGCTGGCGCTGCAGCTCGAAGCCCTGGTCGACGGCTGGCCGCGCCCGCTGACGCGCATCGCGCTGCTGGGCCACAGCATGGGCGGGCTGCTGCTGCGCAGCGCGCTGCACATCGCCCGCCATGCGGGCCACCGCTGGCCCGCGCGGGTGTCGGACATGGTGTTCCTCGGCACCCCCCACCACGGCGCGCCGCTCGAGCGCGCCGGGCACTGGATCGACCTGCTGCTCGACGCCACGCCGTACTCGAAGCCGCTCTCGCGCCTGGGCAAGGTGCGCAGCGCGGGCATCACCGACCTGCGCTACGGCAATCTGCTCGACGAGGACTGGGTCGGCCGCGACCGCTTCTCGCACCGCCGCGACCACCGCCAGCCGGTGCCGCTGCCCGAGCACGTGCGCTGCGCCGCCATCGCGGCGTGCCTGGCGCCGGCCGCCCGGGGCACGGCCCCGGGCTGGCTCGGCGACGGCCTGGTGCCCGTCGACAGCGCCCTCGGCCGGCACCGCGATCCGCGGCGCGTGCTCGCCTTCGCCGACGACCGGCAATGGATCGGCGCGGGCATCGGCCACCTCGGCCTGCTGAGCGACCCGGCGGTGTACGAGCGGCTGCAGGACTGGCTGGCCCCGGCGCCCTCGCGTTGAGGGCGCCCTCCGGGCCGTCGCGCCGGCCTCAGCCGTCCAGCCGCGCGCTCAGCCTGATCTCCGGGCCCGCGAGCGCCTTGGACACCGGGCAGCCCTTCTTGGCCGCCTCGGCCTGCTCGAGGAAGGCGGCCTCGGTGATGCCGGGCACCACGCCGACCGTGTCGAGCTCGATCAGGTGGATCGTGGGGCCGTCGCCGAGATGCACCTTGGCCGTCGTGTGGATGCGGGTGGGCGGCGTGCCGGCCTTGGACAGCAGCGCGGACAGGAACATCGAATAGCAGCCGGCGTGCGCCGCCCCGATCAGCTCCTCGGGGTTGGTGCCCGGGCCGGACTCGAAGCGCGAGGCGAAGGTGTACGGCCCTTCGTAGGCGCCGCTGCCCAGGCGCATGCTGCCGGCGCCCTCCTTGAGCGAGCCCTTCCATTCGGCGGTCGAGGTGCGGGTGGTCATGGCGTGCTCCTGTGCAGTGGGTGGAATGCGGATGATGCCCAGCCTGCGGCGGCCCCTGCGCCCGCGCACCGCAATGACCCGCCGGGCCGTGCGGTCGAGGCCTGCCGCGCAGGGCGCGACGTCGGGTACGGCGCCGCGCCGCGCTGCGCCTGAGCGCCCCACCTCGACGCTGCGTCGCGATCCGGGCACCGGCGGCAGCGCCGACCTCAGCCTCCCGCGGCCCCGTGCACGTTCCAGCGCATCAGGAAGTGATCATTGGCCTCGTCGATCACCGCAAACCCGTGCTTGTGCCAGAAGGCCAGCGCCGGACGGTTGTGGCGATACACATGCAGTTCGAGCGCACTGTCCGCGGCGCAGGCGTCGCGGATGACCGCCTGAACGAGAGCCGATCCGATGCCTCTGCGCTGGACCTGAGGCGCGAGCAGCAAGGCATCGACCCGGATCAGCTCGGGTTCGCGCTCGACCTTCACGAACCCGACCTCGGCACCATCGATCACGATCACTCTCCCCGAGGAGGACTCGGCATCTTGCAGACACTTGGCACGCATGCGATCCGTGGCCCACCGCTTTCCGGCGCCCTCGACCAGGGGCCGCGCACTGACCTCGGCCAGCCCGTAGATCAACGCGGCGTCGCCCGCCGCCGACGGGCGCAGATGGAATGCGGGATGCCCCCCGCCGACCGGGACCCGCGCGGCACCCGGGCCGCTGTCGTCCTGCGGAGCGGGCGCCGGCTGCACGCTGTCCACCTCGAGCGTCCTGAACTCGCCCGGCATCACGATCTCGAGCAGTTCGACGTCGGCGCTGTGGCCCAACTCGCGGTGCCGGATGCCCGGCGGCTGGTGCACGCACGAGCCGGCCTCGAGGCGCACGGCGCCCTGCCCCTCGTACTCGAACTCGATCCAGCCCTTCAGCACGTAGACCAGCTGGAACGTCGTCTCGTGCAGATGCGGCTGGCTCGCGAACTCGGTGCCCGCGGCGGCGCGGATGACGTGCGCGACCACGCGGCCCTCGGTGGCCTGCCTGAGCCCCAAGTCCCGGTACTCGAAGAACGAGCGCAGGCCGCGCTCGAAGACGGCGTCGCTGGCGTGGGCGACGACGAAGCCGCGCGTGGTCATCGGTGGCCTCCTGTGCGCTGGATGGGGCGGCCGCGCCCGATGGCGTGGCATGCGCCGGCAGCGACGGATCCTAAGCGCGTTCCCGCGTCCGGCCACAGCCCCGCCGAGGCGCTACCTGGGCTCGAACATCACCAGCTTGCAGGGGGCCGCGCCGATGTTCTGCACCGCGTGGGAGGCGATGGGGCCCTGCACCCCCGCGCGCCCGGCCATCGGCGCACTGTCCTGCGTCGTGCCGTCGGGCATGAAGAAGCGCAGCCTGCAGTCCGTCAGGAAGTAGGTGGCGGCGGCAGGGTGCGAATGGAC
>DASTJE010000120.1:0-6738 GCA_035716845.1 Burkholderiaceae bacterium
TGCTCGACATCCTGGCCCACCCCGCGCGCGTGACGACCATCATCTCGGAAGAACTCGCCGCGCTGAAGCAGGAGTTCGGGCAGACCCGGCTCGGCGCGCGCCGCAGCCACATCGAGGCCAATGCGCTCGACCTCGCCACCGAGGACCTGATCGCGCCCACCGACATGGTGGTCACGCTCAGCCACGCGGGCTACGTGAAGAGCCAGCCGCTCGCCGAGTACCGCGCGCAGCGCCGGGGCGGGCGCGGCAAGCAGGCCACCCAGATGAAGGAAGAGGACTGGATCGACCAGCTCTTCATCGCCAACACGCACGACTGGATCCTGTGCTTCTCCGACCGCGGGCGCGTGTACTGGCTCAAGGTCTGGGAGGTGCCGCAGGGCGGGCGCGCCAGCCGCGGCAAGCCGATCGTCAACATGTTCCCGCTGCAGCCGGGCGAGAAGATCACCGTCGTGCTGCCGCTGACCGGCGAGTTCCGCAGCTTCCCCGGCGACCACTACGTGTTCATGGCCACGGCGCTGGGCACGGTGAAGAAGACCACGCTCGACGAGTTCAGCAACCCGCGCAAGGCCGGCATCATCGCCGTCGACCTCGACGAGGGCGACCACCTGATCGGCGCCGCGTTGACCGACGGCAAGCACGACGTGATGCTGTTCTCCGACGGCGGCAAGGCGGTGCGCTTCGACGAGGACGACGTGCGCCCGATGGGCCGCAACGCGCGCGGCGTGCGCGGCATGATGCTCGAGCCCGGCCAGGCGGTGATCGCCATGCTGGTGGCCGAGGACGAGACGCAGAGCGTGCTCACCGCCACCGAGAACGGCTACGGCAAGCGCACATCGATCGTCGAGTACACGCGCCACGGCCGCGGCACCAAGGGCATGATCGCCATCCAGCAAAGCGAGCGCAACGGCAAGGTGGTGGCCGCCACGCTGGTGCGCGCCGAGGACGAGATCATGCTGATCACCGACCGCGGCGTGCTGGTGCGCACGCGGGTGTCCGAGATCCGCGAACTCGGCCGCGCCACTCAGGGCGTGACCCTGATCGCGCTGGACGACGGCTCCAAGCTGTCGGGCCTGCAACGCATCGTCGAGAGCGATGCAGACGACACTGCCGCCGAAGGCGGCGACGAGGGAGCCCCCGCATGAACTGGCGCATCGCCCTGATCGCTGCTGCCCTCGCCGCCAGCGGCGCCCAGGCCCAGACCAAGAAGGAACTCGCCACCAGGGTGCTCGCCGCGCAGCAGGCGGGCGTCGAGAACATCGGCCGCACGATCGCCGGGCAGACCGCCCAGCGCGTCCTGCAGGCCGTCGGCCCGGGCCTCCAGCGCATGCCCGCCGACAAGCGCGACGCGGCGGCCAAGGACGTGCAGGCCGAGGTGCGCAAGTTCTACGACGAGATTGAACCCATTCTGCGCAAGCGTGCGGCCGAGCTCGCGCCGGCGACCGTCGGTGCCGCCTACGAAGAGCGCTTCACCGAGGACGAACTCAAGCAGATCCTGGCGTGGCTGGAATCGCCGGTGTCGAAGAAGTTCGGGCAGGTCGAGCGCGACCTCGCGACGGCGCTGGCCGAAAAGGTGGTGGCCGACACGCGCGGCACCATCGAGCCCAGGCTGAAGACGCTCGAGGGGACGATTTCCAAGCGCCTGGGCCTGCCCGCCGCCGGCGCCGCCTCGGCCCCGCGCAAGCCATGAACGAGCCCGCGCGCGATCTGGGCGCGCTGCGCGCCCGGATCGACACCCTCGACCGAGAGCTGCTGGCGCTGCTCAACCGCCGTGCCGCACTGGCGCAGGAGGTGGGCGAGATCAAGAAGCGCGAGGGCTCACCGGTGTTCAGGCCCGAGCGCGAGGCGCAGGTGATCGACGGCCTGAAGGCCCTGAATGCCGGACCGTTGGCCAGCGAGAGCGTGGCGCCGATCTGGCGCGAGATCATGTCGGCCTGCCGCGCGCTCGAGACGCCGCAACGCGTCGCCTACCTCGGCCCGTCCGGCACCTTCAGCGAACTGGCGGCGCTCGGCTACTTCGGCTCGTCGATCGTGCGCGTGCCCTGCACCAGCATCGACGAGGTGTTCCGCGCGGCCAGCGGCGGCGCGGCCGATTTCGGCGTGGTGCCGGTGGAGAACTCGACCGAAGGGGTGGTGGCGCGCTCGCTCGACCTGCTGCTGACGACGCCGCTGATGATCGTCGGCGAGACGAGCCTGTACGTGCGCCACAACCTGCTGCGCAAGGTCGAGGGCTCCGACGGCCTGAAAGCCGTGTGCGCGCACCCGCAGGCGCTGGCGCAGTGCCACAACTGGCTCAACGACCACCTCCCGAACGTCGAGCGCCGGCCGGTCGCGAGCAATGCGGAGGGCGCACGCCTGGCCTCGCTCGACGCGTCGCTTGCGGGCATCGCCGCCGAGCGCGCCGCCGGCGAGTACGGACTGCACGTGCTCGCGCCGGCGATCCAGGACGACCCGCACAACCGCACGCGTTTCGCGGTCGTCGCGCTGCCCGAGAACCACCCGCAGCCGCGCGCCACCGGCCACGACTGCACGAGCCTGGTGGTGTCCGTGCCCAACCGGCCCGGGGCCGTGCACGACATGCTGGTGCCGCTCAAGCACCACGGCGTGTCGATGACGCGCTTCGAGTCGCGTCCGGCACGTTCGGGGCAGTGGGAGTACTACTTCTACATCGACATCGACGGGCACCCGGACCAGCCGCAGGTCGCCACCGCGCTCGCCGAACTGCGCAGCGTGTGCGCCTTCTACAAGCTGCTGGGCACCTACCCGCTCGACACGCACTGACCGGAGCACGCGGCAAGCCATGTTCAACCAGCTCGGGGTCATCGGCTGCGGCCTGATGGGCGGCTCGTTCGCGCTGGCGCTCAAGCGCGCGGGCCTGGTCAGGCGCGTGATCGGCTACTCGAAGTCGCCCTCGACGACCGAGCGCGCCAAGAGGCTGGGCGTCATCGACGATGCGGCGGAGTCCGCCTTGCTCGCGGTATCGGGGTCGGACATCGTGCTGATCTCGGTGCCGGTGGCCGCCACCGAAGCCACCTTCCGCGCCATCCGCCACCTCGTCGAGCCCGGCTGCCTGTTCATGGACGTGGGCTCGACCAAGCGCGACGTGGTGGATGCGGCGCGGCGCGTGCTCAAGGAGCGCGTCGGCCAGTTCGTGCCGGCGCACCCGATCGCGGGCAAGGAAAGCGGCGGCGTGCAGAACGCCGACCCTGCGTTGTACCAGGGGCGCCAGGTCATCCTGACGCCGCTGCCGGCCAACGACCCGGCACTGGTGCAGAAGGCCACCGACGCGTGGGCGGCGGTGGGCTGCCAGGTGCTGCGCATGACGCCGGAGAACCACGACGCGGCGTTCGCCGCCGTCAGCCACCTGCCGCACCTGCTGGCCTTCGCCTACTTCAGCGCGGTGTCGCGGCAGCCCGGGGGTGGCGACTTCCTGTCGCTCGCGGGCCCGGGCTTTCGCGACTTCACGCGCATCGCCGCCAGCGACCCGGCCGTGTGGCGCGACATCCTGATGTCCAACCGCGAGGAGGTGCTCAAGCAGTCGCTGCGCTTCCGGCACACCCTCGACGCCCTGGAGCACGTGATGCGCTCGGGCAACGGCGAGGCGCTGGAGGACCTGATCCGCCAGGCCGCCGATGCGCGCGCGGGGTGGCAGATGGGTGCGGGCAACAAGGTCCCCGGCGCCCGTTGATGGTCACCCTGCCCTTTCTCGACATCCCCCCCCTGCTGAGCGCCGCCGGCACGGTGCGCCTGCCGGGCTCCAAGAGCATTTCCAATCGCGTGCTGCTGCTGGCCGGCCTGGCCGAGGGCACGACGGCGGTGCACGACCTGCTCGACTCCGACGACACGCGCGTCATGCTCGATGCGCTGCAGACGCTCGGATGCGGCCTGCGGCGCGAAGCCGGCGTGCTGCACGTCAGCGGCCTCGGCGGGCGGCTGCGCACCGACAGCGCCCGGCTCTTCCTCGGCAATGCCGGCACCGCGATGCGGCCCCTGACGGCGGCACTGGCGGTGCTGGCGGCACGCCAGGGCGGGCGTTTCGAGCTCGCGGGCGTGCCGCGCATGCACGAACGTCCGATCGGCGACCTGGTCGACGCGCTGCGCCAGCTCGGCGCGCACGTCGCGGACCTGGGCACACCGGGCTACCCACCGTTGGCGCTGAGCGGACCATCGGCGCTCGATCTGTCGCGGCCGATCCGCGTGCGCGGCGACGTCTCCAGCCAGTTCCTCACCGCGCTGCTGCTGGCGTTGCCCCTCGCCTCGGACGCCGGCGCGATCACGATCGAGGTCGACGGCGAGCTGATCTCCAAGCCCTACGTGGAGATCACGCTCGCGCTGCTGGGGCGCTTCGGCATTGACGTCGAACGCACCGACTGGCGCCGCTTCACGATACCGGCCGGCAGCGCCTACCGTTCGCCTGGCCAGGTGCACGTGGAAGGCGATGCGTCCTCGGCCTCGTACTTCGTGGCGCTGGGCGCCATCGCCGCGGCCGACGCGCCGGTGCGCGTCGAAGGGGTGGGCCACGACTCGATCCAGGGCGACATCCGCTTCGTCGAAGCCGCGCGCGCGATGGGTGCGCTGGTGCGCACCGAACCCAATGCGCTCGAGGTGCGGCGCGGCGCCTGGCCGCTGAAGGCGCTCACGCTCGACTGCAACCACATCCCCGACGCGGCGATGACGCTGGCCGTGATGGCGCTGTACGCCGACGGGCCGACCACGCTCACCAACATCGCGAGCTGGCGCGTCAAGGAGACCGATCGCCTGAGCGCCATGGCCACCGAACTGCGCAAGCTCGGCGCTGCGGTCGACGAGGGCCCGGACTGGCTGCGCGTGACGCCGCCGGCACGCTGGACGCCGGCGTCGATCCACACCTACGACGACCACCGCATGGCGATGTGCGGCTCGCTGGCCGCGTTCGGCGGCGTGCGGGTGCGCATCGAAGACCCGAAGTGCGTCGCCAAGACCTTCCCGGACTACTTCGAGGCCCTGTTCTCGCTCGCCCGGGCGCGCCCGGCCGACGTCCCGGTGATCACGATCGATGGCCCCACGGCGTCGGGCAAGGGCACGCTGGCCGCCGCGGTCGCCGAGCGCCTCGGCTGGGGGCTGCTGGATTCCGGATCGCTGTACCGCGTCGCCGCACTGGCTGCGCAGCGGGCCGGCCTGCTGTCCGGCGCCGCCCTCGACGCCGACGCGATCGCGCGCCTGGCCGGCGCGCTGCCGCTCGCCTTCGAGCCGGGGTGCATCCGGCTGGCCGGCGAGGACGTCACCGACGCGCTGCGCGACGAGGCGGTGGGGCTGGCGGCCTCGCGCGTGTCGGCGCTGCCGGCCGTGCGCCAGGCGTTGCACGCGCTGCAGCTGTCGTTCCGGCGCGCGCCGGGGCTGGTGGCCGACGGGCGCGACATGGGCACCGTGGTGTTCCCCGACGCGCCGCTCAAGGTCTACCTCACCGCAAGTGCCGCCCAGCGCGCCGAGCGCCGGCATAAGCAATTGATTTCAAAGGGAATTTCGGCTAACATCCAGGCCCTTCGTGCCGACCTCGAGGCGCGCGACGCGCGGGACATGCACCGCCCCGTGGCGCCGCTGAAGCCGGCCGAAGACGCGAAGTTGCTCGACAACTCCGCCCTGTCCGTCGAAGCCTCGGTGGAGCAGGTGCTGGCGTGGTGGCGCGACGCGCGTGATTGAGCCCGCCGGGGCGCCCTGCCCTGGCGTTTGTCCAACCTAACCCGCCACGCGAGTGGCACGTCTGCCGGCACCGCAACAACCGTCCAGCGCCGGCCCAGGAAACCACATGTCCCAAACCCAATCCGCCACCGCGGGCGGCGAAAGCTTTGCCGCCCTGTTCGAAGAAAGCCTCCAGCGCAGCGAGATGCGCGCGGGCGAGGTCATCACCGCCGAGGTGGTGCGCATCGACTACAACTTCGTGGTGGTGAACGCGGGCCTCAAGAGCGAGGCCTATGTCCCGATCGACGAATTCAAGAACGACCAGGGCGAAGTCGAGGTCCAGGTCGGCGACTTCGTCTCGGTGGCCATCGACGCCATCGAGAACGGCTACGGCGACACCATCCTGTCGCGCGACAAGGCCAAGCGCCTGGCCTCGTGGCTCAGCCTCGAGACCGCGCTCGAGAGCGGTGATTTCGTCTCCGGCACCGTCAACGGCAAGGTCAAGGGTGGCCTCACCGTGCTCGTCAACGGCATCCGCGCCTTCCTGCCCGGCTCGCTCATCGACACGCGCCCGGTCAAGGACCTGTCGCCGTTCGAGGGCAAGACGATGGAGTTCAAGGTCATCAAGCTCGACCGCAAGCGCAACAACGTCGTGCTGTCGCGCCGCGCCGTCGTCGAGGCGTCGATGGGCGAGGAGCGCGCCAAGCTGATGGAGACGCTGCACGAAGGCGCCATCGTCAACGGCGTGGTCAAGAACATCACCGAGTACGGCGCCTTCGTCGACCTCGGCGGCATCGACGGCCTGCTGCACATCACCGACATGGCCTGGCGCCGCGTGCGTCACCCGAGCGAGGTGGTGCAGGTCGGCCAGGAACTCACCGCCAAGGTGCTCAAGTTCGACGCCGAGAAGAACCGCGTCTCGCTGGGCCTCAAGCAGCTCGGCGACGACCCGTGGCTGGGCGTGGCACGCCGCTACCCCACCGGCACGCGCCTGTTCGGCAAGGTCACCAACATCGCCGACTACGGCGCCTTCGTCGAGATCGAGCCGGGCATCGAGGGCCTGGTGCACGTCTCGGAGATGGA
>DASTJE010000121.1:0-4812 GCA_035716845.1 Burkholderiaceae bacterium
TTCGCCGGCGTCGTCGGCCCGCTTGGGCGGGGCGTAGGTGAGGTCGTCGAAGCTGTGCGCATGGCCGGCCAGCGCCAGGTGCAGCCTGCCGCCGGCGAACACGGCCGCGGCCTTCGTGTGCAGCCCGTCGATGGCCAGCAGGTGGGCTTCGGCGTCCCGCCCAAGCAGCGCGATCTCGTGCACGGCGTCACAGGGGCACTCGACGCTGAATCGCCCGGCCCCCAGCATGCGGACATGCGTGGCCGCCCGATCATCGCCGACGCCCAGGATCAGGGGCCAGCGTGCCGGGCCGTTGGAGCGGAAGCCGGACTGCGCGCCGCGGTACGCGCTGGCATCGAACCACAGCGCCGCGGCGACGGCCAGCGTTCGCGAGTCCGCTTTGGCAGCACGCAGCCGCTCGGGCCCGAAGTTCCTGCTGATGAAGGCGGTGGTCGCCTGACCGCCTGCGAACTCGGGGTGCGCGGCGGCGTCGGCCAGGAAGCCCAGGTTGGTGGGCAGGCCCAGCACACAGGTGCTGCGCAGCGCGCCCACCAGGCGCCGCCGCGCCTCGTCGCGGGTGGCGCCGTGGGCGATGATCTTGGCGATCATCGGGTCGTAGAAGGGGCTGATCGCCTGACCCTGCGCGAGGCCATGGTCCACGCGCACGCCGGTGCCCGAGGGCGGCTGCCACAAGGCCACCTCGCCGCTTTGCGGCAAAAAGTCGCTGGCCGGGTCCTCGGCGTACAGCCGGACTTCGATTGCGTGGCCGGTCAGGCGCACCTCGTCCTGCGCCAGCGGCAGCGGCTCGCCGCGTGCCACGGCGAGCTGCCAGGCCACCAGGTCCAGGCCCGTGATGCACTCGGTCACCGGGTGCTCCACCTGCAGCCGGGTGTTCATCTCGAGGAAGTAGAAGCGGCCTTCGCGGTCGAGCAGGAACTCCACCGTGCCGGCACCGACGTAGCCCACCGCGCGCGCCGCCGCCACCGCCGCTGTGCCCATGCGTTCGCGCAGCGCCGCGTCGACCGCCGGCGAGGGCGCTTCCTCGAACACCTTCTGGTGCCGACGCTGGACCGAGCAGTCGCGTTCGCCCAGGTGAATGATGTGGCCGTGCCGGTCGCCGAAGACCTGCACCTCGACATGGCGCGGCTCGATCACCGCGCGCTCGAGGATCAGTTCGTCGGAGCCGAAGGCGTTGGCCGCTTCCGAGCGCGCGCGCGCCAGCGCCTCGGGCAGTTCGGCGAGGTCGTGCACCAGCCGCATGCCGCGCCCGCCGCCGCCGGCCGCGGCTTTGACCATGATCGGCACGCCGATCTCGCGCGCCTGCGCGAGCAGGGTGCGGTCAGACTGGTCGGCGCCCTGGTAGCCGGGCACGCAGGGCACGCCGGCCTGGATCATCAGCCGCTTGGCCGCCGCCTTGTTGCCCATCTGCTCGATCGACTGCGGATCGGGGCCGATGAAGATCAGGCCGGCGGCCTGGACCGCACGCGCGAATTCGGCGTTCTCCGACAGGAAGCCGTAGCCGGGGTGGATGGCGTCGGCACCGCTCTCGGCCGCGGCGCGCAACAACGCATCGATGTTGAGATAACTCTCGCGCACTGGCGCCGGGCCGATGCACAGCGCCTCGTCGGCCTGCTGCACGTGCAGTGCGCCGGCGTCGGCCTCGCTGTAGACGGCCACCGTGCGGTAACCCTGGGCGCGTGCGGTGCGGATCACGCGGCAGGCGATCTCGCCGCGATTGGCGATGAGGATCTTCTGGAAGGAGGTATGCATCGCTTGCGTCCTCACATCCGTGCCACGCCGAAGCTGTTGGGGCGCACGCTGCGCCCCCGGCCTTCACGGCACACGGCCAGCGCCAGCGCCAGCACGGCGCGCGTATCGCGCGGATCGATGATGCCGTCGTCCCACAACCTCGCCGTCGCGAACAGCGAGTGCGACTCCATGTCGAAGCGCTTCAGGATCTCGGCGCGCATCGATTCGAGCATGGCCTCGGGCGGCGCCCTGCCGGCACGCGCCATCTTCTCTTCGGTGACGATGCGCATCACCATCGCCGCCTGCTCGCCACCCATCACCGCGACGCGCGCGTTCGGCCACGCGAACACGAACTGCGGGTCGTAGGCGCGGCCGCACATGCCGTAGTTGCCGGCACCGAAGGAGGCGCCGATCATCAGCGTGATGCGCGGCACCTTGCAGTTGGTGACGGCCTGGATCATCTTCGAGCCATGTTTGATCATGCCGACCTGCTCGACCTCCTTGCCGACCATGAAGCCGGTGGTGTTCTGCAGGTAGACCAGAGGCGTGCCCGACTGCTCGCACAGCTGCATGAACTGCGTGGCCTTGTTCGCGCCTTGCGGGTCAATCGGCCCGTTGTTGCCGATGAAGCCGCAGGGCTGGCCTTCGATGGCGCCGTGGCCGCACACGGTGGCGGCGCCGAACTCGGGCTTGAAGTCGAGGAAGTCCGAGTCGTCGATCAGCCGCGCCAGCAGCTCGCGCACGTCGTAGGGCTGCCGGTAGTCCGGCGGCACAAGGCCCACGAGGTCTTCGGCCGGAAAGCGCGGCGGCTTCCAGGCGCGCCCGGTGCCCTGGCCGGGCTTGTCGTTCCAAGGCATGCGCGCGAGCAGGTCGCGCGCGATGCGGATGCCGTCGGCATCGTCCTCGGCCAGGTACTCGGCCACGCCGGAGACGCGGGTGTGCATCTCGGCGCCGCCGAGCTCCTCGTCGCCGGCGATCTCTCCGGTGGCGGCCTTCAGCAGCGGCGGGCCGGCGAGGAAGGCCTTGGCGCGGCCACGCACCATGATCACGTAGTCGGACATGCCCGGCAGGTAGGCGCCCCCGGCGGTGGAGTGGCCGTGCATCACCGTGACCTGCGGAATGCCCGCCGCCGACAGGCGTGCCTGGTTGGCGAAGCCGCGGCCGCCTTCGATGAAGACCTCGCCCACGTGCATCAGGTTGGCGCCGCCGGACTCGACCAACCGCACCACCGGCAGCCGGTTCTCCAGCGCGATGGCCTCGGCGCGCAGGCTCTTGCGCATGCCCATCGGGGTGATCGTGCCGCCCTTGATCGCGCTGTCCGAGGCGATGACCATGCAGCGGACGCCGGAGACGATGCCGATGCCTGTGATCAGCGCGCCGCCGAGCACGTTCTTCTCGCCGTCATCGTCGTGCATGCGCAGGCCGGCCAGCGTGGACAGTTCCAGCCAGGGCGAGCCGCGGTCCAGCAGCAGCGACACGCGCTCGCGCGGCAGCAGCTGCCGGCGCTCGCGGAATCGCGACTCCAGCGCGTTCGAGGTGTCGCGCACGCGGCCTTCCAGGCCGCGGAAGTTGTCGATCAACGCCAGCATCTGCTGGCGCTGGGCCTGAAAGGCTTCGGACTGCCGGTCGATGCCGGACTCGATGGAGGGCATGAGGTCTACTCTTCTTGGGGCCTGTGGCTGTGCAGCGTGCTAGCGGGCGAAGAAGGCCTTACCTTCGGCGGCCATCGCGCGCAGGCTCTTCGGGGGTTCGAAACGCGGCCCGTGGCGGCGTGCCAGGTCGTCGCAGTCGGCCACGAAGGCGGCGACCCCGCGGCTGTGGATCTGCCCGATCGGTCCACCCAGGTAGGCGGGGAAACCCCAGCCGAGAATGGCGCCGACGTCGGCATCGATCGGTGCGCGCAGCACACCCTCCTCGAGGCAGCGCACGGTTTCGATGGACTGGATGGCCATCAGCCGCTGGATGACCTCGGCCACGCCCGGCTGCACCGGCGCCGGCTTCCACAGGTCGGCCAGGCCGGCCCAGAGATGCTTGGCGGCCCCCTGCGGATACTCGTAGAAGCCCTTGCCGGCCTTCTTGCCCAGTCGGCCGAGGGCACCGTCGACCATGCGGTCGCAGACCTCATCGATGGCACTGCGCTGGTAGGCCGCGCCCAGGTCGGCGGCGGTCTGCCGGCGGATGCGGGCCATCAGTTCGAGCGAAACCTCGTCGGCCAGGGCCAGCGGCCCCACCGGCATGCCCGCCATGCGGCCGGCATTTTCGATCAAGGCCGGCGCGACGCCTTCCGACAGCAGCGTGAGGCCCTCGCCGACGTAGGTGGAGAACACGCGGCTGGTGTAGAAGCCGCGGCTGTCGTTGACGACGATCGGCGTCTTGCGCAGCGCCTTCACGAAGTCGAGCGCGCGGGCCAGGCACTGTTCGCTCGTCGCCTTGCCGACGATCACTTCCACCAGCGGCATCTTCTCGGCCGGCGAGAAGAAGTGCAGCCCGATGAAGTTAGCCGGCCGCACCGAGGCCTGCGCCAAGCCGGTGATCGGCAGTGTCGACGTGTTGCTGGCGAAGATGGTGTCGGGCGCAAGCTGCGCCTCGGCCTTGCGGGTCACGTCGGCCTTCAGGGCGCGGTCCTCGAAGACGGCTTCGACGACGATGTCGCAACCGTCCAGGGCGGCGAAGTCCGCCGTGGGCCGAACGCGGGCCGCCAACGTGGTGCACTTCTCGGCGCTCAGGCGGCCCTGCTCGACCTGTTTGGCCCAGCGCGCTTCGCCATAGGCCTTGCCCCGCGCCGCGAGTTCTGCCGTGGTGTCGAGCAACACCACGTCCAGCCCGGCCTCGGCCGCCGCGCAGGCGATGCCGGCGCCCATCATGCCGGCGCCGAGGATGCCGACGCGGCGGTAGCTGGCCGGCGGCACGCCCCTGGGCCGGGCGGCGAGCTTGTTGGCTTCGCCGATGCCGAAGAACAGCGTGCGGATCATGTTCTTCGACACCGGGCCGACGGTGAGCTTGACGAACTCGCGCCCCTCGATCTTCAGGGCGGTGTCGATGTCGACCTGGCAGCCGTTGTAGACGCAGCTCATGATCGCTTCG
>DASTJE010000122.1:0-8826 GCA_035716845.1 Burkholderiaceae bacterium
GGTCGATGCCGCACTCGTCCATCGCCTGCGCCATGCAGGCGAGCCACTGGTCGCGCTCGGCGATGCCGATGGCGTAGGGCAGGTGGCGCGCGCGCAGGCGCGGGTGGCCGAAGCGCTGCACGAATTCGTCGGGGCCGCCGAGCCAGCCGCTGAGGAACCAGAACAGCTTGTCGCGCGAGCCGTCCAGCGGCGTGGGATGCAGCGCGCGCAGCGCCGCATAGGCGGGCTCGAGGTCCATCAGGTCGTAGAAGCGGTCGACCAGCGCACGCACGCCGTCGCGCCCGCCCAGCTGCTCGTAGGCCGAGCGCGCCTGCGCCGCGTCAGACACGGTCCAGGCGGGCCGCCAGCGCGGCGATGGCCTGCGCGGCCGCGCTGCCCGGGAAGGCCTCGAGCACGAGCTGGCGCTTCTGCACCGCCTCGCGCACCGCGTTGTCGAGCGGCACTTCGCCGGCAGGCTCGAGCGCCACCGGCGCGCCCACCGACGGGCCGACGAAGCGGTCGACCACCTGTTGCAGCTGGGCGCACACCGTGCGCGCATCGCCGGTGCGCTGCACCTGGTTGACGACCAGGCGCAGCACGCGACGGCCCTGGGTGGACGCCAGCACCTTGATGGTGGCGTAGGCGTCGGTGAGCGAGGTCGGCTCCGGTGTGGCCACCAGCAGCACGTCGTCGGCCAGCGACACGGTGTAGAGCACCACGTCGGAGATGCCGGCGCCGGTGTCGAGCAGGATGTGGTCGAAGCGGCCGGCCACCGTGTCGAGCGCCTCGGCGAGCCGCTCGCTGACCTCGGGCGTGAGGCGCGAGTACTCCACCAGGCCCGAGCCGGCCAGCAACACGGTGAAGCCGCCGGACACCTCGGTGAGCGCCGCCTCCAGCGTGTGCGCACCGGTGAACACGTCGTGCAGCGTGACCTTGGGCAGCAGGTTGAGCACCACGTCGAGGTTGGCCAGGCCGAGGTCGGCATCGAGCACCAGCACGCGCCGGCCGCGAGCGGCGAGCGCGGCCGCCAGGTTGGCGGCCACGAAGGTCTTGCCCACGCCGCCCTTGCCCGAGGTGACGGCGGTGATGCGTGCGCGCGTGGCGGTCGGAGCGTCGCTCATGCCGTGGCGTCCTTGGAATCGGCCGGCCCCGGTCCGGCAATGGCAAACAACAAGCCCTTCTCCTCGGGCGAGACACTGGAGATCGCCGCCGGCTCGAAGACGGCGCGGTTGCGCCCCTCGGCCTTGGCGCGGTAGAGCTGCTTGTCGGCACGCTCCATCCACAGCGCGGCGCTCGAACGCACCCACTGCGGCGCGAAGGCTCCGCCCAGGCTGACGGTCACGGTGAGCGGCTCGCCGGCGCCCACCGTCACGGCGCGGCGCGCGATGCGGCGGCGGATGCGCTCGGCCACCGTCGGGCCGAAGGCGGGCGGGCAATTGGGCAGCACGATGCCGAACTCCTCGCCGCCCACGCGCGCCACGGTGTCCATCGGGCGCACGCTTTCCTGCAGCGACTGCGCCACGGCCTTGAGCACCAGGTCCCCGGCGGCGTGGCCGTGTTCGTCGTTGACGCGCTTGAAGTGGTCGATGTCCAGCAGCAGCAGCAGGGCCGGCTCGCCGGCGCGCGCCACGCGGTCGAGCTCGCGCGCCAGCACGATCTGGAACTGGCGGCGGTTGGCCAGGCCGGTCAGCGGATCGCGGCTCGACAGCTCGCACAGTGCGTCGATCACGCCCTGCAACCAGGCGGGGCTGCCGGGCTCGCCGCCCGGCGGCTCGATCCCGGCGTGGGCCAGCAAGGCCAGCGCCGCGTCCAGGCGCAGTGCCGGTGCGGCGTCGGTCATGGGCGCGACGGGATTCACGGTGCGAGGCAGTCTAGCAGCGGGGCCTGCGCGCACCGGCGCGAAAAGGCGCGCTTTCCGCCGCTTGTTCCAGGGCTGGCGGGCAGTGGACTGCGCGGAGACTGCGCGGCGTGGAACTGCGACCGCGCGCTTGCGGCGCCCCACGCCCGATCCCCACTGCCGCCATGACCGCCGCCCTCGCCCCCCACCCCAACGTCGACCAGGAGTTCAGCTTCTCGGCGGCCGATTTCGAGCGCGTGCGCCGGCTGATCCACCAGCGCGCCGGCATCAACCTGAACGACGGCAAGCAGGCCATGGTCTACAGCCGGCTGTCGCGCCGCCTGCGCGAGACGGGCCATCGTGCATTCGGCGACTACCTGCAGTGGCTGGAGCAGATGCCCTCCGGCGAGGCGGGCACGCAGGGCGAGTGGCAGGCCTTCGTCAACTGCCTGACCACCAACCTGACCTCCTTCTTCCGCGAGGAGCACCACTTCCACGCCCTGCAGCGCGACCTGCGGGCACGCCAGGGGCGGCCCCTGCGCGTCTGGTGCTGCGCCGCATCGACCGGCGAGGAGCCGTACTCGATCGCGATGACGGTGGCCGAGACGCTCGGCGCAAGCGCCCCCGTCACCCAGCTGGCCACCGACATCGACACCAACGTGCTGGAGACGGCGCGCCGCGGCATCTACGAGGCCGAGTCGCGCGGTCTGTCGGGCGAACGCCTGAAGCGATGGTTCCTGCGCGGCACCGGCCGCAACGCGGGCGCGATCCGCGTCAAGCCCGAACTGACGCGCGGCCTGGAGTTCCGGCCGTTCAACCTGATGAGCCGGCAGTGGAGCTTCGGCGAGCCCTTCGACCTCGTGTTCTGCCGCAACGTGATGATCTATTTCGATGCGCCGACGCAGCGCCGCGTGCTCGAGCGCATCCACGCCGTGATGCGGCCCGGCGGGCTGCTGTACGTGGGGCACTCCGAGAACTTCACCGAATCACGCGACCTGTTCCGGCTGCGCGGCCAGACGATCTACGAGCGCGCATGAACGCCGCCGCCACCCCCACCCGCCTCGAGCGGCTGAAGTCCGCGGCGCGCCGCCCCGGCGAGGCCAGCTTCTTCTACTGGGATGCGCATTTCAGGAACGACGCGGTCAAGGTGCTGCCCGGCGAGTTCTTCGTGCACGAGGAAGACATCCTCATCATGACGACGCTGGGCTCGTGCATCGCGGCGTGCATCTGGGACCGCGAGCGCCGCATCGGCGGCATGAACCACTTCATGCTGCCCGACGGCGGGGGCGCCGAATGCGGGCGCTACGGCTCCTATGCGATGGAGCTGCTGATCAACGAGCTGATCAAGCGCGGGGCCTCGCGCCAGACGCTGGAGGCCAAGGTGTTCGGCGGCGGCGCCGTGATCAGCGGCATGACGAGCATCAACATCGGCGAGCGCAACACGAATTTCGTGCTCGACTACCTGCACACCGAGCGCATCGCGGTGGTCAGCAAGGACGTGCTCGACATCTATCCGCGCAAGGTGTGCTTCCTGCCGGCCAGCGGCAAGGCGATGGTCAAGCGCCTGGCCCCGAGCCACCCGGAGGCGATCGTCGCCCAGGAGAAGGCCGCGGCGCAGGCGCTGCCGGCGGTCGCCGCAGGCGGCACCGTCGATCTGTTCTGAGGGAGAGAAGAGCTCATGCAGAAGATTCGTGTCGTGGTGGTCGACGATTCGGCCCTCGTGCGCAGCCTGCTCAAGGAGATCATCGACCGCCAGCCGGACATGCAGTGCGTCGGGACGGCCGCGGACCCGTACGCGGCGCGCGAGACGATCCGCACCGCCAACCCCGACGTGATCACGCTCGACGTGGAGATGCCGCGCATGGACGGCATCGACTTCCTCGGCAAGCTCATGCGGCTGCGCCCGACGCCGGTGGTCATGGTGTCCACGCTGACCGAACGCGGCGCCGAAGTGACGCTGCGCGCGCTCGAGCTGGGCGCCATCGACTTCGTGGCCAAGCCCAAGATCGGCGTGTCCGACGGCATGCGCCACCTGGCCGAGGAGATCACCGACAAGATCCGCACCGCCTCGCGCGCGCGCCTGCAGCGCACGGGCACGGCCGCGACGATGCCGGCGCGCCCGCTCGCCGCTCCGCCCGCGGTCGGCCGCCTGTCGACGGAGAAGATCATCTTCATCGGCGCGTCCACCGGCGGCACCGAAGCCACCAAGGACGTGCTGCTGGGCCTGCCGCCCGATGCCCCGGCGGTGCTGATCACCCAGCACATGCCGCCCGGCTTCACCACCAGCTACGCCAAGCGCCTGGACAGCCTGGCGCGCATCCGCGTCAAGGAAGCCAGCGACGGCGAGCGCGTGCTGCCCGGCCACGCGTACCTCGCGCCCGGTGGCCTGCACCTGTCGGTCGAGCGCTCGGGCGCCAACTACGTGGCGCGCGTGCGCGACGGCGAGCCGGTCAACCGGCACAGGCCTTCGGTCGAGGTGCTGTTCGAATCGGCCGCGCGCGTGGTGGGGCCCAATGCCTTCGGCATCATGCTCACCGGCATGGGCGCCGACGGCGCGCGCGCGATGCGTGCCATGCGCGACGCGGGGGCCTACAACATCTGCCAGGACGAGGCCAGCTGCGTCGTGTTCGGCATGCCGCGCGAGGCCATCGCGCACGGCGCGGCCGACGAAGTGCTGCCGCTGTCGCGCATCGCCGGCCACCTGCTCGAGCGCCTGCGCAGCACGGCCGGCACGGCCCTCACCCGCGTGTGAGGATCGGGCGCGCCGGCGGCCGCCTCACACGAACAGGGCCTGCAGGTCGCTCAGGAAGTCGAACCCGCGCGCGGTGGCCCGCCAGCGCCCGTCGACCTGCTCGATGAGGCCGCGCGCCAGCGCACGCTGCAACGCCGGCTCGATCTGCGCGATCGACAGGCCGGTGCGCTCGGCAAAGCGCGCGGGCTCGAAGCCCTCGGCCAGGCGCAGCGCGTTCATCATGAACTCGCCGGGCCGCTCGGCCGGCCCCACCGCCTGCTCGTTCGACACCGCCTGTCCCGCCAGGGCCCTGGCCATGTAGGTCGCGGGCTCGCGCCAGCGCACCTGGCGCACGATGCGGTCGGGGAAGCTCAGCTTGCCGTGCGCGCCGGCGCCGATGCCGAGGTAGTCGCCGTACTGCCAGTAGTTGAGGTTGTGCGCGCAGCGGTGTCCGGCGCGCGCAAAGGCCGACACCTCGTAGCGCACCAGGTCCGCCGCGCGCGTGCGCTCGACGATCAGGTCGAGCATGGCGCTGGCGGCGTCCTCGTCGGGCAGGCCGGCCGGCGGTCGCGAGGCGAACAGCGTGTTGGGTTCCAGCGTGAGGTGGTAGACCGACAGGTGCGGCGGCGCGAAGCCGAGCGCCGTGTCGAGGTCGGCGGCCAGCATCGCGGGCGTCTGCCCCGGCAGCGCGTACATCAGGTCGAGGTTGAAGGTCTCGAAGGCCTCGCGCGCCTCGGCCACCGCCGCGCGCGCCTGCGCGCCATCGTGCACGCGGCCGATGGCCGCCAGCATCGCGTCGTCGAAGCTCTGCACCCCGATCGACAGGCGGGTCACGCCGGCAGCCCGGAAGGCGCGGAAGCGCTCGCGCTCGAAGGTGCCCGGGTTGGCCTCGAGCGTGACCTCGCAGCCGGGCTCGAGCGGCAGGCGCGCGCGCACGCCGGCCAGCAGGCGTTCGACGGCCTCGGGCGCGAACAGGCTGGGCGTGCCGCCGCCGATGAACACCGAGACGACGCGGCGCCCCCAGACCTGGGGCAGCGCCGCCTCGAGGTCGGCCATCAGCGCGTCCAGGTAGCGCGCCTGTGGCAGTTCCTGCGGCGCGGCATGCGAGTTGAAGTCGCAGTAGGGGCACTTGCGCAGGCACCATGGCACGTGCACGTACAGCGCCAGCGGCGGCAGCGCCGTCAAGGACACCGCGCCCGGTCGGTGCAGATGGACACGAGCCTCGACCACGGGCCAGTATCAGGCGCACACCATGGATCCGGCTCGGCCGGTCCATTGGCGGCGCCCCCTGGAGGGGGAAGCGCCGAAGGCGCCTCGGGGGTGGTTCACAGTCGCCACGCCGTGCGCATCAGCTCACGCATCTGCGCCGCGGCCAGGGCACGGTGGCTGTGGCGGTTCTTCAGCTCGGCGGGCAGCTCGGCCACGCTGGCGCCCAGGGCGTCGATCCACACCAGTGGGTCGTAGCCGAATCCGCCGGCGCCGCGCGGCGCGGCCAGCAGCGTGGCCTCCCAGCGCCCGAAGGCGATCAGCGGCTCCGGGTCCTCCGCGTGGCGCAGCGCCACCAGGGTGCTGACGAAGCGGCAGCGGCGTTCGCCGGCGCCGCGGCGCACCGCCAGCCGCTCGAGCAGCAGGGCGTTGTTGGCCGCGTCCTGGGCGCGTCGCCGGGCCTCGCGGTCGCCGCTGGCCGGGGGCGCAGGCGCGTAGACGGCCGAGTGCACGCCCGGCGCGCCGCCCAGCGCGTCGACACACAGCCCGGAATCGTCGGCCATCGCCGGCAGCCCGGTGCAACGGGCCGCATGGCGCGCCTTGGACAGCGCGTTCTCGACGAAGGTGCCGTGCGGCTCGTCGGCCTCGGCCACGCCGAGCGCCCCCTGCGCCGCCAGCTCGACCGGCAGGCCGCCGAAAAGGGCCTGCAGCTCGCCGAGCTTCTTGGCGTTGTTGGACGCCAGGACGAGCTTCACGGCACGGCCCTCACGGCGCGGCTTTCAGGGCGCGGCCAGCGCGCGGCGCTGCGCGGCCACCAGGTCGGCGATGCCGCGCGTGGCCAGCCCGAGCAGCGCGTCCATCTGGGCACGCGTGAAGGCCGCCCCTTCCGCGGTGCCCTGCACCTCGACGAAGTGGCCGGCGCCGGTCATCACGACGTTCATGTCGGTGTCGCAGGCCGAGTCCTCGACGTACTCGAGGTCCAGCAGCGGCGTGCCCTGCACGATGCCCACCGAGATCGCGGCCACATGGTCGCGGATCGGGGTGGCGGCCAGCGCCCCGGACTTGAGCAGCAGCGACACCGCGTCGTGCGCGGCGACGAAGGCGCCCGTGATGGCCGCGGTGCGGGTGCCGCCATCGGCCTGCAGCACGTCGCAGTCGAGCGTGATCGTGCGCTCGCCCAGCGCCGCGAGGTCGAACACCGCGCGCAGCGAGCGGCCGATCAGGCGCTGGATCTCCTGCGTGCGGCCGCTTTGCTTGCCGCGCGCGGCCTCGCGGTCGCCACGCGTGTGGGTGGCGCGCGGCAGCATGCCGTACTCGGCGGTGACCCAGCCCTCGCCCGAGCCACGCTGGTGCGGCGGCACCTTGTCCTCCACCGAGGCGGTGCACAGCACGCGCGTGTCGCCGAAGGCGATGAGCACCGAGCCTTCGGCATGCTTGGTGTAGCCGCGCTCGATGACGAGCGGGCGCAGCGCATCGGCAGCGCGTCCGGCGCTGCGGGTGAAAGTCGCGGTCATCAGGCCTTCTTCTCGCTGGAACGACGGATGGCGTCGTTGATTTCCTTGATCGATCGCTCGATCTCGGCCTCGTCGAGGTCGTCGGAGGGCAGTTCGCCCACCATGCCGGCCTGGATGGTGGAGGCGAACACCTCCTCGCCCAGGCTGAGCGTCGACACGCCGGAGGTGCTGTCGCGCTCGTCCTCGGACTCCCACTCGGCGGCGATCACGGTGACGTTGTCGCTCTTGGGGCCGGCATTGCGCAAGGCCTGCTCGACCAGCTCGGGCACGGCGTCGGAGATCGGGCGCTCGGTCAGCTGCGTGGCGATCTCGGCGTCCGACACGCTGCCCCACAGGCCGTCGGAGCACAGCAGGATGCGGTCGCCGGTCTGCACCAGGAAGGGGCCTGCGGTGTCGACGACCGGCTTGCCCGGACTGCCCAGGCAGGTGAACAGCACGTTGCGGTTGAAGCGCTCGGGCATCGGCACCACCTGCGACAAGGTGTCCTGCAGCTCCGAGTAGGAGTGGTCCCGCGTGCGCGCGATCAGCTTGCCGCCGCGCACGAGGTACAGGCGCGAGTCGCCGCAGTGGGCCCAGAACGCGGTGTTGCCCTGCAGCACGCAGGCCACGATGGTGGTGCGCGGCGTGTCCATCAGCGCCTTCTCGGTGGCGTAGCGCAGCAGCTGGTGGTGGCCGGCCATGATGGCGTCGTGCAGGAAGCGCAGCGGATCGGCCAGCTTGGGCTTGGCGTCGCGCTGGAACAGGGCCGCCATCGTCTGCAGCGCCAGCTGCGAGGCGACCTCGCCCTCGGGGTGGCCGCCCATGCCGTCGGCCAGTGCGAACAGGCCCGCGTCCCGCGTGTAGCAATAGCCCATGCGGTCCTCGTTCTTCTCGCGGCCGCCCTTGCGGCTGACCTGGTAGACGGAGAAGCGCATGTCAACGCCCGCCGGGCCGCCAAGTCGCAGGCTTGACCTGCGCTGCGCTTGGTCTTGGCGTTGCGCCCCCATGGGGGGCCGCGAACGGAGTGAGCTCGGGGGCCAACATCAAGCCTTGGCGCCGGTCTTGAGGTTCTCGAGCTGGAGCTTGAGCCGCTCGCTGAAGCTGAGCTTGGTGTAGCGGCGCTCGGTCTCGCGCGCCAGCTCCTTCTGCAGCGCGAACACGCTCTGCGGGCGCGACAGCGGGTCGAGCGACATGCACCACTCGGTGACCTCGATCAGGTTGTCCGAGTACACGTTGCGCAGGCGCGAGAGCGACAGTGCGAGGCGGTCCTTCTCGATGCGCTGCGGCGCGTCGTTGGGCGGGTAGCCCTGCATGCAGGCGTAGATGCACGCGCCGATGGCGTAGATGTCGGTCCAGGGGCCGAGGCTGCCGTCGCGGCGGTACATCTCCGGCGCGGCGAAGCCCGGCGTGTACATCGGGCGGATGAAGTTGCCTTCCTTGCTCAGCACCTCGCGCGCCGCGCCGAAATCGAGCAGCACGGCCTTGTTGTCGTTGGTGATGAAGATGTTGGCCGGCTTGATGTCCAGGTGCAGCATCTTGTGCTGGTGCACGATGCGCAGGCCGCGCAGGATCTCGTCGAA
>DASTJE010000123.1:0-11474 GCA_035716845.1 Burkholderiaceae bacterium
TTTTGCCCTCGGCGGCGAGGTCCGCTCTCGTTTGCTCCAGCACATGCACCGAGAGGCTCAGCGCCGTTTCGTCGAGCACGGCGAGCGGGCCCACCGGCATGCCGGCCTGGATGCCTGCGTTCTCGACCACTGCGGCCGGAACGCCTTCGTCGAGCATCGCCGCGCCTTCCAGCACGAAGGTGCCGAACACGCGGCTGGTGAAGAAGCCGCGCGAGTCGTTGACGACGATCGGTGTCTTGCCGAGCGCGACGACGGCGTCGTAGGCGTGCGCCACCGTCTCGTCGTCGGTCTTGGCGCCGCGGATGATCTCGACCAGCGGCATGCGGTCGACCGGAGAGAAGAAATGCAGGCCGATGAATTTGTTCGGCCGCGCCGACACCTCGGCCAGACCGGTGATCGGCAGCGTCGACGTGTTCGATGCGAACACGCCACCTTCGGCCAGCATCGGCTCGGCCTCGCGCGTCACGCGTGCCTTGAGGTCGCGCTGCTCGAACACGGCCTCGATGATGAGGTCGCAGCCACGCAGGTCGGCCGCGCTCTCGGTCGGCGTGATGCGCGCCAGCAATGCGGCCTGGTCGGCGGCGCTCATGCGGCCCTTGGCGACGCGCGCGTCGCTGAGTTTGCGGCTGACGTCGAGCCCGCCCTGCGCTTTGGCGAGGCTGACGTCCTTCAGCACGCACGCGGTGCCGCGCGACGCGAACGCGTGCGCGATGCCGGCGCCCATCATGCCGGCACCGAGAATGCCGACGCGGCGATAGCTGGCCGGCGGCACGCCCTTGGGGCGCGCGGCGAGCTTGCCGGCTTCGCCGATGCCGAAGAACAGGGTGCGGATCATGTTCTTCGACACCGGCCCGACGGTGAGCTTGACGAACTCCCGCGCCTCCACCTTCAAGGCGGTGTCGATGTCGACCTGGCAGCCGTTGTAGACGCAACTCATGATCGCTTCGGGCGCCGGGTAGTTGCCGAAGGTCTTGGCGCGCAGCAGTGCGTTGCCTGCGGTGAAGGTTTCGTAGCCAGCGGGGCTCTGCACCGGGCCGCCGGGTAGTTTGAAGCCTTTGCGGTCCCAGAGCTGGATCGCGTCCTCGGGCCGTGCCGCCAGCAGCCAGGCGCGTGCGCGCTCCAGCAGTTCGGCCGGTGCCACGAGTTCGTCCACCATGCCCGCCTTCAGTGCCTGCGCCGGCGAGACCTTCTTGCCCTCGAGCAGAAAGGGCAGTGCCGGGCGAATGCCGATCAGCCGCGGCAGGCGCTGGGTGCCGCCGCCGCCGGGCAGCAGGCCCAGGCCCACCTCGGGCAGGCCGATCTGCGCCTTCGGGTTGTCGGCGGCGATGCGGCGATGGCAGCTGAGCGCCACCTCGTAGCCGCCGCCGAGTGCGCTGCCGTTCAGGGCCGCGACGAAGGGCTTTCCGCTCTTCTCGATGCCGCGCATCAGGGCGTGCAGCTCTTCGGTGAAGCGCGTCATGGCCTGCGCGTCGTCGAAGGCCAGCAGCATGTTCAGATCGCCGCCGGCGATGAATTCCGGCTTGCCCGAGGTGACGATCACGCCCTTGACGGCGGGGTCGGCGATGGCGCGCTGCACCGCATCCGCATAGGCGGCCATGGAGGCGGCGTTGAGGACGTTCATCGGCGCGTCGCTCATCTGCCAGGTCAGGGTGGCGATGCCGTCGGCGCCCGCTTGGTAGTCGATGCTCATGGTGAGGATTCCTGATCGGCGCGGCTCACACGCGCTCGATGATGGTGGCAGTGCCCATGCCCGCGCCCACGCACAGCGTGGCCAGACCGGTGGAGAGGTTGCGGCGCTCGAGTTCGTCGAGCAGGGTGCCGAGGATCATGGCGCCGGTGGCGCCCAGCGGATGTCCCATCGCGATGGCGCCGCCGTTGACGTTCATGCGCTCGTGCGGCACGTCCATCACCTCCATGAAGCGCAGTACCACCGAGGCGAAGGCCTCGTTGAGTTCGAATAGATCGATGTCGGAACAGGACATGCCGGCCAGCTTGAGCGCCTTCTCCGCCGAGAACGACGGTCCGGTGAGCATGATGGTCGGCTCGCTGCCGACGGAGGCGAACGACCGGATGCGCGCGCGCGGTTTCAGGCCCAGGCGCTGGCCGGCCTCGGCGCTGCCGATCAGCACCGCGGCCGCACCGTCGACGATGCCCGAGGAGTTGCCGGCGTGGTGGACGTGTTCGATGCGCTCGAGCTGCGGGTAGCGCTGCAGCGCCACCGCGTCGAAACCGGCGCGCTCGCCCTGGAGCTTGAACGCGGGCTCGAGCTTGGCTAGCGATTCGATCGTGGTTTCGGGGCGCATGTGCTCGTCGCGGTCGAGCACGACCAAGCCATTGACGTCGCGCACCGGCATGATCGACTTCGCGAAGCGGCCTTCTTGCCATGCGACCGCGGCGCGCCGCTGGCTTTCCAGGGCATAGGCATCGACATCGGCCCGCGAGTACCCGTACAGCGTGGCGATCAGGTCGGCCGAGATGCCCTGCGGCACGAAATAGGTGGGCAGGGCCACGGCCGGGTCGGCCGGCCAAGCGCCGCCGCCGGTGCCCATGGGCACGCGGCTCATGCTCTCGACCCCGCCGCCGACGGCCAGCGGCGACTGGCCTGACATCACCTTGGCCGTGGCCATGTTGCAGGCCTCGAGGCCCGAAGCGCAGTAGCGGTTGATCTGCACGCCTGGCGCGAACTGGTCGTAGCCAGCCACCAGCGCCGCCACGCGGGCGATGTTGGCGCCTTGCTCGCCCACCGGCTCGACGCAGCCGAGGATCACGTCGTCGACCTGTGCAGTGTCGAGCCGGTTGCGGTCGCGCAGCGCCTGCAGCGCGGTGACGGCCAGATGGATCGGCGTGGTGCCGTGCAGTGCGCCCGAGGCGCGACCCTTGCCGCGGGGCGTACGCACGGCATCGTAGATGAAAGCGTCGGTCATGGGCTGATCGAAAAGGGGTGAACAGTGGATGGCGGTTCGGAGGCGGTTCGTCCTCGTTGCGCGTCAGAGCGTGCGGCTGACGATCTCCTTCATGATCTCGTTCGTGCCGCCGTAGATGCGGGAGACGCGCGCGTCGGCATAGGCGCGCGCGATCGGGTACTCCCACATGTAGCCGAAGCCGCCGAACATCTGCAGGCAGTCGTCAAGCAGCCGGCAGTGCAGGTCGGTGGTCCAGTACTTGGCCATGGCCGCGGTCGCGGCGTCGAGTTGTCCGCGCAGCAGTTCGTCCATCAGCCGGTCGACGAAGACGCGCATCACCTGGGTCTGCGTCTTCCACTCGGCCAACCGGAAGCGGTTGTGCTGGAAGTCGATGACGCGCTGGCCGAAGGCCTTGCGTTCCTTGGTGTAGTCCAGCGTCCACTGCAGCGCGGCCTCGGCTCCGGCGGCCGCACCGATGGCGATCTGCATGCGCTCCCAGGCCAGTTCCTGCATCAGCAAGATGAAGCCCTTGCCTTCGCCGCCGAGGATGTTGGAGGCGGGCACGCGCACGCCGTCGAAGAACAGCTCCGACGTGTCCTGCGCCTTCATACCGATCTTCTCGAGGTTGCGGCCGCGCTTGAAGCCGGCGCGGTCGGTCTCCACCAGCACCAGCGAGGTGCCCTTGGCGCCAGCGGACGGATCGGTCTTGGCGACCACGATCACCAGGTCGGCATTCTGGCCGTTGGTGATGAAGGTCTTCTGGCCGTTGATCACCAGTTCCTCACCGTCGCGCAAGGCGGTGGCGCGCACGGCCTGCAGGTCGCTGCCGGCGCCGGGCTCCGTCATCGCGATGGCGCCGATGACCTCGCCGCGCGCCATCGGCGGCAGCCAGCGGCGCTTCTGCTCTTCGCTGCCGTAGGCCAGGATGTAGGGCGCCACGATGTCGGAGTGCAGCCCGAAGCCGATGCCGCTGACGCCGGCACGCGCCACCTCCTCGATGAGCACCGCGCTGTGCAGCCGGCTGCCACCGCCGCCGCCGTACGCCTCGGGAATGGCCGGGCAGAGGAGCCCGGCCTCGCCGGCAGCGCGCCAGACGGAGCGCGGCACGATGCCTTCGGCCTCCCAACGCGCGTGGTGGGGAACGACCTCGCGCTCGATGAAGCGCCGGACCTGCTCGCGGAAGAGGTCGTGCTCGGCGGTGAACAAGGGACGTTGAAGCATGGATCTTGAATGGCTCGATGGGTTCGAATATTCGACCTAACGCTTGTTAGCTGTTATAGTGTAAGCCATGATGCAACAGGTGGATAGCCATCGACGGCAGGAAATCTTGAGGGCTGCTGCCGGGCTGTTCAGGCGGCAGGGATTCGAGCGCACCTCGGTGCGCCAGATTGCGGCCGAACTGGGCATCAAGTCGGGCTCGCTCTTCTATCACTTCGCGACCAAGGAAGAACTCCTCGTGGCGGTGATGGAGGAGGGCATCCGCGACGTGCATGCGTCGGTGCAGGAGGGCTTGGCCAGCGAGCGCAGGTTGCCGGAGCAACTGGCGGCCATGGTGCGCCGCCATCTGACCGCGCTGCTCGGGGCCAACCTGGACGCGCTGATGGTGTTGGTGTACGAATGGCGGAGCCTCTCCGAGCCGGCGGTGCGGCGTGTGATGGCCTGGCGGAATCGCTACGAGGATCTCTGGGACCAGGCCATCGGTGCCGCCGCTGCGAATGGTTGGGTCGACTCCGATGTGGTCCTCGTGCGGCAGACTGTGCTCGGGGCCCTGAACTGGGCCGGGCAGTGGTATCGGGCGAGCAGCCGGCTGAGTGTCGACGCGTTGTCGACGCGCATGCTCGCCATCCTGATGCCCGAAGTGCACGCGCAATTGGGCTGCGGATCAAGACTGGGTGTCGCCCACTGCGCGTGCGCCGCCGGTCATTCCGACGTTGTCGCCGATCCTTCGGCGCGGGCGGCAAGTTCCATCACACCACAGCTTCCATCTGCGGAGGAGTTTCGATGACCGCAGTCTCAACGATGATGCGTGCGCCCCTCTCGCTGAACCACTTCTTGGATCGTGCGGGGCGGTATCACGCGGACGTAGAGATCGTCAGCCGCCTGCCCGACAAGTCGCTGCACCGCCACCAGTTCCGCGACCTCCACCGGCGCGCGCTTGCGTTGGCCGAGGTCTTGGTCGAGGCGGGCGTTCAGCCTGGCGATCGCGTTGCCACCCTGAGCTGGAACCACTACGCGCACCTCGAGTGCTACTTCGGGATTCCGGCTGCCGGCGCGGTGATGCACAACCTCAACCTGCGACTGTTTCCGCATGACCTGGCGTTTATCGTCAACCATGCCAAGGACCGCATCCTGATCGTCGACGATGTGCTGCTGCCCTTGTTTGCGCAGTTCTCGAAGGACGTGAAGTTCGAGCGCATCATTGTCGTGCCCTTGACCGGCAAGCCGGTTCCGGCCGGGTACGACGACTACGAAGAGCTGTTACGCAAGGCCAGCGGCAGGTTCGAGCCGGTGGTGGTGGATGAGCACGCGCCCTGCGGCATGTGCTACACGTCGGGGACCACGGGGCATCCGAAGGGCGTGGTGTATTCACACCGCTCGACGGTTCTTCACACACTGGTGGCAGCCCTGCCGGGTGCGCTCAGGGTGTCCGATGCCGACACCGTGTTGCCGGTGGTGCCGATGTTCCACGCCAACGCCTGGGGGCTGCCGTACCTTGCGGTGTTTGTGGGTGCCAAGCTGGTGATGCCGGGACCTCACCTAGATGCCGAGTCGCTGCTCGACCTGTTCGAGCGCGAGGCCGTGACTGTCACGGGCGGTGTGCCCACGATCTGGTTGTCGATCCTGCAGACGCTTCGCAGTCAGCCTGAGAGGTACCGCCTGAAGCCAGGGATGCGCATGCTGGTCGGCGGCTCGGCGGCACCGGAGTCGCTTTTCCGCGGCTTCGACGAGTTCGACCTCGAGGTGGGTACGGCCTGGGGCATGACCGAGACGTCGCCGCTGGGTACGGTGTCGGCGCTGACGGCGGCGATGAAATCGCTGTCCCAAGAGCAGCAGTATGTGTTGCGCGTCAAGCAAGGGCGTGCAGCGCCTCTGGTCGAGATTCGGCTGGTCGGCGAGCAGGGGGAGGTTCCCTGGGACGGCCAGTCGGTCGGCGAGATCCAGGTGCGTGGCCCATGGATCACGGGCAGCTACCACGAGATGCCGGTCAGCGAGAGCAGCTTCACCTCGGACGGTTGGCTGCGAACCGGCGACGTCGGTTGCATCGACGAGCACGGGTTCCTGCGCCTGACCGACCGTACGAAGGACCTGATCAAGAGCGGCGGTGAGTGGATCAGTTCGGTCGATCTGGAAAACGCGATCATGGGACACCCGGCGGTGCTGGAGGCTGCCGTGATTGCCGTGCCGCACCCACGTTGGGCCGAGCGGCCACTGGCAGCCATCGTGCTGCGGCCCGGCATGTCGGCCACCGCCGAGGAGATTCAGCAGTTTCTTTCGCGCACGTTCGCGAAGTGGCAGGTGCCGGACGCCTACGACTTCGTTGCGGAGATTCCTCGAACGTCCACCGGCAAGTTCCTGAAGACAAAGCTGCGCGACATGTACAAGGACTGGGCCTGGCCGGGTGCTTGACGGTCTTTCGGCATCACCCTGCGGCAGCCGGGACCGTGTAGGCCTGCCTGCCGCGTTCATTCTGGTTCGCCACTTGCGTTTAACGATAGGAGTGCTCTTGAAGTGAAGATTCTCGTCGCCGTGAAACGGGTTCTGGACTACAACGTCAAGGCCCGAGTGAAGTCCGATGGTTCGGGGGTCGACCTCGCCAACCAGAAGTTGTCAATGAACCCCTTTGACGAGATCGCCTGTGAAGAGGCGGTGCGTCTGAAGGAAGCCGGGGTGGCCAGCGAGGTCATCGCTGTATCGTGCGGCCCGGCAGGATGTCAGGAGACGCTGCGCACCGCGATGGCGATCGGCGCAGACCGTGGCGTGCTGGTCGAGACGGACGCGGTGCTGGAGCCGCTGGCGGTGGCCAAGCTGGTGAAGCACGTCGCCGAGAAGGAGGGCGTCCAACTGGCGATCTTCGGCAAGCAGGCGATCGACGACGATGCCGGGCAGGCAGGGCAGATGTTCGCCGGACTGATGGGTTGGGGTCAGGCCACCTTTGCGTCGAAGGTCAAGATCGAGGGCGACTCCGCGCTGGTGACGCGCGAGATCGACGGCGGCCTGGAGAACCTGAAGCTCAAGCTGCCCGTCGCCGTGACGACCGACCTGCGCCTCAACGAGCCCCGCTTCATCACGCTGCCCAATATCATGAAGGCGAAGAAAAAGCCGCTCGAGCTGCTGAAGGCGGCCGATCTGGGCGTCGACCTCGCGCCGCGCACAACCACGCTGCGCGTGGAAGAACCCGCCGCGCGCAAGGCGGGTATCAAGGTGGCCGACGTGGCGGACCTCGTCAAACGGCTCAAGGAAGAAGCGAAGGTGCTGTGACATGACGATTCTGATCATTGCGGAACACGACGGCGCCGCGCTCAAGCCGTCGACCCTCAACACCGTCGCTGCGGCCGCGAAGATCGGCGGCGACATCCATGTGCTGGTGGCCGGCAGCGACTGCGCAGGCGCGGCCTCGTCCGCAGCCGCGGTGGCCGGTGTTGCCAAGGTTCTGGTGGCCGATGCGGCCCACCTGTCGTCGCAGTCGGCCGAGAACCTGGCCGCCGTGGTCGTGGCCTGCGTGCAGGGTGATTCGGCCTGCACCCACGTGCTTGCGCCGGCCACGCCGTTCGGCAAGAACGTGCTGCCGCGCGCGGCAGCGCTGCTGGACAGTTCGCAGATCTCCGACGTCGTCGCGATCGAGACGCCAGATACCTTCGTGCGGCCGTTCTACGCCGGCAATGCGGTGGCGCGCGTAAAGTCCTCCGACAAGGTGAAGGTGCTGAGCGTCCGCACCACCGCGTTCGATCCGGCCGCGACGACAGGCGGCGGCGCCACCGTGCAGGCCACCTCGGCGGGCGCCGACCTGGGCCTTTGCGAACTGCTGGGTCGAGAGGTCGTCAAGCTCGAGCGCCCGGAGCTGACGGCCGCTTCGATCATCGTCTCGGGCGGACGGGGTCTGGGCTCTGCCGAGAAATTTCGCGAGGTTCTTGAGCCGATGGCCGACAAGCTTGGCGCGGCGCTGGGCGCCTCTCGGGCCGCTGTGGATGCGGGCTATGCGCCGAACGACTACCAGGTGGGCCAGACGGGCAAGATCGTGGCGCCGCAACTCTACGTGGCCGTGGGCATTTCGGGCGCGATCCAGCACTTGGCAGGCATGAAAGACAGCAAGGTCATCGTTGCCATCAACAAGGATCCCGATGCGCCGATCTTCCAGGTGGCCGACTATGGGCTGGTGGCCGATCTGTTCGCTGTGGTGCCGGAGTTGACCGGCGCGGTCTGAACGGCCTGCAGGCCGTAGGCGAGGGCCGGAGCGCTTCGGGACCTTTCGGCTCTCTCCCTCTCGTCCGGAGACAAACCTTGTCCAAATCGAACGCTTCCACGGTCACTGCGGGAGTTCCAGGCCCCGGGCAAATCGCTCGCGTCACCATCGGGGACTTCCTACGCCGCTGTGCGGCCCGTGACAGAGCCAAGACGGCGTTCGTCCTAGAGGATGAGCGGCTTTGCTATGGGGACTTCAATGACCAGGTGACCCGCTGTGCGAACGCGCTCCTGGCTGGCGGACTGCAACCCGGCGACCGGGTCGCCACGCTATGCGGCAATTCGCTGCAGTTCCTCACCGCGATGTTTGGTATCCATCGGGCAGGGATGGTGTGGGTGCCCATCAACGTCGGTCTGGGCGACGACGACGTTCGGTACATCCTCGAGCATTCGGAGTCGCGTTTCGTCCTGGTCGACGCGGCGCTCATCACCCGTCCCGGGTTGGCAAAGCTGTTCGCCGCCACGCCCGGGCGCGGATGGGTGCTTGAAGGGCCGGCCCAGGCCGGCTTCGGCGCGTTCGCTCAGGCACTTTCGCGGCAGCCGGCCGTGGAGCAGGAGGTCGAGGTCCACGACCGCGACGTGGCGCAGATCATGTACACGAGTGGGACCACGGGGCGGCCGAAGGGCGTCATGCAAAGCCACCTCGCGGTGGTGATGGCGGCGATGAACAATGCCATCGAGTTCGGTCTGTGGCGCGACGCGATCTGCAACGCGACTCTGCCGCTGTTCCATTGCGCACAGCACACGCTGGTCTGCGGGCTGCTGGCTGCCGGCGGTACGGTGATCGTCACCAAGAGCTTCGACCCTGGCCAGATGCTCGAGATCATCGAGCGGGAGCGGTTGACCTTCTTCATGGGCCTGCCTTTGATGCATCAGGCGTTGCTCGAGCATCCGTCACGACCGGGGCGCGACCTGTCTAGCCTGCGAATGTGCATGTATGCAATGGCGCCCATGCCCGAAACCCTGTTGCGCCGGTTGGTCACCGAGATCTGTCCGAACTACATGCTGGGCACCGGGCAGACCGAGATGTACCCGCTGACCGTAGCGTTCCGGCCGGATGAGCAACTCCGGCGCTTCGGCTCGTACTGGGGCGTCAGCGCGATGATCAACGACACCGCCGTCATGGACGACGCGGGAACTTTGCTTGGCGAAGGAGAGGTTGGCGAGATCGTGCACCGCGGCCCGAACGTGATGGAGGGCTACTTCAAGAACCCGGAGGCCACCGCCGAGGCGCGCGCCCACGGCTGGCACCACACCGGCGACCTCGGCATGTGGGTCGACGGTCAGCTCATGTTCAAGGACCGCAAGAAGGACATGATCAAGACCGGCGGGGAGAACGTGCCGTCGATCAAGGTCGAGGCGGTGCTGCTGCGACATCCGGCGGTGGCGAATGCCGCGGCGGTCGGACTGCCGCATGCGCGTTGGATCGAAGCAGTGACGGCGGTTGTGGTCAGACGCCCTGGCGCGGAGGTCACCGAGGAGGAGTTGCTGCAGCACTGCCGCAAGCACCTTGGCGGCTTCGAGGTGCCCAAGGCCGTGGTGTTCGTCGATGCGCTGCCTATGACCAGCACGGGCAAGATCCAGAAGCATCCGCTGCGCGAGCAACTGCAGGACCTCTACGCCGACCGCGCCGGATGAGTCGGTCGGCCCAGGCGCTTTGAGCTAACGTTTGTTAGGTTAAAGTACGTTTCTTCCTCTTCGTCATTCCTTGTTCATGACTGCTACTGCAGAACGTCACCCGGAGCTCCGTGCTGCGCTGAGAGACCTGTCCAAGCGCTTTCCCGACGAGTACTTCCGCAAGGTCGACGAGGCGCGCGGCTACCCCGAGGAATTCGTCGACGCCTTGACCGAGGCCGGCTGGCTGGCGGTGATGATCCCCGAGGAATACGGCGGCGCCGGCCTGGGCCTGGCCGAAGCGTCGGTGGTGATGGAGGAGGTGAACCGCTGCGGCGGCAATGCCGGCGCCTGCCACGGCCAGATGTACAACATGGGCACGCTGCTGCGCCACGGCTCGCTGGAGCAGAAGCGCCGCTACCTGCCCGGCATCGCCAGCGGCAAGCTGCGCCTGCAGAGCATGGGCGTCACCGAGCCCACCACCGGCACCGACACCACCCAGCTGAAGACCACCGCGCTGCGCAAGGGCGACCGCTACGTGGTCAACGGCCAGAAGGTGTGGATCTCCCGCGTGCAGCACAGCGACCTGATGATCCTGCTCGCGCGCACCACGCCGCTGGCCGACGTGAAGCGCAAGTCCGAAGGGATGTCAATTTTTATCGTCGACCTGCACCAGGCCATCGGGAAGGGCCTGACCGTGCGGCCCATCCGCAACATGGTCAACCACGAGACCAACGAACTGTTCTTCGAAAACCTGGAGATCCCGGCCGAAAACCTGATTGGCGAGGAAGGCAAGGGTTTCAAGTACATCCTGGACGGCCTCAACGCCGAGCGCACGCTGATTGCCGCCGAATGCATCGGGGACGCGCGCTGGTTTGTCGCTCGCAGCGCCGCCTACGCGCGCGAACGCCGCGTTTTCGACCGCCCGATCGGCCAGAACCAGGGCGTCCAGTTCCCGATCGCGGAAAACCATATCGAGACCGAGGCTGCCGACCTGATGCGCTGGCGCGCCTGCGAGCTGTTCGACGCCAAGCAGCCCTGCGGCGCCGAGGCCAACATGGCCAAGTACCTGGCCGCCAAGGCCTCGTTCGAGGCCGCCAACGTGGCGATCCAGACGCACGGCGGCTTCGGCTTCGCCTGCGAGTACGACGTCGAACGCAAGTTCCGCGAGACGCGGCTGTACCAGGTGGCGCCGATCTCGACCAACCTGATCCTGTCGTACGTGGCTGAGCACGTGCTCGGCCTGCCGCGTTCGTTCTGAAGGGTCCTGCCATGCGTCCGCTTCAGGGCATGCTCGTCGTCACCCTCGAGCACGCCATCGCCGCCCCGTTCTGCACGCGCCAGCTCGCCGACCTGGGCGCGCGTGTCATCAAGGTCGAGCGCCCCGGCGAAGGCGACTTCGCGCGCGCCTACGACACGCGCACGCGCGGCTCGGCGTCGCACTTCGTGTGGTGCAACCGCGGCAAGGAGAGCCTGACGCTCGACCTCAAGAATGCC
>DASTJE010000124.1:0-23950 GCA_035716845.1 Burkholderiaceae bacterium
TGGCGCTGGAGTCGCTTTCCATGCTCAATGTCTTCACGCTGGTCAACGGCCGGCTGGTCCAGAAGGAGATCGACAGCGCCCAGGCGCTGGCCGAAGTGCGCCCGGTCTGGGTCGACCTGGAAGCGCCGACTGCCGAAGAAAAGGGCTGGCTGCGTGGTCGCTTCGGCCTTACGTTGCCCGACGACATCGTCGATGACGACCTCGAGGAATCAGCCCGCTTCTACGAGGAAGACAACGGCGAACTGCACATCCGCTCCGACTTCCTGATCGACGACGGCGAGACGCCGCGCAACGTGCGCGTGGCCTTCATACTCTACCAGCAGGTGCTGTTCTCGGTGCACGACGAGGACCTGCCGGTATTCCGGCTGCTGCGCCTGCGCGCGCGCCGCATCCCGGCGCTGATCGAGGACGCCAAGGACGTGCTGCTCAAGCTCTACGACGCCGACGCGGAGTACAGCGCCGATACGCTCGAGGGCATCTACGACAAGCTCGAGGCGGTCAGCGCGACCACGCTCAAGCAGAACGTCGACGACCGGGCCGCCGGCGAGGCGCTCGCCGCGATCGCGCGCCAGGAGGACTTGAACGGCCGCATCCGCCGCAACGTGATGGACACGCGCCGCGCGGTGAGCTTCATGATGCGCAGCCGCATGCTCAATGCCGAGCAGTTCGAGGAGGCGCGCCAGATCCTGCGCGACATCGATTCGCTCGACTCCCACACGGCCTTCCTGTTCGACAAGATCAACTTCCTGCTCGACGCGACGGTGGGCTTCGTGAACATCAACCAGAACAAGATCATCAAGATCTTCTCGGTGGCCAGCGTCGCGCTGCTGCCGCCGACCCTCATCGCATCGATCTACGGCATGAACTTCCGGCACATGCCCGAGCTCGACTGGCCGCTGGGCTATCCGTTCGCGCTGGTGCTGATGCTGGCCTCGGTGGCCGCACCGTTCATCTACTTCCGCCGCAAGGGCTGGTTGCGCTGAGTGCCGGGCGCCACGCGCTCAGGTGCTGGCACGGCGCCCGAGCCAGCGCATCAGGGCGCCGACGACGGGGAGCTTGCCGTACAGCTCCTCGGCGGCGTCCCAGTAGTCGCGGTGCACGGCGATGCGGCCGTCCTCGGCGAACACCAGGTGCGAGGCGCCGCGCACGCACTGCTCGCGCGTGCGCTCGAAACGGCGGAAGCGGAAGAGGAAGTCCCAGGTCACGAAGCCGTGCCGGCCGTCGATCACGGCCGTGTGCACGACGAAGCGCGGTGCGTCGAGCACGCCGTACATGTGCTCGAACACGGCCGCGATCGCGGGCACGCCCTGCACTTCGTTGAACGGATCCTTGAAGCGCGCGTCGGCGGCGTAGAGCGTGTCCAGCCGCCCCAGGTCGTCAGGGCTCAGGCCTTCGAAGAAGCCGATCACGCGTGCCATGCGCGCATCGCCGTGCCGCGGCACCGTCACAGGCCGGTGGCGCGGCGCACTGCCGCGAAGTAGAGGCTGTCGCCGAGCAGGCGCGCGGCCTTCAGCCAGAGCGTGAAGCGCTTGGGGAAGTGGATCTCGAAGCGGCCGCGCGCCCAGCCGTCGAGGATGTGCCTCGCGGCGTCGTCGGGGCTGATCAGCGCAGGCATCTCGAAGGCATTGTGCGCCGTCAGCGGCGTCTCGACGAAGCCGGGGTTGACGATCGAGACGCCGATCCCGCGCGGGTGCAGGTCCAGGTAAAGGATCTCCGCAAGGTTGATCAGGGCCGCCTTGGTCGGCCCGTAGGCCAGCGCGTTGGGCAGACCGCGGTAGCCGGCGACACTGCCCACCAGGCTCAGGTGCGCGGCCTGGCCGGCGGCAGCCTGGCGCAGCAGCACCGGCAACACGGCATCGAGCAGGTGGTACGCACCGGTGACGTTCACCGCCTGGTGCCGCTGCATCTCCACGAGGTCGAAGGCGGTCGCGCGCAGCGCTCGGTAGTGACCGGCGCAATACATCGCCAGATCGATGCGGCCGTGGCGCGCCATGATCTGCCGCGCCGCTGCATGGACGGCTGCCAGGTCCGTGGCATCGAGCGGCAGGGCGTCGACGCGCGCTCGCGTGGCGCTGAACTGCTCCAGCGCGACGGCGTCTCGCGCCGACACCACGACGCGCGCGCCGGCGGCGTGCAGGCGCTCGGAGGTGGCGCGCCCGATGCCCGATGACGCGCCCACGAGCCAGACCACGCGCTCGCGCCAGTCGGTGATCGCCGGATTCAGGGGCATCGCGTCCTCAAGGCTTGGTGAAGGCGAGCGTGACCTCGCCCAGGCGGATGCCGAACTTGCTCATCACGGCCTTGTTGAGCATCACGCGTTCGTCCACCAGGAACATCCAGTCGTCGAACTGCACCTCGTAGACCTTGCCGTCCACGGGCAGCGCGAGCGTGTAACGCCAGTTCAGCGCATTGCCGGCAGCGATGCCGACGGCCTCGCCGACGACGTCGTCGGCGCGGCCCCGGTAGCGCCCGCCGCCTTCGTCCACCAGGCGCCACACGCGCCGCTCGGTACGGCCGTCGCTGTATCGGAAGTCCTCTTCGAGCACGCCTTCGGCTCCGTTCCAGCGCCCGACCATCTGCACCGTGAAGCGGCGCACCACCTTGCCGCTGCGGTCGGTGAAGAGGCCATGTGCCGTCAGCGGCCCGTCGAAGTAGCGGCGCAGGTCCAGCCGGGGGTGCTCGCCGGCATAGTCGGCCGGCGTGGGGGCGCTTGCGCATGCCACCATCGATGCCGCGAGCGCGAGCGCCCCCAGCGCGCGCAGCGCGCGTGGCCACGGGGACGAGGTCATGCAGTCTCTCCTTGGGGGGATCGCATCCACAGCGTCGCGAGCAGGGTCGCCGCCGTCAGCTTGAGCGCGCATGGCAGCAGGCAGTAGGCCTGGGTGAGCGCCTCCAGCGCCGCGGCGTCGCGGGAGCCCGGCGCGTAGCCGAAGGCCGCCAGCAGCGGCAGCGAGAGCCCGGCGGCCAGCGCGAGATTGAGCTTGGTGGCGAAGTTCCACCAGCCGAAGTACGCGCCCTCCGCACGGCCGTCGTGCCCGGCGCGTCGGATCGCCCCGGCCAGCAGCGCGCCGGGGATCGCGAGGTCGGCGCCGAGCGCCAGCCCGCTGGCGACGCACACGGCCGCGAACCCCCAGGCGTCGCCCGCCCCCAACCCCGCGGCCCAGACGAAGGCGGCCACGGCCAGCAGCATGCCGCCCAGCCACAGGCGTGCCAGCCCGAAGCGGGGGACGGCCCGCACCCACAGCGGCATCGACAGGGCAGCGGCCGCGAAGTAGGCGAGCAGGAAGCCGGCTTCGAACGCCGGCAGCTGCAGGCGGTCGCGGATGAAGAACAGCACCAGGGTGGCCGGGATGGCGCTGGCCACGCCATTGACCAGGAAGATCGCGAGCAGGCGACGGAAGGGCGGGCTCGTCCAGGGCAGCGCGAGCGGCACCGGCGGCCCGCCGGCCGTCGCACCCGGCGCCGGCTCCGCGCGCGGGGACCCTCGCAGGGCCCACACCCCCGCGGCCAGCGCGAGCGCGAACACGGCGCTGGTGACGTCGAGGCCGGCCAGGGAAGGCAAGGCGCTGGCGGCCAGGACGCCGACGAGGGCCAGCCCTTCGCGCCAGGCGACCACGCGGGCGCGCTGCGCGGCATCGCCGCCCAGGCGTGCGCCCCAGGCCTGGTGCACCACGCTCAGCACGCTGTAGGCGAGGTAGGTGACGGCCAGGCCCGTGCCGCACCACCACAGCAGGGCTTCGGTGCCCTCGACGCGCGGGAAGAAGAGCGCATGGAAGCCGAGCGCAGCCACCACGGCGGAGACCGTCACCGCGGCCATGACGCGCCGCGTCGAATGGCCGAACCAGCCGTCGGCCCAGCGGCCGATCCACGGGTCGGCGAGCGCGTCGAGCAGCCGCGCACCAAGCAGGAGCATGCCGAGCGCAGCCAGCGGCACGCCGAACTGCGTCGCGTAATGGTTGGGCAGCACGACGTACAGCGGCAGCGCCACGAAGGCGAGCGGCAGGCCGAGTGCGCCGTAAGCCAGGCCGGCGCGAGGCCCGGCCAGGGCGATGGTCGCGCGGCTCACGACAGGCCCAGCAGAGCCGCGCGCAGCGCGGGTTCGGAGGTGCGCGGCGACAACCAGATGCCGAAGAACAGGCGCGCGAACTCGGCGTCGCGCACCTCGCCGAGAACGCGATCGCCGAACACGAAGCGGGCGCCGTCGCCCGGGCGCTGCAGGCCGAAGATCCGGTCGCCGGCCCGCACGTCCGGGAACAGCCGCGCCATGACCGTCTCCCAGCGCTGCCCCTGCTCGGCCGAGAAGTCGCCCACGCGCCGCATCTCCTGGATCGAGCGCTCGGCGATGAGCGGACCGCGCAGCGTGCGCGCGTACTGCAGTTCGAGCGCGAGCGTGGTGCGCTCGACGGCCTCGGGCCGGACGGGCTCCTGCGTCCACAGCCGAGCGTCGTAGATGTGCAGGCCGAGAAAGCGCAGGGTGCCCTGGCCCTGCAGCCGCGCCCCCGGCAACTCGGCAGCCACCGGCGCGGGCAGCGTCGCTTGCGCGGTGACACCGGAGGCCGGCAACACCAGCGCGAATGCGACGGTTGCCAGCGCCCGGCGCCGCGACGGTTCAGGCGCGGCGCAACGTGAACTGCACGACATCGGTGTTGCCCTCGGCGAAGGCCGCCTCGCAGTACGCGAGGTAGAACTCCCAGATGCGCAGGAAACGGGTGTCGAAGCCGATCTGCCGCACGCGCGCCTCCTCGGCGAGGAAGCGACGGCGCCAGCGCGCCAGCGTTTCCGCGTAGTCGAGCCCGAAGGCGAACTCGTTTTCCACCTCCAGCCCGGCGTCGCGGGCCGCGGCTCGGAACGCGGCCGGGCTGGGCAGCAGGCCGCCGGGGAAGATGTACTGCTGGATGAAGTCGGTGCCGGCGACGTAGCGTTCGAAGAGGTCGTCGCGGATCGTGATGCTCTGGATGCAGGCGCGCCCGCCCGGCTTGAGCCGCTCGCGCACGGTGGCAAAGAAATCGGGCCAGTACTCGCGGCCCACCGCCTCGAACATCTCGATCGAGGCGATGGCGTCGAAGGGCTCGTCGCGCAGGTCGCGGTAGTCCTGCAGGCGCAGCTCGGTGCGCTCGCGCAGGTCGGCCGCGGCCAGCCGCGCGCGCGCCCAGTCGAGCTGTTCGGTCGACAGCGTCACGCCGGTCACGTGCATGCCGCTGCGCGCCGCCTCCTCGGCCAGCGCGCCCCAGCCGCAGCCGATCTCGAGCAGGCGCTGTCCCGGCTGCAGTGCGCACTCGCCGAGCGCGCGACGCACTTTCGCGCGCTGGGCGTCGGCCAGCGCGCGGCTGCGGTCGCCCTCGAACCACGCGCTCGAATAGTTCATCGTCTCGTCGAGCCAGAGTCGGTAGAACGCATTGCCGAGGTCGTAATGCGCGTGGATGTTCTTGCGGCTGCCGCGGCGCGAGTTGCGGCGCAGCAGGTGACGCGCACGGTAGAGCAGCGAGCCCCACCAGGACCCGTAGACCACCGACTCGATCGCCCCGCGGTTGGCGATCAGCAGGCGCAGCAGGGCGGCGAGGTCCGGCGTGCTCCAGCCGCCGTCGATGAAGGCTTCGGCAAAGCCGATGTCCCCCGACTTCAAGGCCGCCGCGCAGGCGCGCCAGTCGTGCAGGTGCAGCGCGGCATGCGGCGCACCCGGTGTGTCATGGCCGAACACGCGCACCGAGCCGTCGGGCAGTTGCACGTCGAGGCGGCCGTGCGGGAGCTGCTCGAGCAGTCGGAAGACCGCGCGCGCCGCGGCCGGTGCGGCTTCCGGAAGGGTGGCCCGCGCGGTGCGGGCGGACAGGGCGGTGGCGTTGGCGTTCATGCGCTGAGGGAGGGCGGCGTGTCGGGGGCGGCGATCGAGCGCGTCACGAAGGCGTCGGGCGCCGCGGGCTTGCGCAAGTACGGCACCCGCTTGAGCCACAGGTGCAGCGCTTGCCAGTGGATGCGCACGATCACGCCCAGCGTCATCAGCGGCTGGCCGAAGAACGCGGCGCGCTGGCGGGCGCTGTCGGCCGGAAGGGCCGTGCCGCTGACGCTGGTCACCAGCAGCGGGCCGTCATGGTCGTGGTGATCGACGCGCGCGACGATGCGGTCGCCGGCGCGCGCGAAACGGAAGCGGTAGTCGCCGTCGACGCGGCAGAACGGCGACACGTGGAACACCTTGCGGGCCTGCAGCTCGCGGCCCCAGGCGAGCTGGTCGCCGGTCAGCAGGTAGCAGTGGCGCTCGCCGAAGGTGTTGTTCACCTCGGCGACGATGGCGGCCAGCGAACCGTCGCGACGGTGGCAGTACCAGAAGCTCACGGGCTTGAACACGTAGCCGAGCACGCGCGGGTAGGTCTGCAGCCACACCTCGCCGTCGGCGTCGTGCACGCCTTCCGCAGCCAGGCGCTCGTCGAGCCACGCCAGGCAGTCCGCGCGCCCGTCGCCGTGGTCGCGGTCGTGGAACGAGATCAGGCCGAAGCGGTTGCGCGCGAGCGCGGTGTCCGGGCGCTCGCGCAGCGCGCGCATCGGCAGCAGCAGGAAGTAGGTCGCGTACTCGAAGCCGTGTGTCGCCGGGCGCAGGCGCCGGTGCCGCACGCGTCCGGTGGCCAGCAAGGCACGCGCAGCGGTCACGCCGCCGCTCCCTGGGGCTGTGCGGACCAGCGTTCGACGAGGCGCCGCGCCACGTCGAGGCCCGACGACAGGCCGTCCTCGTGGAACCCGTAGCGCGCCCACGCGCCGCAGAACCACGCGTGGTGCCGGCCCTGCAAGTCTCCCAGGTGCCGCTGCGCCTGCACCGCCGCGCGGTCGAACACCGGATGATCCACCTCCCAACGGCCGATCACGGCGTGCTCGGCCACGGGGCGCACCGGGTTCATCGACACGATGACCGGCGTGTTCCAGGGCAGGGGTTGCAGCCGGTTGATCAGGTAGTGCAGGCACACCGCGGCTTCCTCGCGGGTGCGCTCGGGCGCTCGTTCGTAGTTCCAGGCGGCCCAGGCGAGCCGGCGCCGCGGCAGCATCGAGGCATCGGTGTGCAGCACGACCTGGTTGGGCTGGTAGCGGATCGCGCCCAGCACCGCGCGCTCCTCGGGCCGGGCGTCGTGCAGCATCGCGAGCGTCTGGTCGGAGTGGCACGCCAGCACCACCTCGTCGAAGCGTTCCTCGCCGTGGTCGGTGTGCACCATGACGCCGGCCTCGCCGCCGCCGGGCGGCAGGCGGCGCACTGCGCGCACCGGCGTCGCCAGACGCACGTCGCTCAGCGCGCTGGCGATGCGCTCGACGTAGCGCGCCGAACCGCCGCGCACCGTATGCCATTGCGGCCGGTCGGTCACCTGCAGCAGGCCGTGGTTGTGGCAGAAGCGCACCAGCGTGCCGAGCGGGAAGCGCAGCATCTGGTCCGTCGGGCACGACCAGATGCAGCCGATCATCGGCAGGAAATAGCCGTCGCGGAACGCGCGGCCGTAGCGGCGGCGGTCGAGGAATTCGCCGATCGGCTCGTCGAGGGCGCCGTCGTCGCCCTGGCGCGCCAGGGCCGTGGCCTCGCGGTTGAAACGCACGATGTCGGCCAGCATGGCCCAGAAGCGGGGCGATACCAGGTTCGTGCGCTGCGCGAAGACGGTGTTCAGGTCGCTGCCGCACCACTCCCAGCCGGTGCGCGGCGACTGGACCGAGAACGACATGTCCGACGCCGCGGTGGCGACGCCGAGTTCGCCGAACAGGCGGATCAGGTTCGGATACGTGCGCTCGTTGAAGACCAGGAACCCGATGTCGACGCCATGCCGGACGCCCTCGAGCCGCACGTCGACCGTGTGGGCGTGCCCGCCCAGGCGCGGCTCGCGCTCGAACACGGTCACTCGCGCGTGAGGCGCCAGCGCCCGTGCCGCGCCCAGCCCGGCGATGCCGGCCCCGATGACCGCCACGCGTCGCATGGCTCAGGCGTTCCCGAGAAAAACAGAAGGGGCACCGCAGCCGGCGGTGCCCCTGGTCATAGGAAATGTCGCGCAGCGTCCCGGAGCGAAGGAGGGAGGGAGGGAGGAGGAGGAGAAGCGCTCGGGGATTGCAGCCAGTGTTGCTGGAAGGCTGCGCGACAGGAACTGGTGTACTTCTGCACTGACCACGGAAACGCGACGAAGTTCCCATGCCGGGGTGCCGCTGCGCGCGCAGCGGGGAAAACCCTTCGGTGGCGTAAATGAACTCATGGGTTCAAAATATAACTCAGCAGTTCAATCCAATCGACGACCCGGTGGATGGAGGGGTCTTTCCAGCAGTCGTCCTGGACAGATCATGGCCACGGGGCCCCAAACGCCGCACAGTCGGCCGGTGCGCACGACGACGCGCTGCGCCACCCCGACCGCTGCGACAATCGCGACCGCCATGCTCTACCCTGACCTCTTCAAGCAACTCGAAGCCGTGCGCTGGAACATGGAGCGCGACATCCCCTGGGAGCGCTTCGACGGCAGCCTGCTCAGCGACGAGCAGGCGCGCACCATCAAGATGAACGCGATCACCGAGTGGGCGGCGTTGCCGGCCACCGAGATGTTCCTGCGCGACAACCGCGAGGACAGCGATTTCTCGGCTTTCATGAGCGTGTGGTTCTTCGAGGAGCAGAAGCATTCGCTGGTCCTGATGGAGTACCTGCGTCGCTTCCGGCCGGACCACGTGCCGAGCGAGCAGGAGCTGCACGAGGTGCGTTTCGAGTTCGATCCCGCGCCGGCCCTCGAGACGCTGATGTTGCATTTCTGCGGCGAGATCCGCCTCAATCACTGGTACCGGCGTGCCGCCGAGTGGCACACCGAGCCGGTGATCAAGTCGATCTACGAGACGCTGGCGCGCGACGAGGCCCGCCATGGCGGCGCCTACCTGCGTTACATGAAGCGCGCGCTGCAGAACTTCGGCGACGAGGCCAGGGCCGCGTTCGCCAAGGTCGGCGTGCTGATGGCCAGTGCGCGCCGCACGGCGCAGGCGCTGCATCCGACCAACCTGCACGTCAACGAGAAGCTGTTCCCGCGCGATACGGTGCAAAGCCGCCTGCCGGACCCGCAGTGGCTCGAGCACTGGCTCGACCAGCAGATCCAGTTCGACGCCGGGTGGGAGGGCAAGGTCGTCGAGCGCATCCTGCACAACCTCGGGCTGCTGTTCGAGCGCAGTTTCGCCAGCGTGCAGGAGCTCAACCGCTACCGCAAGGACCTGGCGCGGTCGCTCGCGCCGCGGCCGGGCGCCGCGCCGGCCTGAGGGTCCCGGGGCGCTCAGCGCTTGGCCGCGAAGGCGGCCTGCTCCACCTTGCGGTCGGCGTCGACGCGCTGTGCGGCAGGGCGCTCGCCGACCCGCTTGACGTAGGCCTTCCAGTCCACGCCGTGAGCGGTGAGCAGGTCCTCGCCATAGATCGCGCGCGTGGCCAGCGCCACCAGCGGCAGGTGCACGTAGGCCCCGCAGTCGGCCACGGTGAACGCGTCCCCGGCCACGAACGGTGCAAAGCGCGCCAGCCTGCCGAAGGCGGGAATGTTCCTGTCGAGCTGCTTGCGCACGCGGGCTTGATGGGCCTCGCTGACGCTGCCGCCGAAGAAGGCTTGTGCGTAGAGCTCGCGCGCGACCAGTTCGAGATGCAGATCGAGGAAAGTGGAAAGTTCGCGCACCTTGGCCGCGGCCCAGGGGTCGGCGGGCAGCAGTGCCGGCTGCGGCGCGATGGCTTCCAGGTACTCGCAGATCACGGCGCTCTCGCACAGCGCGCCGTGCCCGGTGGTGATGAAGGGAATCTTGCCCAGCGGCGAAGCGGCCAGCACCGCGGCGTCCTTCCCGCCGGTGCCGACGCGCACTTCCTCGAAGGGCAGCCCCTTTTCGAGCAGCACGAGCTTGACCTTGTTGTAGTAGTTGGACAGCGCGAAACCGTGCAGCTTGATCGTCATCGTCGTTCTCCTTGTCGTGAAGGTCAGGGGCCAGGGATCAGGAACGGCGCTGCATCAGCACCAGGCCGAGCACCACGGCCAGCAGCGCGATGCCCAATCGGGCCGTGAGCGGCTCGCCCAGCAGCAGCACGCCGGCGGCCAGGCCGGCCACCGGCGTCAGCAGCGTGAAGGCGGAAATGCGGGTCGCCGGGTAATGGCGCACCAGCCAGAACCAGGTCAGGTAGCTGGCAAAGGACACGATCACCGTCTGGAACGCCAGCGCACTCCAGGCGACGCTGCCGGCGCCATGCGGCCACGCTTCACCGCCCAGCACGGCGGCCAGCGCCAGCAGCACGCCGGACACCGCCAGCTGGTACGCCAGCGTCTTCTCCGCCGAAGCCGTGGCCAGGCGGGTGGCGCGGATCGACAGCGTCGTGGCGCCCCACAGCACACCGGCGCCGATGCCGAGCGCATCGCCGAGCCACTGGCGCCCGCCGCCGCCCGCGCCCGGCGCGAAGCCCTCGGCGAAGGCCCAGGCCACGCCGCCGAAGGCCAGCGTGAGCCCGCCCCACTGCGCCGCCGACAGCCGTTCGCCGCGCGCGATGAAGGGCATGCCCAGCGCCACCACGAAGGGCGAGAGGTAGATGAAGACGACCATGCGCGAGGCCGTCGTGTACTGCAGGCCGACGAAGATGCAGGCGAACTCCGCGGCGAAGAGCACGCCGGCGAGCATGCCGCCGGGAGCGCTGCCGTCGCGCTCGAACAGCGCGATGCCGCGCCAGCGGGCCCACATGAGCACGAGCGCCGCGGCACCCAGGGAGCGCAGCGCGGCCTGCGTCAGCGGCGGAATGTCCGCCAGCGCGACCTTGGCCGCCACCTGGTTGAGGCCCCACAGCAGGCAGCACGCCAGCAGCAATGCCACGGCGAGCGGATCGAGCGACTCGCGGCGGTTCGTGGAGGTCGTCATGGCGGCAGGGGGGCGGCGCGTCGCGGCCACGCGTCGGCGACCACCGCGGCCAACAGGCCGGCCAGCGCGCCCGACGCGTGCGCGAACGGCGCGACCGGAAAGTCCCATTCTGGCACCACGACGGCGACGGCGGCCCACGGGCGCTCGAGCACCAGCTTGAGCACGAGGCCCGCCAGCACCGCGCCGCCCACGAGGCGTCGCGCGCCCCGATCGCGGCGCAGCAGCCACCACGCCACGGCCGCGACGCCGGCGTGCAGCACGCCCGACAAGCCGCCGTAGCGTTGCAGCGCCGGCTGGGCCAGGAGCGCGAGCTGCGTCAGCGGCCAGGCCGCCGCCCATGCCACGGCGATGCCGGTCGGCGCGCGCGCCGTCCAGCCGAAGCCCGCCAGCACGGCAGCGCCCGCGAGGTTGGCCGCCAGGTGGCGCGGGGTCCAATGCACGAGCGCCGCGGTCCACCAGCGCCATGGTTCGGCCAGCGCGAGCTCGGGCCGCCACTCGAGTGCCGCGGCGGGCAGCAGCGCGGCCGCCGCGGCGCCCGCGGCCAGCAGCGCGCACAACACCAGCCAGGCCTGCCCCGGCTTCAGCCGAAGACCGCGTGCCACAGCGCCAGCACGGCCGCACGCTCGGCGGCCAGCCGCTCGGCCGGGAACTGCGTCGGTTGTTCGTCCAGCCGCGCGCGGTGCTGCGCGCGCCGCAATTCCCGGTAGGCGTCGGCCGCGGCGCGCCCGACGCCGGTGGGCAGCAGGCCGGCAGCTTCCGCACGCTGCAGCAGCGCGATGTTGCCGGCGTTGTCGAGCAGCTCGGGGTGATCGCCGGCGTGGGCCAGCACCAGGTACTGCATCGCGAACTCGGCGTCCATCATGCCGCCGGCACTGTGCTTGACGTCGAACAGCACCGGCTTGACCGGGCGTGCCTGGCGCACCTTGTCGCGCATCGACAGCACCTCGGCCCGCAAGGCCGCGTGATCGCGCGGGCTCGCCAGCACTTCGCGGCGCACCGCCTCGATGCGCTGCGCCAGTCCGGGCGGCCCGGCGCAGCAGCGCGCGCGCGTCAGGGCCTGGTGCTCCCAGGTCCATGCGGTGTTGCTGCCGCGCCCGCGCTGGTACTGCGCGAACGCCGACATCGACGTGACCAGCAGGCCCGAGTTGCCGTTCGGCCGCAACGCGGTGTCGATGTCGAACAATTCGCCGGCCGCCGTGCGCACAGTCAGCCAGGTGATGACGCGCCGCACGAAAGCGCCGTAGACCTCGACCGCGCGGTCGAGGTCGTCCTCGGCCTCGTCGTCGAACACGAACACGAGGTCCAGGTCGCCGCCGTAGCCCAGCTCCTTGCCGCCGAGCTTGCCGTAGGCGATGACAGCGAACTGCGGCAGCTCGCGGTGCCGCTGGCGCAATCCGTCCCAGGCCCAGCGCAGCGTGCAGTCGAGCAGCGCGTCGGCCAGCGCCGAGAGGTCGTCGGCCACCTGCTCGACGGTGAGGCGGCCCTCGACGTCGCGCACCAGCGTGCGGAAGACTTCGGCGTGGTGCGCCCGGCGCAGCGTGTCCAGCAGCGCCTCGTCGCCGGCTTCGCCTGCGCGGTGCCAGGCGGCATGGCGCTCGCGCATCTCGTCGAGGAAGGCATCGCGCTCGAAGCGGCCCGCGAGCTGGCGCGCGTCGGCCAGTTCGTCGATCACGCCGGGGTGGCGCATCAGGTAGCGCATGGGCCAGCGCGCCAGCCCCAGCAGGCGCAGCAACCTCTGCTGCACCTCCGGCCGCTCGACGAGCAGCGCCAGGTAGCTCTCGCGCCGCAGCAGCGGTTCGAGCCAGTCGACGAAGCTCTGCGCCGCCTCGATGCTGCAGTCGCCCTTCTCGACGCCCTCGGCGGCGCTCTGCACCAGGCGCGCCAGGCGCTGCTTGGCCGAATCGCGCAGCGCCTGCACGCGCGGCTGCGCGGCCCAGCGCCGCGTGCGCTCGGCCAGCGCCTCGGGCAGGCGGGCGAGAAAGGCTTCCTCGTCGATGGCCTGCGGCGTCGTGCCGCAGTTGCGGCACGGGCCCGCGCCATTGGGCGCCGACGGCGAGCGGCCGTCGTGCAGCAGCGTGTCGAATTCGCCGGCCACGAGTTCGCGTACCTCGCCCAGGCGGTCCAGCAGCTCGCAGGCGTCGTCGCGGCAGGTCAGGCCGAGCGAGCGTGCGATCCACGCCAGGTCGCCGTCGTGCCCTGGCAGCAGGTGGGTCTGCTGGTCGTCCAGGTACTGGATGCGGTGTTCGACGCGGCGCAGGAACACGTAGCCGGCTGCCAGTCGCTCGGCGGTGGCCGGCGTCATCAGCCCCCGCGCCGACAGGCGCTCCAGCGCGCGCAGCGTCGAGCGGGTGCGGATCTCCGGGAACTGCCCTCCACGCACCACCAGCAGCAGCTGCACGATGAACTCGATCTCGCGGATGCCGCCGCGCGAGAGCTTCACGTCGTTGCTGCGCTCGGGCCGCCCCGCGGCGCGTCGTTGCGCCTCCTCGCGGATCTTGGCATGCAGCTGGCGCAGGCCCTCGAACACGCCGTAGTCGAGGTAGCGGCGGTAGACGAAGGGCGTGACCAGCGAGCGCAGCGCCCGCGCGCGCCCGCTGTCCACCGCGGCGCGGGGGGCGACGACGCGGCTCTTGAGCCACGCGAAGCGTTCCCACTCGCGCCCCTGGACCTGGAAATACTCCTCCAGCATCGCCAGGCTGACCACCGGCGGGCCCGAGTTGCCGTTGGGCCGCAGGGCAAGGTCGACGCGGAACACGAAGCCCTCGTCGGTGGTGTCGCCGACCAGCGCGTACAGCGCGCGCGCGACCTTGGCGAAGTACTCGTGCGCCGAGATCGTCTCGGGGCCCTGCGTCAGGCCTTCGTCCTCGTAGACGTAGATCAGGTCGATGTCCGACGACACGTTGAGCTCGCGCGCGCCGAGCTTGCCCATGCCGACGATCCACATCTCGATCGGCTGGCCCTGCGCATCCAGCGGTGCGCCGTGCCGCGCATCGACCTCGGCGCGCGCCGCGCGCAGCGCGAGCTCCAGCGTCGCCTCGGCCAGCGCGGTCATGGCTGTCGTGACGGCATCGAGCGGCGCGTCGCACTCCACATCGAGCACCGCCAAGCGTTCCAGCACGAGGGCGCGCGCAATGCGCAGCGCAGCGGCCAGCGGCCGACCCTGCGCCTGCAGCGTCGCCACCAAGGCGTCGACGCCGGCCGCGTCGGGCACGCCGGGCGGGAGCAGGCCGAGCTCGGCCGCCCAGCGGCGCCGCACGCGCTGCACGAAGCGGCTGTGGTCGGCGCGCGCGGCGGAGCCGGCGGTGCTCGCGCTCGGTGCGGTGGGGTTTTCGGTCGGCATGGGCGGGCGGCGGTGCGGATCGCTGTGCTAGATTGGCCCGCGCCCTTGTCGACGCGACGACCCGGCTGAGCGTTGCCGTCCAAGGGCGGCGCACGCCAGCGGCGCGCTGTGGTCCTGCGGCTGCCTCCTCATACCGTGTCCTCCGTCTCCAATGCCCCTGCCAGCCCGCCCCTCGTGGAGCGCCGGCGCCGGCCCTGGTTGCGGCGGCTGTGGCGCCTGGCGTTCACGTTGCTGTTCGCGGCGTGGAGCTTATTGCTGCTGGCTTGGCTGATCCTGCAATGGGGGATTTTGCCCCGCGTCGGCGAATGGCGGCCGCAGATCGAGGCGCGCGCCAGCGCGGCGCTCGGGGTGCCGGTCACGATCGGCTCGATCCGGGTGCGATCGGGCGGCTGGATGCCCGCGCTCGAGATCGACGAGGTGGTGCTGCACGACGCGCAGCGCCGCGAGGCCCTGCGCCTGCCGCGCGTCCATGCCGCGCTGTCGGCGCGGTCGCTGGTCGGCCTGGAGCTGCGCTTCGAGCAGTTGCTGATCGACGGCCCGGTGCTCGACATCCGGCGTGATGCCGCGGGCCGTGTGCATGTGGGGGGGCTGCAGCTGCGCGGCGACGCCCTCGACGCCGACACCGCGGCGGCCGACTGGTTGTTCGCGCAGCACGAGTTCGTGATCCGCCACGGTCGCCTGCGCTGGTTCGACGAACAGGCGCCGCTGGGCGGCGAGCAGCCGCTCGAGCTGGCCGACGTCGACTTCGTGGTGCGCAATGGGTTGCGTTCGCACGAACTGCGGCTCGACGCCACGCCGCCCGCCGATTGGGGCGAACGCTTCTCTCTGCGCGGCCGTTTCACGCACGGCCTGCTGGCGCCGCGTGGCGACTGGCGGCGCTGGTCGGGCGAGGCGCACGCGTGGCTGCCGCGCGCGCGCGCGGAGGCCGTGCGCGACCACCTGCCGCTGCCATTCCAGCTCGACGAGGGCGAAGGCGCGCTGCGCCTGTGGGTGACCTGGCGCGACGGTGTCGCGCGCGCGGCGACCGCCGACATCGCGCTGCGCGATGTGCGTCTGGCGTTCGCCGACGTGTCCGAACCGCTGCGCGTGGCCGAGCTGCAGGGGCGGCTGCGTGCCGAGCGCGACAGCAATCGCCACGGCGAGCGCCTCAAGCTGGTCGCGGAGTCACTGCGCTTCGCCGGTGACGGCGTCGACTGGCCGGCGACGCAGGGCGCGCTCGTGCTGCGGCGCGCCGACGGCCGAAGCGTCGGCGGCGAGCTCGCGCTCGACCACCTCGACCTGGGCGCCTTGGCGGCGCTGGCGGCGCGCCTGCCGCTGGGCAGTGCCGTGCGCGATCTGCTGGCGCGGCTGCAGCCCAGCGGCGTCGTCAGCGGCCTCGAGGCGAACTGGGAAGGCTCCCTCGACGCCCCGACGCATTACCGCGTCAAGGCGGCCGTGCGCGGCCTGCAGGTGGCTGCCGCGCAGGCGCTCGAACCCGGGGCCATCGGCCGACCGGGCTGGCGCAATGCGGCGCTCGACTTCGAGGCGCGCGACGATGGCGGACAGGCCCGACTTTCATTGGACAAGGGAGCCTTGATCCTGCCCGGCGTGTTCGAACAGCCGGAGATCGAATTCGATGCGTTCTCGACACGGCTGTCGTGGCGCCTGGCGGGCGATGCGGCGCGTCCCGGCGCGGCCGAAGTGATGCTCACCGACACGCGCTTCGCAAATGCCGACGCCCAGGGCGAGCTGACGACGGCGGTGTGGCGTACCGGGCCGGGCCAGGGTTTCGGCGCCGGCGGGCGCTGGCCCGGGCAGCTCGACCTTGCGGGGCGACTGACGCGCGGGCGTGCGGCCGCGGTGGCGCGCTACCTGCCGCAGGGCGTCCCGGAGCCGGCGCGCCGCTACGTCGAGCAGGCCGTGCAGGACGGGCGCGTGGCCTCGGTGAACTTCAAGGTGCGTGGCGACCTGTGGGCCTTCCCCTTCGCGCCGGCAGCGTCGGCGCCGCGGACGGCCGGCGCCGGCGAGTTCCGCATCGCCGCGCGCGTCGAGGATGTCGTGCTCGCCTACGTCCCCGGCGGGCCCGGCGGCGATCCGCCATGGCCTGCCTTCACGAAGGTGTCGGGCGACCTGGTGTTCGACCGCAGCGCGATGGAACTGCGCAACGTGCAGGCACGTCTGTGGGGCGTCGAGCTGTCCAGGGTGAACGGAGGCATCCGCGACCTCGCGCGGCCCGTGCTGCGCATCGACGGCCAGGCCCGCGGGCCCTTGGGCGACATGCTGCGCTTCGTCAACAACACGCCGGTGAGCGGCTGGATGGACCAGGCGCTGGCCGGCGCCACGGCCACCGGCAGCGGCGATCTCAAACTCGGCCTGGAGCTGCCGCTCGACGCGCTGGAGCGCTCGACGGTGCAGGGCGCGCTCGTGCTGGGCGGCAACGACTTGCGCCTGCGCGCGGACGCCCCGCTGCTGGCCAATGCCAAGGCCCGCGTGGCCTTCACGCACAAGGGGTTGACGGTCACCGGCGGCAGCGCACGCGTGCTGGGCGGCGATGCGGTGTTCGAGGGCGGCACCGCGGCCGACGGCGCGCTGCGCTTCAGCGGGCAGGGGATGGTCAGTGCCGAGGCGCTGCGTCGCGCGCCGGAGCTCGGCGCTCTGGCCCGCCTCGCCGAGTCCGCCAGCGGGCAGGCGCCCTACCGGCTGCAGGTCAGCGCGGCGCGGGGGCGTGCGGAGTATGCGTTGACCAGCCCGCTGACCGGACTGGCGCTCGACCTGCCGGCCCCGCTGCGCAAGCCCGCCGAGGCGACCTGGCCGTTGCGGGTCGAGACACGCCTCGAGGCCGATGCGGCGCGCGACAACGTGCGTGTCGAGCTCGGCAACGTCGCCAGCGCGGTGTTCCAGCGCGACCTCGCGCACGGCAGCCCGCAGGTGCTGCGTGGCGCCGTCGGCGTGGGCATCGCGGCGCCGTCGCTGCCCGAGCGCGGGGTGCAGGCCGTGCTCGTGCTGGGCGCGCTGGACGTCGATGCATGGCAGGCGGTGGGCGAGCGCGTCGCGTCGGCCGGGGCGACGCCGGGGCTGGATGCGGGCTACCTTCCGCGCAGCGTCGCGTTGCGTGCGCAGTCGCTGACCGCCGGGGGCCGGCGCCTGACGCAGGTGGTGCTGGGGGTGAGCCAGGACCCCAGCGACGGCACGTGGCGTGGCAGCGTCGACGCCGAACAACTGGCCGGCTACGTCGAATTCCGTGCGCCGCAGGGTGCTGCCAGCCCGGGGCGTGTCCACGCGCGCCTGTCGCGTCTGGCCCTGCCGCCTTCGGACGCCAGTTCGGTCGAGAGCCTGCTGGCCGAGGCGCCGGCCGCGGTGCCGGCGCTGGACATCGCGGTCGACGACTTCGAGCTGCGCGGCAAGAAGCTGGGGCGCCTCGAGATCGAAGCCGTCAACCGCATCGTCGAGGCCGCGGGCCGCGCGCCGGCGCAGCGCGAGTGGCGCCTGTCGCGCATCGCGCTGAGCAACGCCGACGGTCAACTCAGTGGCAGCGGGCAGTGGTTGCCCAGTTCGGGCAATCCGCGCATGGTGCTCGACTTCCGGCTCGACCTGGCCGACAGCGGCGGCATGCTGGCGCGCCTGGGGTTCCCGGGCACCTTGCGCGGCGGCAAGGGGCGTCTTTCCGGGCAGCTGTCCTGGGCCGGTTCGCCGTTGGCCTTGCACGTGCCCAGCCTCGACGGGCATGTCGTGCTCGCGCTCGACGAGGGACAGTTCCTGAAAGCCGGCCCAGGCGCGGCGCGCCTGCTCGGCGTGCTCAACCTGCAGGCGTTGCCTCGTCGCCTGGTGCTCGACTTCCGCGACCTGTTCCAGGAGGGCTTCGCCTTCGACAACGTGACGGGCGACGTGTCGATCGACGACGGCGTGGCCAGCACCAACAACCTGCGCATGCGCGGCGTGCAGGCGGCGGTGCTGATGGAGGGCAGCGCCGACATCGGGCGCGAGACGCAGAACCTGCGCGTGGTGGTGGTGCCCGAAATCAACGCGGGTACCGCCTCGCTGGCCTATGCGGCCATCAATCCCGCGCTGGGCCTCGGCACGTTCCTGGCGCAGCTGCTGCTGCGCCGACCGCTCGCCGCGGCCAGCACGCGCGAGTTCACCGTGCAGGGCCCGTGGGCCGACCCCAGGGTCGAGCGCGTCGAACGCAAGCCGGGCGAGCCCATGCCCGAGATCGACGCGCCGGCCGCCTCGGCGCCCAAGGGAGCCTCACGATGAAGATTGCCGCCTTGCAGACCGTCTCGACGCCCGACGTGGACCGCAATCTCGAGGCCGCCGCCCGCCTGATCGCCGAGGCTGCCGCGCGCGGTGCCGGCCTGGCGGCGCTGCCCGAGTACTTCTGCCTGATGGGGCGGCGCGACGACGACAAGCTCGCGATCGCCGAGGCCGCTGGCGAAGGACCGATCCAGGACTTCCTCTCTGCGCAGGCACGCCGGCACGGGCTGTGGCTGATCGGCGGCACGCTGCCCTTGCGCGCCCAGGCCGAGGCTCGCGTGCGCAACGCCTGCTGCGTCTACGCGCCCGACGGCCGCCTGGCGGCGCGCTACGACAAGATCCACCTGTTCCGCTTCGACAACGGGCGCGAGAGTTTCGACGAGGCCCGCGTGCTCGAGGCCGGCGATACGCCGCGGGCGCTGCAGGCCGGGCCGCTGCGCGTGGGCCTGTCGGTGTGCTACGACCTGCGCTTCCCGGAGCTGTACCGGGCGCTCGCCCAGCCGCCCTGCGACGTGCTGAGCGTGCCCTCGGCCTTCACCTACACGACCGGCCGTGCCCATTGGGAACTGTTGCTGCGCGCGCGGGCGGTCGAGAATCAGTGCTACGTGCTGGCGGCCGCGCAAGGCGGGCTGCACGAGAACGGACGCCGCACCTGGGGCCACAGCATGATCGTCGATCCCTGGGGCGAGGTGCTGGCGCAACTGGCCGAGGGCGAAGGCGTGGTGCTGGCCGAGGTCGATGCGACGCGTCTGGCGTCGGTGCGTCGGCAGTTGCCGGCGCTGGCGCACCGCGTCCTGTAGCGCTTCAGCGGCGGCCGAACATCATCTGCCGCGCCAGCACCGCCTTGGCCAGCGGCAGCCGGTCGAGCAGCGCCAGGCCGAGACCGCGCGCGGTGTCCAGCCCCGGCAGGTTCCAGGTGAAGCTGCGGGCCAGGAAATCCGTGGCCGCAATCAGGGTCCAGCGGTCGGGTGCGCGCTGCCAGGCCACGTGCCGCAAGGCCGCGTCGAGGTCGGGGTGGTGGCGGTCGCGCGCGAGTGCGTCGCGCAGCGCGTTCGTGAGTGCGAAGGCGTCGCGCAAGCCGAGGTTGAGCCCCTGGCCGGCCACCGGGTGCAGGGTCTGCGCGGCGTTGCCGATGCGCACCTGGCGCGCACGCACGAGGCTGCGGTGCGCCGCCAGGCCGAGCGGAAAGCGCTTGAGCGGGGACACGCCGACGACGCGCCCGACCTCGGGATCGAACAACTGGGCCAGCACGGCCAGGCGTTGCGCATCGTCGAGCTCGCGCACCGGGTCGTCCGCGCGGTCGACGCACCACACCAGCGCGGCGCGCGCCATGCCATCGGCCAGCGGTGGCAGCGGCAGCAGCGCGGCCGGTCCGTGGCGCGTGAAGTGCTCGACCGCCAGCCCCGGCGTCGCGTCGGCCAGCGTCACGGTGCCCACCCAGGCGTCCTGCCCGTAATCGTGCTGCAGGTCGGCGCCGCGCTGCTCGCCGAAGACGCCCCCTTCGGCCACCACGGCCAGGTCGAAGGTTTCGACCACGCCGGCGTCGACTTCCACGCCACCGGGCACGTCCTTGAGCGCGGCCACCGGCGTGCCGAAGCGGGTGATCAGGCGTTGCGGATGCGTCGCCGCCGCGCGCAGCCAGGCGGCGCGCATCGGCGCCACGAGAGTGCCGTAGCCGACCACCGCACCCAGCATCGGCACGCCGAGCGCCTGCGCGCTCAGATGCACGCGCGCCGCGCCCAGCGTGGAGGGGACCGGCAGCACCGCCGGCTGCTGGGATACGCGGATGGCGCGGATCGGCTCGGCCCGGTCGCCGGCCCAGGCGTCCAGCCGTTCGAGCAACTGCACGCTGCCCAGCGATAACGCGAGGGTGCGCGCATCGCCCGACACATCGGCCTCGGCCGGCCGCGCATCGAACAGGCTCAGCGTCGCCTGCGGCAGCGTGCGCGCCGCGAGCAGCGCCAGCGCCAGCCCGACCGGGCCGGCGCCCACGACGGCGATGCGCAGGGGCGTTCCCATGAGGGAGGATGCTAGCCGCGGCGGGCTGGGGTTTTGGGGGGTGTCGACTAGAATCCGACGCCTTTTGGTGCCTTGCCCCCTGCAAGTGCGCCCCAGAGGCCGCGCTTGCGGCCGCCGGAGCTGCCGCCGACGCGGCCGCGGCCCATCCGACCGTTCATCCAGACGAGGAAACCGACGTGTTCATTTCCACCGCTTTCGCCCAGACCGCGCCGGCGCCCGCCGGCAGCACCGAGTCGACGCTGTTCTCGCTGCTGCCGCTGGTGCTGATGTTCGTGGTGCTGTACTTCATCATGATCCGTCCGCAGATGAAGCGCCAGAAGGAACACAAGGCGATGATCGAGGCGCTGGCCAAGGGCGACGAAGTCGTCACCGCCGGCGGCCTGACGGGCCGGGTCAGCAAGCTCGGCGATGCCTTCATCGGCCTGGAAGTGGCCACCAACGTCGAGGTGCAGGTACAGCGCGCTGCGGTAACCCAGGTGCTGCCCAAGGGCACGCTGAAGTAACCGTTCCTCCCCTCCTGAACGCGCCGCGCACCCGCGGCGCAGGTGGCCCCCCATGAACCGCTACCCCTGGTGGAAGTACGCGATCATCCTGATCGCGCTCGTGATCGGTGCGCTCTACACGGCACCCAACTTCTTCGGCGAAGCGCCGGCGGTGCAGGTCTCGTCGGCCAAGGCCACCGTCAAGGTCGAGCCGGCGCTGGTCGACCGTGTGCGCGGCGCGCTGCAGCAGGCGGCGATTCCCGCGGACTTCGTCCAGCTCGAGGGCAATTCGGTGCGCGCGCGCTTCGCCGACACCGATACCCAGATCAAGGCCAAGGACGCCATCAGCAAGGCCCTGATCCCGGATCCGTCCGATCCGTCGTACATCGTGGCGCTGAACCTCGTGTCGCGCTCGCCGCAGTGGCTGGCCAGGCTGCACGCGCTGCCGATGTACCTGGGCCTGGATCTGCGCGGCGGCGTGCACTTCCTGATGCAGGTGGACATGAAGGCCGCGCTCACCAAGCGCGCCGAGGCCTACACCGGCGACATCCGCACCCTGCTGCGTGACAAGTCGATCCGCCATGCCGGCATCACGCGCAACGGCAACGATGTCGAGGTGCGGTTCCGTGACCGGGGCACGCTCGACGCGGCCCGGACGCTGCTGGCCGACCAACTCGGCGATCTGTCCTGGGTCGACGCCGCCGACGGGGACGGCTTCAAGCTCACCGGCACGCTCACGCCGGCGGCGGCGCGGCGCATCCAGGAGCAGGCGGTCAAGCAGAACATCACGACGCTGCACAACCGCGTCAACGAGCTCGGCGTGGCCGAGCCGGTGATCCAGCAGCAGGGGCTGGACCGCGTGGTGGTGCAGCTGCCCGGCGTGCAGGATACGGCCAAGGCCAAGGACATCATCGGTCGCACCGCGACGCTCGAGCTGCGCATGGTCGACGACAGTGCGGAGGCGGCGGCGGCGGCCGTAGGCTCCGGGCCGGTGCCCTTCGGCAGCGAGCGCTACGTGGAGCGCGGCAGTGCGCCGCTGATGGTCAAGCGCCAGGTGATCCTCACCGGCGACAGCCTCACCGATGCCCAGGCCGGCTTCGACGGCCAGAACGCCAGCGAGCCGGCGGTGCACTTGACGGTGGATGCCAAGGGCGCGCGCATCATGCGCGACATCTCGCGCGAGAACATCGGCAAGCGCATGGCGATCCTGCTGTTCGAGAAGGGCAAGGGCGAAGTCATCACCGCGCCGGTGATCCGCGGCGAGCTCGGCGCGCGTTTCCAGATCTCCGGCCGCATGACGAGCCAGGAGGCCAACGACACCGCGCTGCTGCTGCGCGCCGGCTCGCTGGCCGCGCCGATGGAGATCATCGAGGAGCGCACGATCGGCCCCAGCCTGGGCGCCGAGAACATCGACCGGGGCTTCGCCAGCGTGACCTACGGCTTCGCGGCGATCGCCCTTTTCATGTGCCTGTACTACATGCTGTTCGGCGTGTTCTCGACGCTCGCGCTGGCGTTCAACCTGCTGTTGCTGGTGGCGGTACTGTCGATGCTGCAGGCCACGCTGACGCTGCCGGGCATCGCGGCCATCGCGCTGACGCTGGGCATGGCCATCGACGCCAACGTGCTGATCAACGAACGCGTGCGCGAGGAGCTGCGCAACGGCGCCAGCCCGCAGACGGCGATCGCCACCGGCTACGAGCGCGCCTGGGGCACCATCCTCGACTCCAACATCACCACGCTGATCGCCGGACTGGCGCTGCTGGCCTTCGGCTCGGGCCCGGTGCGCGGCTTCGCGGTGGTGCACTGCCTGGGCATCCTCACCTCGATGTTCTCGGCGGTGGTGTTCTCGCGGGCGCTGGTCAACCTCTGGTACGGGCGCCAGAAGAAGCTCAAGGGCGTGTCGATCGGGCAGGTGTGGAAGCCGGATGCGACGCCGGGCGCCGATGCCGCCAAGGAGGCCTGAGCCATGGAATTCTTCCGCATCCGACGCGACATCCCGTTCATGCGCCATGCGCTGGTGCTCAACGCGGTCTCGTTCGTCACCTTCGCGCTGGCGGTGTTCTTCCTCGTCACGCGCGGCCTGCACCTGTCGATCGAGTTCACCGGGGGCACGCTGCTGGAAGTGCGCTACGCGCAGACGGCCGACATCAACCGCACGCGCGGCATCATCGAGACGCTCGGCTTCGGCGAGGTCCAGGTGCAGCAGTTCGGCACCTCGCGCGACGTGCTGATCCGGCTGCCGATCCGCCGCGATGTCAAGCAGTCCGAGGTGGCCGACCGCGTGTTCGGCGCGCTCTGCCAGGCCGACGGCGGCAAGGTACAGGTGTCGCAGGCGGACGCGTCGCGCGGCGACCAGGACGCGCGCGTGTCCTGCATCGGCGCCGACGGCAAGGAACTCAGCCTGCGCGCACGCAGCGAGGCCGTGAGCGCCAGCGTCGGCTCCGAGCTCTACCAGAACGGTGCCTGGGCGCTGCTGGTGACGATCGCGGGGATCATGCTGTACCTGGCGCTGCGCTTCGAGTGGAAGTTCTCCGTCGCGGGCATCGTGGCCAACCTCCACGACGTGATCATCATCCTGGGCTTCTTCGCCTTCTTCCAGTGGGAGTTCTCGCTCGCGGTGCTGGCGGCGGTGCTGGCGATCCTGGGCTACTCGGTCAACGAATCGGTGGTCATCTTCGACCGCATCCGCGAGGCCTTCCGTCGCTACCGCAAGCTCGACACCCGGCAGGTGATCGACCACGCGATCACCAGCACGATGAGCCGCACGATCATCACCCACGGCTCGACGCAGATGATGGTGCTGGCGATGCTGCTGTTCGGCGGGCCGACGTTGCACTACTTCGCGGTGGCGTTGACGATCGGCATCCTGTTCGGCATCTACTCGTCGGTATTCGTCGCCGCGGCGATCGCGATGTGGCTGGGGGTCAGGCGCGAGGACCTCGTCAAGGCGGCGGCGCGCGATCAAGACCCGAACGATCCGAACGCCGGGGCGGTGGTTTAGAGTAGGCGCACTGCGTCCCTG
>DASTJE010000125.1:0-3429 GCA_035716845.1 Burkholderiaceae bacterium
CGTACAGCGACACCAGGTGCTGCCAGAAGGCGCTGCGCACCTGGCTCGCGCGCATCAGGGCCATCACGCTGGTGCCCTGCGCCTGGTCGTGCTCCCACAGCGCCTCGGGCTTGATGCGCTCGCGCGCGCCGGGCTGCGTGAGCAGCGGGGCCACGCGCGGCGCCACCAGGGCGCGCCGCCACACCAGCCAGGCGTTCCACAGCGCATGCGGGTCGAAGCCCAGCGCCACCGGCTCGACGTGGGCGCCGCCCGCTTCCAGCCGCGCCAGCGCGGCCTCGCACAGGGCCAGCAGGCAGGGCTCCATGGCCAGATGGCCGCCCAGGTCGGCCAGCCAGGCGACGCGCAGGCCGCACAGCGCGCGTTCGACGGCCGGCTCGCTCAAGTCCTCCAGCGGGGCCTGCAGCGACAGCGGTGCGCGCGCGTCCGGCCCGGCCTGCACGGCCAGCAGGCGCGCCAGGTCGGCCACCGTGCGCGCCATCGGGCCTTCGGTGGACAGCTGCGTGATCCACACGTCCGTGGCCGGCGCCAGCGGCACGCGGCCCTGGCTGGGGCGCAGGCCGAACACGTGGTTCCATGCCGCCGGGTTGCGCAGCGAGCCCATGAAGTCCGAGCCGTCGGCCACCGGCAGCAGGCGCTGCGCCAGCGCCACCGCCGCGCCGCCGCTGGAGCCGCCGGCGCTCACCGCCGGGTCCCAGGCATTGGGCGTGGCGCCGAACAGGGTGTTGAAGGTGTGCGAGCCGAGCCCGAACTCGGGCATGTTGGTCTTGCCCACCACGATGCAGCCGGCGGCCTTCATGCGCGCGGTCATCAGCCCGTCCTCGCGCGCCACGGCGTGGGCGTGCAAGGGGCTGCCGAAGGTGGTGGGGAAGCCGGCCGCCTGCGCGGCGTCCTTGATCGCCTGCGGCATGCCGTGCATCCAGCCGCGCCAGTGGCCGCGCGCCAGCTCGGCGTCGCGCTCGTCGGCCTGGCGCAGCAGCGCCTCGTCGGGCGCCAGGCTGACGATGGCGTTGCAGTGCGCGTTGACGCGGTGGATGCGCGCCAGGTAGGCCTGCATCACTTCGCGGCACGACACGGCGCGCGAGCGGATCGCCTGCGACAGCCGTTCGCCGTCGAGGGCGGTGAGGTCGTCGCGCGGTGCAGCGTCCACGCTAGCGATTCTGCGCGGGCCCGGGAGCGGCCGCGGGCCGTGCGCCGAGGCGGCTTCTAGAGGTTTCCCCCAATCTGCGCCCCAGGTTTCCACCCGGTGCGCGGGCCGGCGGCAAAAGCACAATGCCGGGGTCTGGTTTCGTATCCGGGGCCCGTGAGCCCCTTCTGGAGGCATCTCATGAACTTCTCGATCCAAGGCTGGAAGGGCCGGGCCCTGGGCCTGCTGGCCGCAGCCGTCCTGGTGGCTTGCGGTGGCGGCGACGACAACCCGCCCGCCGTCGCGTCGGTGCGCACCTTCGGCGACAGCCTGGCCGACGTCGGCACCTTCGCCATCGCAGGCACCCCGCGGTTCACGATCCAGGGGCCCAACTCGAAGGTCTACCCCGAACTCGTGGGGGCCGCGTACAACCTGAGCGCGACCTGCAACTTCTTCGTGTTCACCGGCACCACCTTCGCGCCCAACCCGACTGCCAACTGCAGCAACTACGCCATCGGCGGCAGCCGCATCAACGGCGGGTCGAACGGCACCGCGGCGGCCGATCCGCGCAACATCGGCGTGCAGCTCGACACGGCGACCGCAGGGGGCAACTTCAAGGCCTCCGACCTGCTGCTGATCGACGGCGGCGGCAACGACGCGGCCGACCTGGTGGGCGCCTTCCTCGCGGCGCAGCAGGGCGCGCCGGCGGGCTACCTCGGGATCCTGGGCCAGCTGCTGTCGGCGGCCGACGTGACGCAGGCCACCAAGTCCGCCTCCGACCTGGGCGCGGCGGGCGGCCTGTACATGGTGGCGTTGGCCGACCGCATGACCGATCTGGTCCGCACCAAGGCGCTGGCCAAGGGCGCCGAGCGCGTGGCCATCCTCAACGCGCCCGCGATCACGCTGACGCCGCGTTTCCAGATGGTGCTCGGCGGCGTCGAGGCAGCCAAGGGCAAGGCCACGCGGCTGCAGCTCGAGGGCCTGTTCAACCTGTGGGTCGACAGCTTCAACGCACGCCTGAAGAACAACTTCAACGGTGATTCGCGCGTGACCGTGATCGACGCCAATGCCGCCTTCGTCGCCTGGGTCGCGAACCCGTCGGCCTACGGCCTGACCGACGCCAAGCGCGCCGCCTGCCCGGTCACCGGCGTGGGCAGCGACGGCTTGCCGACCTACAGCTTCGCCACCTGCACCGAGGCGGCCCTGTCGGCCTCCACGCCGCCGGCGGGCGCGACGGGTGCCACCTGGTACCAGAGCTGGCTGTTCTCGGATGGCTTCCACCCGTCGCAGAAGGGCCACTTGCTCCTCGCGGACGTCATCACCACGCAGCTGAAGGCGGCGGGCTGGCTCTGACCTCCCGCTGACCCCGGCCCCGCGCCACGCGGGGTGTTGCACGGCCGCACGGCAAGCCTGTCGTGCGGCCGTCGTCGTTGTAGGCTCCCGCGAACGCAGGGCCCCGCCGATGAACGACACGCCGATCTGGACCCCGAGTGCCGCCTTTGCCGAGCGCAGCGCGATGGCGGGCTACCTGCGCTGGCTGGAGGCGCAGCGCGGCCAGCGCTTCGACAGCTACGACGCGCTGTGGCGCTGGTCGGTGAGCGACCTCGAGGCCTTCTGGCGCTCGATCTGGGGCCACTTCGGGCTGCACTCGCCCACGCCCTTCACGCGCGCGCTGGCCGAGCGCCGCATGCCCGGCGCGCGCTGGTTCGAGGGCGCCACGCTCAACTACGCGACGCAGGTGTTCCGCCACGCCGCGCGCGGCACACCGGCAATCCGCTTCGCCGGCGAGGCGCAGGCGCTGGCCGAGCTGTCGTGGCCCGAGCTGCGGCGCCGCGTGGCCAGCCTGGCCGCCGCGCTGCGTGCACTGGGTGTGCAACGCGGCGACCGCGTGGCCGCCTACCTGCCCAACGTGCCCGAGACGGTGGTCGCCTTCCTGGCCTGCGCCAGCGTGGGTGCGCTGTGGTCGGTGTGCGCGCCCGACATGGGCGCGGTGGCCGTGCTCGACCGCTTGCGCCAGATCACGCCGCGCGTGCTGCTGGCCACCACCGGCTACCGCTGGGGCGGCCGCGTGCACGACCGCCGCGACGTGGTGCGCGAGCTGCTGGCCGGGCTGCCGACGTTGCAGCAGTGGATCGAGGTGCCCGGGCCGGCCCCGGGCCTGGACACCACCGCGCTGCCGCGCCACGACTGGGCCACGCTCATTGCCGACGACGTGCCGCTCGCCATCGACGACGTGCCCTTCGAGCACCCGCTGTGGGTGGTGTACTCCTCGGGCACCACCGGCGCGCCCAAACCCATCGTGCACG
>DASTJE010000126.1:0-28381 GCA_035716845.1 Burkholderiaceae bacterium
TTATCACGGCACGTGTCGTCTATCTCGGCCGCTGTGGGCAGCCGCAAGTGCTTGATGCATCTTGAATTTCCCCCTTATTGACTGGATGTTCATCCAGTACTAAATTCACCGTCGAAAGCGGCGTTTCGTCTGACCTGATTTTGCGGGCCGGTCGCCGTCATGACAAGGGAGGGGCCGCGTCATGTCACTCATCCAATCGGTGGATCGGTCGGTGGCACAGGTTGCGCGCAACGGCCTTCGGCCGGTGGGTGGCGCGGTGCTGCCGCCCTTGCGTGCCGTGCGCCTCCTCGATCAGGTGCGCGAGCGCGCCCGCGGGCTGCACTTCAGCCTGCGCACCGAGGAGGCCTACGTGCACTGGTGCCGTGCGTTTGTGCGCTTTCACGGCCTTCGCCATCCCGCCCAGATGGGCGGGCCCGAGGTCGAGTCCTTCCTGACCCATCTCGCGGCGGAGCGCGGCCTGTCGGTGTCGAGCCATCGGCAGGCGCTGTCGGCCCTGTTGTTCCTGTACGGCAAGGTGCTGGGCCGGCAGCTGCCCTGGATGGCGGAGATCGGTCGCCCGGTGCCCAAGCGGCGCCTTCCGGTGGTGCTGTCGCCCGACGAGGTGAGCGCTGTGCTGCAACGGATGGAAGGCACGCACGGATTGCTGGCGCGCCTGCTCTACGGCACGGGCCTGCGTATCGAAGAAGCGCTGCAGCTGCGCGTGAAGGACCTGGACTTCGCCAACCAGGCGGTCTTCGTGCGCTCCGGCAAGGGCGGCAAGGATCGCGTGGTGATGTTGCCCCGCTCCATCGCACCGGCACTGCGCCGACATATGGGGGACGTGTCACGGGCGCTGTGGTCGGCCGATGTGGCCTCCGGTCGCTGCGGCGTGCAATTGCCCGACGCCCTCGAGCGCAAGTATCCGCGTGCCGGCGCGAGCTGGGCCTGGTTCTGGGTCTTCGCGCAACAGCGCCCGTCGGTCGATCCGCGCAGCGGCGTGAGTCGTCGCCACCACCTGTACCCCGAGACGTTCCAGCGCGCCTTCAAGCGCGCCGTGCGGGCAGCCGGTGTTGCCAAACCGGCCACGCCGCACACGCTGCGCCATTGCTTTGCCACGCACCTTCTGCAGTCCGGTGCCGACATCCGCACCGTGCAGGAGCTGCTCGGCCATGCCGACGTTGCCACGACGATGATCTACACCCATGTGCTCAAGGTGGGCGGCATGGGTGCGCGCAGCCCGCTGGATGGGCTGGCACTTGACTGATCGGGGGCCCTCGTGAAGCTCGACACCGACCGAATTGACGATGCTGTCCTGGCGCTCTTGCTGCTGGGCGTGCACGATGGTGATCGCGCCTGGAAATCGTTCGACTGGGAGGCCATGAATCGGCTGCACGCCAAAGGCCTCATCTCGGACCCCGTCGGCCGCGCCAGGTCGGTGGCGTTCACCGCCACGGGCATGGCGAAGGCCGAGACGCTGCTGGTGGCGCTGTTTGGCAGGGAAGGCTGACCGAAGGCAGATTGCCTGCGGGTCCAGCCGCGCTCGGCGTGAATGCACGCGTGCGCGGCGGGCGCGCCGACGCTCCGCATGCGCGTCGGCGCGCGTTCAATACACTGCGCGCTCATGCCCTCCCCCGACCGCCCTGCCCCGCGCGCCAAGCGCGCCGTCGCGCCCCCGGCCCCGCCCGCGGCGCCCGAGCTCGCCGACGAGCCGGGCCACCTGCTGCGGCGCGCGCACCAGGCCGCGGTGGCCGCCTTCCACGAGGTGCACGGCCGCGGCGTGACCCCCGTGCAGTACGCGGTGCTGCGCGCGCTGGCCGACCAGCCGGGCATCGACCAGGTGACGCTGGCCGAGGCGGTGGCGCTGGACACCTCCACCACGGCCGACATCGCCGCGCGGCTGGAGGCCAAGGGCTGGATCCACCGCGAGCTGCTGCCGCGCCGCCAGCGCGCGCTCAGCCTCACGCCGGACGGCGAGGCCGTGCTGCGCGCGATGCTGCCGCACGTGCGCCCGATGTACGAGGCCCTGCTCGCGCCCTTGACCGAGGCGCAGCGCGAGCGGTTCATGCACCTGCTGCGCAAGCTCGTCCGGCCCTGACGCCTTTGCGGCACGCCGCCGTCCGGCGTAGGCTTGTCTCGTCCACTGTCCATACGTATACTGAATGTGATTCAGTATCCTGAATGTTGGAGGTTCCGATGTTCATCCGCAATGCCTGGTACGTCGCGGCCACGCCGGCCGAGGTCGACGACAAGCCGCTGGGCCGCACGGTCTGCGGCGAGCGCATTGTGTTCTACCGCGGCGAGGGCGGGCGCGTGGCCGCGCTGGAGGACTGGTGCCCGCACCGCGGCGCGCCGCTGTCGCTGGGCCGCGTGGTCGAGGGCAAGCTGGTGTGCGGCTATCACGGCCTGGAGATGGGCTGCGACGGCAAGACGATTGCGATGCCGGGCCAGCGCGTGCGCGGGTTCCCGCCGATCCGCAGCTACCCGGTGGTCGAGCGGCACGGCTTCATCTGGGTCTGGCCGGGCGACGCCGAGCGCGCGCGCGAAGACCAGATCCCGCACCTGCACTGGGCCGGCGACCCGGAGTGGGCCTACGGCGGAGGGCTGTACCACATCGCCTGCGACTACCGGCTCATGATCGACAACCTGATGGACCTGACGCACGAGACCTACGTGCACTCCACCAGCATCGGCCAGCCGGAGATCGACGAGACGCCCTGCAAGACCACCGCCGAGGGCGACACGGCCGTCACCAGCCGCTTCATGAACGGCATCCAGGCCCCGCCGTTCTGGAGGATGGCGATGCGCGCGCACGGCCTGCCCGACGACCATCCGGTGGACCGCTGGCAGATCTGCCGCTTCGCGCCGCCCAGCCACGTGATGATCGAGGTCGGCGTGGCCCTGGCCGGCCACGGGGGCTACGAAGCAGCGCCCGACAAGAAGGTCTACAGCATCGTGGTGGACTTCATCACGCCCGAGACCGACACCACGATGTGGTACTTCTGGGGCATGGCGCGCAACTTCCGCGCCGGCGACAAGGCGCTGACGGCGCAGATCCGCGACGGCCAGGGCAAGATCTTCGCCGAGGACCTGGAGATGCTCGAGCGCCAGCAGGCCAACCTGAGCCGCCGGCCCGAGCGCGACCTGCTCAAGCTCAACATCGACGCCGGCGGCGTGATGGCGCGCCGCGTGATCGAGCGTCTGGTGGCCCAGGAACGCGCCACGCTCGACGCCTGAGGCCATGAGCACCGCCCCGACCCCGCTGCGCGTGCGCGTGGCGCGCAAGACGACCGAGGCGCTGGGCATCTGCAGCTTCGAGCTGGTGCGCGCCGACGGCGGCCCGCTGCCCGCCTTCTCGGCCGGCTCGCACATCGACGTGCACGTCCCCGGCGGTCCGGTGCGCCAGTACTCGCTGTGCAACGACCCCACGGAGAGCCACCGCTACCTGATCGGCGTGCTGAAGGATGCGGCCTCGCGCGGCGGCTCGCAGGCGATGCACGAGCGTGTGCGCGAGGGCGACGAGCTCGACATCGGCGTGCCCAGGAACCACTTCGCGCTGGCGCACGAGGCGCGGCGCCACCTGCTGCTGGCCGGCGGCATCGGCATCACGCCGATCCTGTGCATGGCCGAGCGCCTGGCCGTCACCGGCGCGAGCTTTGCGATGCACTACTGCACGCGTTCGCGCGCGCACACCGCCTTCCTCGACCGCATCGCCACCGCCCCGTACGCCCCGCGCGTGACGCACCATTTCGACGACGGCCCGGCCGACGGGCGGCTCGACATCGGTGCACTGCTGGCCGCCACGCCGCGGGCAGGCACCCATGTGTACGTCTGCGGCCCGAAGGGCTTCATGGACGCGGTGCTGGGGGCGGCGCGCGCCGCCGGCTGGCCCGAGGCGCAGCTCCACCACGAGTTCTTCGCCGCCGAGCCGGTGTCGCACGCCGGCGACGGCGGCTTCGAGGTGCAGCTCGCCAGCTCGGGCCGCGTGATCCCGGTGGCCGCCGACCAGACCGTGGTGCAGGCCCTCGCGGCGGCCGGCGTGGAGGTGATGACCTCGTGCGAGCAGGGCGTGTGCGGCACCTGCCTGACGCGCGTGCTCGAAGGCGTGCCCGAGCACCGCGACCTCTACCTCACGCCCGAGGAGCAGGCCGCCAACGACCAGTTCACGCCCTGCTGCTCGCGCGCCAGGTCGGCGCGGCTCGTGCTGGATCTCTAAGGGTCCGTTGTCCCCTCGGCGCGCGCAGGAGCGCGCCTCGTGCTGCGCGCATCGCACCGGTTTGGCCCGATCATCGGCCCATGACGCCGACCGATACCGCTGCAACGGCCTGGGCCGCACTGGCACAGGGCGCTGCGCTGGGATTCGGGCTCATCGTGGCCATCGGCGCGCAGAACGCGTTCGTGCTGCGGCAGGGCCTGCGGCGCGAGCACGTGGGGCCGGTGGTGCTGTTCTGTGCCGTGGCGGATGGCGTGCTCATCGCCGCCGGCGTCCTGGGCATGGCCCGGGCCCTGGGGGAGCGCCCCGGGCTGGCGCGCGCACTGGCGCTGGCGGGCGCCGTCTTCCTGGCGGCGTACGGCTGGCAGGCGCTGCGCCGCGCACGCCATGCCCATGGGCTGTCGGCCGCGGCCGGCGGCGAAGGCCTGGGGCGCGGCGCCGCCGTGGCGCAGGCGGCTGCGTTCACGCTGCTCAACCCGCACGTCTACCTCGACACCGTGCTGCTGGTGGGCAGCATCGGCGCGCAACAGCCGGCAGGCCTGCGCGGCTGGTTCATCGCGGGCGCGAGCAGCGCCAGCCTGTGCTGGTTCGGGCTGCTCGGCTACGGCGCGCGCGCGCTGGCACCCTGGTTCGCGCGGCCGCGCGCCTGGCAGGTGCTCGACGGGTTGATCGCGGTGACGATGTTCGTGCTGTCGGGGCTGCTGGTGCGGCACGTGCTGGCGACCTGATCGCCAGGCCGCTCGCACGCGCCGGGCACGGGTCTCAGCCGCCGCGGGAGCGCGAGAAGTGCATCAGGCGCCCCTTGTACGGCAGTGCGTCGCCGTCGCGCCCGCACAGCGGGGTTTCGCGCAGCGCGAAGCCGTCCGCGGCCATGCGGCGCGCGAATGCGGGGCGGTTGCGGCGATCGGGATCGACGATGAGCACCTGCGCCCCGGGCGCGGCGTGGCGGCCGATGAACGCGGCCAGGTGGCCCGGATCGTCGCGCTCGTAGAGCACGTCGCTGCCCATGATCAGGTCGAAATGACCGCGCACCACGGGGTGGCGGTCGTGCACGAGCTGCCGCGGGTCGGCGCCCCAGTCGCCGTGCCGGTAGGGCAGCGGCGGCAGGTCGTTGAGCCCGGCGTTGTCGAGCAGGAAGCACGGGGCCAGCGGGTGGCTGTCGGAGGCCGTCACGTCCGCGCGGCGGCGGTGGCACACGAGGCTGGCCAGCGCCAGCCCGCAGCCGACCTCGAGGATGCGCTGGTCGCGCGCCAGCGGCCAGACGGCCATCAGCGCGGCCAGTTGCAGCGCCGAGGGCCAGACCACGCCGAACAGGGACCAGGTGGCGCTGCTGAATCCGGCCGCGGCCGCCTCGCCGCACGGATCGGCGTACTGCTGCCGGTCGAGCAGCGAGCGGATCACCAGGCTGTCGGCGCCGCGCACGGCCACGCGCTCCAGCTTGGTGTGATAGCCCGCGTCGGGCGGCGAGGCCGCCGGCGCGGCTGCGGTCAATACGTGCTGCGCGAGCGGTAACCGCCCTGGTAGCCGCCACCGCCGCTGCGCTCCTCGCGCGGGCGCGCCTCGTTGACGACCAGTGCGCGTCCGTCCATCGAGTGGCCGTTCATGCCGCGGATGGCGGCTTGCGCCTCGTCGCCCGAGCTCATCTCGACGAAGCCGAAGCCCTTGGAGCGCCCGGTGTCGCGGTCGACCATGACCTTGGCCGAGGCCACGCGGCCGTAGCGCGCGAACTCCTGTTGCAGGGCGTCGTCGCCCAGGGTGTAGGGCAGGTTGCCGACGTAAAGCTTGTTGTTCATGCGAATCTTTCAGTGAATGCCGCTTGCGATCGACGGCCCGCTGCGGCAGCCGGGCCCTCGGTATGCCCCGGTCGGGGCGGAAAGTCAGAACCGGCGACGGCGCGGCGCGGCCGAGGTGCTGCTGCGCGGTTCGAGGTGTCGGAAGGTGATGCGACCCTTGCTGAGGTCGTAGGGAGACAGTTCGAGCGAGACCTGGTCGCCGGCCAGGATGCGGATGTGGTGCTTGCGCATCTTTCCGCCCGTATAGGCGATCAGGCTGTGCCCGTTCTCGAGCGTCACGCGAAAGCGGGAGTCGGGCAGCACTTCGGCCACCTGCCCGCGCATTTCGATCAGTGCTTCTTTGGCCATCTTCGGATCCTTGTGAATGGGCCGTGCGGCGCGGCGCTCACGCCGGCAACGCGGGACGCTGGAGGAACTCCAGGCCCTGGTCGAGCGCGTACTGCGCCGCCGCGCGGGAGGTGGGGAACAGCGGAACGAAGCGGAACACCCGGTCATGGGTGCCGGTGCCCCGGCCGCTGCGGATGGACAGCGAGGCGGCGTACTGGCCGCAATCGGTCTGTCGGGTGGCGGTGGACAGGGAGAACCTGCCCACGGAATGCGTGGAAGTCGGGAGATGAATCAAACGGTTGGGCCGCGGCCACGGGGGCGCGCAGGCGGACAGAGGGCAATCGCCGGCGGGACGGGCCCGGGCGGCAAGGTTGCAGGGTCAGGGGCAGATCAGAGGATCCCGTGTTGCGCTCGGCCGGTGGCCATGGGCGGGGGATCGACGAACCAGACGAGGCTTGCCTGGGTGGGCAGGCGATCGCGCGGGGCGATCGTCACTGCTGAGGATGCAACGCGCCGGGGCGTGCAGAGCAACAGAGAGCTGCGGAGGAAAGCGAGACGGCAGCCGTCAGGGCGAATACTAACAGCAATGGGCGCGATGCGTTGGCGCTCGTGTGGCGCCCTCCCTCAGGCCGGCTGCGGCAGGCTGTGCCACCAGAGGCGAGCCTCGGCACACAGGCCGCCTTCGAAGGAGGCCTGCAGCACGCCGTCGAGCACCATGCGCGGCAGCGGGTCGCCCGGTCGGCGCGCCGGCAGGCTGGTGCCGGTGGAGCGTGCCCAGATCGCGAACAGTTCTTCCGAGGCCACCTGGTAGGTGACGTGCCAATGTGCGATGCCCGAGCCCGGCGCACGCGCCAGCACGTCGTAGCGCACGCGCACGTCCTCCTGCAGCTGCACGCGCTTCCAGTAGGCGGTGAGTTCGTCCCGTCCCTGCTGCACCTGGAACGGCGTGTTGTGGTAGCGGCCGTCGGACCGGAAGAGCGCGGCGAACATCGCCGGGTCGCGCGCCTCCCACGCAACCTTGTAGCCGTGCATGAAAGTGTCGATGTCCATGGGCGAAGCGCTCGGATGCCGTCACGATGCCGGTCGCGGCGGGACCGTCCCCGCAGCAGCGTCGAAGGCCGGATCCACCGGCACCTGCAGCCCGGTGGCCAGCTGGTTGGTCTTGGCCGCGAGGGCCACCAGGGCCAGCAGCTCGGCATGCTGCGCGGCGGTCATGCCCTTGGCACGCGCGGCGGCGGTGTGCGAGTGCACGCAGTAGCTGCAGCCGTTGGCGATCGAGACGGCGATGTAGACCATCTCCTTGGTCAGGGGGTCGAGCTGCGTGGGCGCGGCCATCAGGGCCTTGACCTCGCCCCAGGTGCGCTCGAGCAGTGCCGGGTCGAACGCCAGCGCCCGCCACAGGTGGTTGACGAAGTCGGTCTTGCGTGTGGCACGGATGTCGTCGAACACCGCCTTGACGCGCGGGTCGGCCTCGGGATTGGGCAGGGGGGCGACGGTGGCCATGGCAGTGCTGTGGGCAGTGCGCTCCCGGAGCGCGGCCGCCAAGCTTAGCCGCGCGACGGCAACGATGTCACGGCCCGTCGCCCGGCAGCAGCTGCTTGTGCAGGGTGTACTTCTCGATGCCGCCGGTGAATCCGCGCGTGACGAGCACGGCGCGGTAGCCCAGCTTCTCGTAGAGGGCGGGCGCCTGGAAGCTGAAGGTGTCCAGGTAGGCGAGGCGGCAGCCGCGCCTGCGCGCTTCCCGCTCGAAGTCGCCCACCAGCCGCCGCGCGAGGCCCTGGCCGCGCAGTGCTTCGCTCACCCAGAGCTGCTGCAGCTCGCAGCACTCGCCCCAGGAGCGCCCGACGGCGCCGCCGACCACGCGGCCGTCGTCCGCCGTCGCGAAGACGCACAAGCGCCGCACATGGGCCAGCGCCGGCTCGTCGTCGTTGTGTCGGCAGAGGCCGGCGTCGACGGCGTCGAGCGCCGCGGTCGAAGGGGCGTCGGTGGTCGCAATGCGCATCGGCGGTGTGATGGCCGGTCCGCTGCGGACGTGCTCAGGCGAGTTGCTGCTCGAGCCGGTGCAGCACCTGGTAGCACGGCAGCACCTGCGCCACGCTCGCGTTGGGCTCGCGGCCCTCGCGGATGGCTGCGAAGAACTCGCGGTCCTGCAGCTCGATGCCGTTCATCGACACGTCGACCTTGGAGACGTCGATCTTCTCGTCGCGGCCGGTGAACAGGTCGTCGTAGCGCGCGATGTAGGTGCCGGTGTCGCCGATGTAGCGGAAGAAGGTGCCCAGCGGGCCGTCGTTGTTGAAGGACAGGCTCAAGGTGCAGATCGCGCCGTTGGCGGCCTGGAGCTGGATGCTCATGTCCATCGCGATGCCCAGCGTCGGGTGGATCGGGCCCTGGATCGCGTTGGCCTTCACGACGGGTGAGCGCGCCTGGTAGGCGAACAGGTCCACCGTGTGCGCGGCGTGGTGCCACAGCAGGTGGTCGGTCCAGCTGCGCGGCTGGCCGAGCGCGTTCATGTTGGTGCGCCGGAAGAAATAGGTCTGCACGTCCATCTGCTGGATATGGAACTCGTCGGCGACGATGCGCTGGCGCACCCACTGGTGGCTCGGGTTGAAGCGCCGCGTGTGGCCGCACATCGCGACCTTGCCGCTGGCCTTGGCCGCCGCCACGACGGCCTCGCCGTCAGCGAGCGCGTCGCACAGCGGGATCTCCACCTGCACGTGCTTGCCGGCCGCCAGGCAGGCCAGGGTCTGCGAGGCGTGCATCTGGGTGGGCGTGCACAGGATGACGGCGTCCACGGCCTCGAGCTTCAGGCTCTCGGCCAGGTCGGTGGTGACGTGGGGAATGCCGTATTGGTCGGCCACCTCCTGCGTCTTGGCGAGTTCGCGGCTGACGATCGAGACGACCTTGACGTCGGGGATGCGCTTGATCGCGTCGAGGTGCTTGATGCCGAAGGCGCCGGCACCGGCGAGGGCGACATTGATCGTCATGCGTTCTCCAGGATGAGGTGGCCGACGGCCGTGTTCGAGGCCGGCACGTGATAGAAGCGGTGCGCCACGCGGGGCCGGGCGCCGCCGGCGACGTCGGCCATCGCGCCGCGCGCGATCAGCCACATCACCAGCTCGATGCCCTCGCTGCCGGCCTCGCGCACGTACTCGATGTGCGGCACCTGGGCCAGGCCGGCCGGGTCGGCGATCAGGCGGTCGAGGAAGCGGTTGTCCCACTCCCGGTTGATGAGCCCGGCGCGCGGGCCCTGCAGCTGGTGGCTCATGCCGCCGGTGCCCCAGATCTGCACGTTCAGCGGCTCGTCGTAGCTCTCGACGGCCTTGCGGATCGCCTGTCCGAGCTGGAAGCAGCGGCGCCCGGAGGGCACCGGGTACTGCACCACGTTGACCGCGAACGGGATCACCGGGCAGGGCCAGGCACCGGCCTTCGGGTCGCGCTCGCCGCACATCAGCGACAGCGGCACCGTCAGGCCGTGGTCGACCGGCATCTTGTTGACGATGGTGAGGTCGAAGTCGTCCTGGATCACGCTCTGGGCGATGTGCGCGGCCAGTTCCGGGTGCCCGATCACCTTGGGCACCGGTCGCGGGCCCCAGCCCTCGTCGGCGATGGCGTACTCGGCCGCGGTGCCGATGGCGAAGGTGGGAATCAGCTCGAGGCTGAAGGCCGTGGCATGGTCGTTGTAGACGAGGAAGATCACGTCGGGCTTGTGATCCTCCAGCCACTGCCTGGAGAACTCGTAGCCCGCGAACACCTTCTGCCAGTACGGCTCGCCGGTCTTGCCGAGGTCGAGCGCGGCGCCGATGGCCGGCACGTGGCTGGTGTAGACGGAGGCGGTGATGCGGGCGCTCATTGCGTCCTCCCCCACATCGGGTCGCGGCCACCCCGGACCATCATGTCGCGGTATTCCTCCTCGCTCATGCCGGTCATCGAGCCGGCCATCTGCTGGAAGCTCTTGCCGTCGGTGGAGCCGATCTTGGCCAGGAAGTAGATGTTGCCTCCCAGCGCGATGCAGCGGTTGAGGTCGCGCGCGAGCACGGCGTCGCGCTGCTCCTGAGTCATCGGCCACTCGGCCAGGTAGGCGCGCTCGTCGGCCTTGAAGCGCGTGCGGTTCTCGGGCGTCATCAGGCTCATGCAGAACTGGTTGAGCCAGTAGCCCTTGCGCGACTGCTCGGCGTCGAAGATCGTCGTGCCGGGGACGTTCTTGTACGGTTTGTCCAGGGCCATCTCAGCATTCCTCCGGCCAGTACAGGCGCATGGGGTTGGTCACGAGCAGCTTGCGCTGCAGTTCGACGGTCGGCGCGATGTGGGGGATGAAGTCCACCAGCAGCCCGTCGTCGGGCATGTGGCCCTTGAGGTTGGGGTGCGGCCAGTCGGTGCCCCAGAGCACGCGCTCGGGGAAGCTCTCGACGACGCGGCGCGCGAACGGCACGACGTCGCGGTAGGCGGCGCGCTCGCCGTTCAGCGCCGGGGGCCCGGCCACCGACAGGCGCTCGGGGCAGCTGACCTTGCTCCAGACGTTCTCGTGCTCGCGCATGAACTTCATGAAGAGCGCGAACTCGGGGCCGTCGAGGGGCTGGCTCACGTCGGGCCGCCCCATGTGGTCGACCACCACCGTGGTGGGCAGCGCGGTGAAGAAGTCCCACAGCTCGGGCAGGTCGACCGCCTCGAAGTAGATCACCACGTGCCAGCCGAGGGCCTGGATGCGCCCGGCGATCTCCATCAGCTCGTCCTTGGGCGTGAAGTCGACCAGGCGCTTGACGAAGTTGAAGCGCACGCCGCGCACGCCCGCGTCGTGCAGGTCCTGCAGCGCGCTGTCGGTGACGCTGCGCTTGACGGTGGCCACGCCGCGCGCCTTGCCGCCCGAGCTGCGGCAGGCGTCGGCCATGGCGCGGTTGTCGGCGCCGTGGCAGGTGGCCTGCACGATCACGTTGCGCTCGAAACCCAGGTGGTCGCGCAGTGCGAACAGCTGCGCCTTGCTCGCATCGCAGGGCGTGTACTTGCGCTCGGGTGCGTAAGGGAACTCCGCGCCGGGCCCGAACACATGGCAATGCGCATCCACCGCGCCGGCGGGCAGCTTGAACTGCGGGCGGCTCGGGTCGGCGGTCCAGTCGAGCCAGCCGGGGGTCTTTTCGAAGACGGTCATTTTGCTTTCGAGAGAATGCGATCGGCTTCCACGCGCCAGTCGGCGCTGCGCGCAAAACCGGGCGTGCCGCGCGTGCCGAACAGGCCCGCGTCGGCCAGGTCGGCGACCCAGGCCTGGCGCTCCGCGGTGCCGGCGGCGCTCCAGGGCGTGAGGCCGGCCTCACTCACCGTGACGGCCACTTCGCGCACCTCCTCGCTGCGGCGCCGGCCATGCTCGATGACGCGCTGGAAGAAGTAGGCGGCCTGCCTCTCCCAGTCGATGCCGGGGAAGGTTTCCTGCAGCGAGGCGATCACCGCGTCCTCCACGCCGTAGTGGCGCGCGGTGGTGAAGCTCTCGATGACCATCGCCTCCAGGCCCTTGATCATCACGCTGCGGCACATCTTGGTGGCGCTGGCCACGCCGAGCTGCTCGCTCGCCACCCGGGCGGCAAAGCCCAGTCCGTCGAGCACCGGTTGCAGCGCCGCCGCGTCGGGCCCGCCCAGCAGCAGCGGCACCTTGATGCGGTACGGTGGCACCGAGGTCATCACCGCACCCTCGACGTAGCGGCCGCCGGCGGCGTTGACGATCTCGGCGGCGCGGCACTTGGCGCCCGGCGAGGCGGAATTGAAGTCGAGGAAGAAGGCGCCGGTCGCGACGGCCGGGGCGCAGGACTGCGCCACCGCCACCGCCTGGCTGGCCGTGACCGCACTGACGATCAGTTCGGCGCCCCGCACGGCCGCGGCGTGCGAGCCGGCGAGCGCAACCCGGGTGCGCGCCGCGTGCTCGCGCAGCGGGTGGCCGGCCTCGCCGTCGAGCTTGAGGTCGTAGGCCGCGACCGCGTGGCCCTGTGGCGCCAGGTCCTCGGCGAGGATGCGGCCGACTTCGCCGTAGCCGATGAGGGCGATGTTCATGCCGGTGTGGCGGTCAGTCGATGTACTTCAGGCCCGCGGCCGCCAGCGGCTCGCGCATCTTGTACATGTCCAGGCCGAGCACGCCCGCGGCCAGCTTGGCGCGCTTGTCGCCCTCGTTGGCCTCGCGCTTCGTGGCGGCCTCCAGCGCGGCGGCGGCCATCGCGCGCGGCACGCAGACGACACCGTCATCGTCGGCCACGATCACGTCGCCCGGGTGCACCAGCGCGCCGGCACACACCACCGGGATGTTGACCGAGCCGAGCGTGGCCTTGACGGTGCCCTTGCTGCTGATGGCGCGGCTCCACACCGGAAAGCCCATCTCGGTGAGTGTCTTCACGTCGCGGCAGCCGGCATCGATGACGAGCGCGCGCGCGCCGCGCGCCCTGAAGCTGGTGGCCAGCAGGTCGCCGAAGTGGCCGTCGGTGTTGTCGGTGGTGCAGGCGGCCACGACGATGTCGCCCGGGCGGATCTGCTCGGCCGCCACATGCAGCATCCAGTTGTCGCCCGGCTGCAGCAGCACGGTGACCGCCGTGCCCGAGACCTGCGCGCCGGGGTAGATCGGGCGCATGGTCGTCTTCATCAGGCCGACGCGGCCCATGGCCTCGTGCACGGTGGCGCTGCCGAAGGCCGCCAGCCGGTCGGCCACCTGCGCGTCGGTGCGGGTGATGTTGCGGTAGACGACGCCGAGTTCGTACATGGTGTCTCCAACAGGAAAGCGGGCCGGCGGCCCTGGAAATCGATCGGCCTATCGGCCCTGCTGCTTGAGCGCCGCATCGAGCCGCGGGTAGACGCGTCGCGCGTTGCCTTCGTAGATCTGCTGCTTGTGCGCCGCCGTGAGCTGGGTGCTCGCCTCGATGTAGCGCTTGGTGTCGTCGTAGTAGTGGCCCGTCTCCGGGTCGATGCCGCGCACCGCGCCGATCATCTCGCTGGCGAACAGGATGTTCTCCACCGGCACCACCTTGGTGAGCACGTCGATGCCGGGCTGGTGGTAGACGCAGGTGTCGAAGAACACGTTCTTCAGCAGGTGATCCTTCAGCAGCGGCTTCTTCATCTCCTGCGCCAGGCCGCGGTAGCGGCCCCAGTGGTAGGGCGCGGCGCCGCCGCCGTGCGGGATGATGAAGCGCAGGGTCGGGAAGTCCTTGAACAGGTCGCCCTGGATCAGCTGCATGAAGGCCGTGGTGTCGGCGTTGATGTAGTGCGCGCCCGTGGTGTGGAAGCAGGCGTTGCAGCTGGTGCTGACGTGAATCATGGCCGGGATGTCGTACTCGACCATCTTTTCGTAGATCGGGTACCAGTGGCGGTCGGTCAGCGGCGGGCTGGTCCAGTGGCCGCCCGACGGGTCCGGGTTGAGATTGATCGCCACGTTGCCGTACTGCTCGACGCACTTCACCAGCTCGGGGATGCAGGTGGCCGGGTCGACGCCCGGGCTCTGCGGCAGCATCGCCGCCGGGATGAAGTGCTGCGGAAAGAGCTTCGACACCCGATGGCACAGCTCGTTGCAGATCGCCGCCCAGGTGCTGGAGACCTCGAAGTCGCCGATGTGGTGCGCCATGAAGCTGGCGCGCGGGCTGAAGATCGTGAGGTCGCTGCCGCGCTCGCGCATCAGCCGCAGCTGGTTGGTCTCGATCGTCTCGCGCAGCTCGTCATCGGTAATGCGCAGATCGGACACCCGGGGCTTCGCCGCCGGGTCCTTGATACCCGCGATCTGGGCGTTGCGCCAGGTCTCCAGCGCCTTGGGCGCGGTGGTGTAGTGGCCGTGGATGTCGATGATCACGTGAGGCTCTCCTGCGGAATCAGGCGGGGTCCATGCCCTGGCGGCGCTTGGCCTCGGCCACCGCCGGCGAGGCCATGAAGGCGAGCAGTGCGCGTGCCGCCTCGGGCCGGGTCGAGGCCGTGCAGACGCCGGCCGAGAAGGTGGTGACGATCTGGATGGCCGGCGGCAGGGGCCCGACGACATCGATGCCTTCGAGGTGCATCAGTTCCGAAAGCTGCTGGAAGCCCAGGGCCACCTCGCCGCGTGCCACCAGCGCGCCCACCGCGATGCCCGGCGGCGGCGTGACCAGGCGCGGCGCGATGGCCTCGGCAATGCCCCAGCGCTCGAAGAGCCTGGTCAGCGCCACGCCGCTGGGGCCGGTGGACGTGCCGACGGTCGGGGCCTCGAGCACGGCCTGGCGCACCGCCGCCTCGCTCGACAGGTCGGGCCGCGGCGCGCCCGATCGCACCGCCACCGAGACACCGGAGTGCACGAGGTCGACCTTGCTGCCCGCCACGATGCGGCCGGCCGCGAGCAGCTTGTCGATGGCGTCCGAGGCCAGCACCACCACATCGAACGCCTCGCCGGCCGCCACGCGCCGGGCCGCGTCGACGCCCCCCACCGATTCGATCGCCACCTCGGCGCCCTGCCGCCGCGTGTAGGCGGCCGCGAGCTCGGCCAGCAGGGCGCGCGTGGCCATCGAGGAAATGCCGGTGATGCATGGCGTGGACATGAGCGGGCATTGTGCGCCGCCATCCCATGCCGATCCAGAGGGTGCGGCGACTAGCAGCTATCGCGAATGGGCATGGCTGGTCGGCGCGCCCCGCCGCGCCTGATCGCCGACCTTTGTCGCTCGGCCATTGAGCCGGCTCAATGCGTGGGTCCGGCGCAGCACGAGGCTGCCCCACTGCTTGCCCGGGAGATCGTGCGATGAGCCGACGCGGCCATGTACACGGCGCCGTTCCCGTCGTTCTGGCGCTGGCCCTGTGCGCATGCGAGGGGGCCCGCACCGATGCGGCGCCGTCGCAGGTGACACAGGCGGACGGTCGATGCGGGTTGGCAAGCGCTGCCGCCACTCTGGAGGCGACGGGCGGCACCGCGCACGACCGCGTCCTGGCCTGCGAAGCGCTGCGGCGCGTGCTTTCCTTCCTTGCCGAGCAGGGCGTCGCGGCCGAGCGGCGCGTGGACGTGGAGTTCCGCGACACCGTGACGTGGTCGCCATCAGACACGAGCGCGGGAGAGGCAGCGGCCATGCCGGGCGATGAGGGTCCCGAGGCGACCGAAGCGGTCACTTCCGGACACGGGCCCGGGGCGGGCGACCGCGTCGTGGGGCTGTTCGACCGCCGGCGCGGCGCCGTGCTGATGACCAGCGAGGCGACACCCTGGTTGCGCGATTTCGCGTACTTCGGCCAGGTGATGAGCGATGAGCTGATCACGACGCTGCTTGCGCACGAGATCAGCCATGCCGTCGCGCGCAACCTGCACGGGGCCGGTCGGCACGACCGCGACACCGACTTGCGCGTCCGGAGGGAATGCGCCGCATACGTCGTGCAACTGGCGACGATGGATCAGAGCGTGCGCGAAGCCGTGCTGGCGCGCTATTCGACGTCCCGGCCCGAGACGACGCGCCGCGACGCCGACGACGACGGCGCCATCAATTCACTGGTCCTCGCGCTGGCGCCCGAGGCCTTCGGCGTGTCCTGCTATCGCCGCTTCGCCGGCGCAGCGGGCGGCAAGGCGTTCCTCGAAAGCCTCTACAGCGGCGCTTTCAGGCCCTGGCCGGTGTTCTGATCGCGCGAGGCGGCGCCTCAGGGCGCGCGGTTGCGTCGCGACGCCGCGGGCAAGGCCTGCACCAGCGCCGTCAGCATCGCCCGCGCCTCGCGCGTCAAGGGCGTCGGCGGCTTGGTGGCCGACTGGGCCAGGCACAGCACGCTGGGCAGCTCCGGTGCGACGATGCGGCGCACCAGCAGTTCGTCGGCACGGCCGGAGGCCGCCACCGCGCTGGCATTGAGCACCGCGTTGCCCATGCGCGCGCACACCAGGTCGACGATGGCCGGGATGCTCGACACCTCGCAGGCGATGTCCAGCGCCACGCCGGCCAGCAGCGCCTGCGACTCGAGCAGGCGGCGCAGCGACTGGTGGCGCTCCGGCAGGATCAGCGCATGGGCGCCCAGCTCCCCGAGCGGCACCGTGGGCGGCGGCGCTTTGCGCCCGCGCGGCCGCGGCTGCACCAGGCACAGCGGTTCGCGCAGCAGCGGCGTGATCTCCAGCGCGGCCGATGGCTCGGGGTTGTAGACCAGGCCGAGGTCGGCACGCCCGCTGGCAATCAGCTCGGCGATGTCGCGCGACAGGCCTTCGACGATGGTCACGCGCGCGCGCGGCAGGCGCTCGCGGAAGCCGACGATCAGCGGCTGCGTCAGTCGGCGGCCGATCGACGGCGGCAGGCCGACCGTCACCTGGCCCACCGGGGCGTCGCGCTGCGCACCCAGGTCGGCGCGCGCCTGCGCCACCTGCTGCAGGATCTGCACCCCGTGTTCGAACAGCCGGCGCCCCGCCGGGGTGAGCGCGACGCCGCGGCCGTTGCGCAGCAGCAGCGTTTCGCGCAGGTCGGTCTCGAGCTGGCGCACCTGGCGCGACAGCGCGGGCTGGGCGATGTCGAGCACGCGCGCGGCCTTGCTGAAGCTGCCCAGTTCGGCCACGCGGATGAAGCTCTCGAGCTGGCGCAGGTGCATCGTCGTCGGCTCCGGGGCAGCAGCGGCCGCCATGCCGGACGATTCTAGGTCGCGGCGCCGGCTATGCCGCGGCGCGCTGGGCCATGGCCGCCTCGGCCACGGCGAACTGGCGGCGCAGGTTGTCGAGCATCGCGTCGACCATCGTGTCGAGATCGTGGCGCGGCGCCCAGCCCCAGTCGGTGCGCGCCGGCGAGTCGTCGATCGAGCGCGGCCAGCTCGCGGCGATGGCCTGGCGGAAGTCGGGCACGCAGTCCATCGTGAAGCCGGGGACGCGGCGCGCGATGGCGTCGGCCAGCTGGCGCGGCGTGAAGCTGATGCCGGCCAGGTTGTACGCGTGGCGGTCGCGCACGCGCTCGGCGGGCGCGTCCATCAGCTCCAGCGTGGCGCGGATCGCGTCGTCCATGGTCATCATCGGCAGCGCCTGGTCCTCCCGCAGGAAGCAGGTGTAGCGGCCCTGCTTGAGCGCGGCATGGAAGATCTCCACCGCATAGTCGGTGGTGCCGCCGCCGGGCGGCGTCTTCCAGCTGATGAGCCCGGGGTAGCGCAGGCTGCGCACGTCCACGCCGTGGTGCTGGTGGTACCAGGCGCACCAGCCCTCGCCGGCGAGCTTGCTGATGCCGTAGACGGTGCTCGGGTCCATCACGGTCTTCTGCGGCGTGTGCTCGCGCGGCGTGCCGGGGCCGAAGGCGGCGATCGAGCTGGGCCAGAAGATGCGTGCCAGCCGGTGCGAGCGTGCCACCTCGAGCACGTTGAGCAGGCCGCGCATGTTCAGGTCCCAGGCCCACATCGGGTGCTTCTCGCCGCGCGCCGACAGCGCCGCCGCGAGGTGGTAGACCTGCGTGATGCCGTGGCGCTCGACCACCTGGGTGAGCGCGCCGATGTCCGTGCAGTCGAGTGCCTCGTGCGCCAGCCCGGGATGGCGCCCCTGCGGCGACAGGTCGCTGGTGACGACCGCGCCCGAGCCGTGGCGCTCGGCGAGCGCGGCCGCCAGCTCGGTGCCGATCTGGCCGTTGGCGCCGATGAGGAGGATCTTCACTTGACCAACCCCAGCTCGCGCCCGGCCTGGGCGAAGGCGGCGACGGCCGCCTCCAGGTGGTGGCGCTCGTGCACCGCGCTCATCTGCACGCGGATGCGCGCCTGGCCCTGTGGCACCACCGGGAAGAAGAAGCCCACGACGTAGACGCCCAGTTCCAGCAGACGCGCCGCCAGGCGCTGCGCCTTGACCGCGTCGTAGACCATGATCGGCACGATCGGGTGCTCGCCCGGCTTGATCTCGTAGCCCGCCTCGGCGATGGCACGGCGGAACCAGGCAGTGTTGTCGGCCAGCCTGTCGCGCAGCGCGGTGCTGGCCTCCAGCAGGTCGAGCACGGCGATGGACGCACCGGCGATGGCCGGCATCAGCGTGTTGGAGAACAGGTAGGGTCGCGAGCGCTGGCGCAGCAGCTCGACCACCTCGCGCCGCGCCGCCGTGAAGCCGCCGGAAGCGCCACCGAGCGCCTTGCCGAAGGTGCCGGTGACGATGTCGACCTGGCCGAACACCCCGCGGTGCTCGTGCGTGCCGCGCCCGGTGGCGCCCATGAAGCCGGTGGCGTGGCAGTCGTCGATGCCCAGCAGCGCGTCGTAGCGGTCGCACAGGGCGCGCAGCGCGTCCAGGCGCGCGATGGTGCCGTCCATCGAGAACACGCCGTCGGTGAAGACGAGGACGAAACGCGCGCCCTTGGCGCGCGCCTCCTGCAGGCAGCGCTCGAGGTCGGCCAGGTCGTCGTGCGCATAGCGGTACCGCTGCGCCTTGCACAGCCGGATGCCGTCGATGATGGAGGCGTGGTTGAGGGTGTCGCTGATCACCGCGTCCTGCTCGCCCAGCAGCGGCTCGAACAGGCCGCCGTTGGCGTCGAAGGCCGCGGCGTACAGGATGGCGTCCTCGCAGCCGACGAAGCGTGCGATGCGCTGCTCGAGGGTCTTGTGCAGGTCCTGCGTGCCGCAGATGAAGCGCACGCTGCTCATGCCGTAGCCGTGCGTTCGCAAGGCCTCGTGCGCGGCCTCGATCACCCGCGGGTGCGAGCTCAGGCCGAGGTAGTTGTTCGCGCACAGGTTGATGACCTCGCGGCCGTCGGCCAGTCGCACCGTGGCGCCCTGCGCCGAGGCGATCACGCGCTCGGCCTTGAACAGGCCGGCGCCGCGCAGGCCGTCGAGCTCGCGCTGCAGGTGCTGGAGGAAGGCAGTGCTCATGAGGATGTCCGGCGTGTACACTGGAAAACAGTTTGTGCAGTATATCGAACAAATTGTCCACTGCAATGCGAACACCCGCCACCCCCTCGCCCGCCGCGGAACCGCCGCGCGTGGGCGCCATGCTCGGCGCGCTGCGCCAGCAGCACGGCCTGTCGCTGGACGAGCTGTCGCGCCGCGCCGGCGTCAGCAAGTCGATGCTGTCGCAGATCGAGCGCGGCCAGGCCAACCCGACGGTGGCCGTGGTGTGGCGCCTGGCCAGCGCCCTGGACGTGCCGCTGGCCGAGTTGCTGGGCGAGTCGCGCCCGAGCGAGCCCTTGCTGGCCACGGTGCCGGCGCATGCGACCCCGCTGATGCGCAGCCCGGACGGCAAGTGCGAACTGCGCATCCTGGGGCCCATCGACCTCGCCGGCCGCTTCGAGTGGTACGCGCTGACCGTGCAACCCGGTGGCACGCTCGACTCGCAGCCGCACGAGCCCGGTTCGCGCGAACACCTGACGGTGCAGGCGGGTGCCCTGGAGGTGACGGCCGGAGGGGAGTCGGCGCGGCTGCGCCACGGCGAGACGGCGCGCTACGCGGTGGACGTGCCGCATCGCATCCACAACCCTGGCCGGACGCCGGCCCAGGCCTTGCTGGTGGTGCTGCACCCGGCGTGACCGGTGTCACGGCGTGCGCGCTTTCGGCGCAGGCGCCCGGGCCCCGCCTGCACCCTGGCGATGTCAGGATAGCGGCCTGCCTCCGCCCGCTCGCATGAATCCTGCCGAACTGCTCCTGTCCGACCTGCCGGCCAACCCGGCCGAGCGCCTCGTCGACGCCATCGACCTGCCGATCGGCCGCTGGATGCGCGCAGGCACCGAGGCGCGCCTCGTGTTCTGCAACCAGCCCTACACGCGCTGGTCCGGCCGCGAGCGCGAGGCGCTGCTCGGCCGCACGCTCTCCGACCTGTACGGGCCGAGCGCCTGGGCTGCCGCGAGCAACGCCTTCGCGGCGGCCTTCGCCGGACGCACCGTGAGCTACGAGCGGCGGCTGACACATCAAGGTGCGATTGCACGCTGGGCCCGCATCCAGGTCTTCCCCGACCGTGACGCGGGCGGCGCGGTGGAAGCCGTCTACACCATCGCCTTCGACATCCACCAGGACGTGATCGAGCGCGAGGAACTGCGCGCGGCGCGGCGTCGCCTGGACCGCTTCACCGAGCACATCCCCTACCCGCTGACCTACGTCGACCGCGACTACCGGCTGCTGTTCGTCAACCGCGCCTACCAGGTGGCCGTGCAACAGTCGGCCGCCGAGTTGCTCGGCCGGCCGATCGGCGAAGTGCGCGGCCCCAAGCGCTGGGCCGAGCACAAGCCCTACTTCGACCGCGCGCTGGCAGGCGAGACGGTGCAGTACACGCGGCTGGTGGACGGGCTGCCGCAGGGCCCGCGCTGGATGCGCACCAGCTACGTGCCCGACTACGACGACGAGGGACACGTGGTGGGCGCCTACACGGTGACGATCGACGTGCACGACCTGACCGAGGACCAGCGGCGGCTGGCGCGCAGCGTCGAGCGCGACGACCTGACGGACGTGTTGAGCCGCCGCGCGATGATGGAGCGGCTCGACAGCGCCGCCGCGGGCTGCGCCCAGCACCCGTTCGCGCTCTTCTTCATCGACCTCGACGGCTTCAAGACCCTCAACGACGAGGCCGGTCATGCCGCGGGCGACGAATTCCTCGTCCAGGTGGCGCGCGCGCTCGAGTCCGCCGTGCGTGCCGAGGACGCCGTGGGACGTTTCGGCGGCGACGAGTTCATCGTGCTGGCCGCCGTTCGCGACCCCGCCGGCGCGCACGTGATGGCCTCGCACCTGCTCCAGGCCGTGCGCGAATGCACGACCCCGCAGGCCCAGGCGGCTCATGTCACGGCCAGCATCGGCTTCGCCATCGCGCCGCACGATGCGGACCAGCCGATGCGGCTGATGCAGCTGGCCGACAGCGCGATGTACGAAGCCAAGCGCCTGGGCAAGAACCGCTTCGTGCATTGCGGCGCGCTGCGCTGAGGCGCGGGCGGCGCCGGCCCGGCCCGGCTCAGTGCAAGCCCGCGGGCGGGTCGGCAATCAGCGCGTCCAGCGTCATGGTGTCGAAGCCGGCGCGGGCGCGGAAGGGCTGTGCCGCGGCAGTGGACTCGAGCAGCAGCGCGTCGACCAGCGGGGCCAGCTTCGTGCGCGACGGCTCCACCAGCAGCACCAGGCGCTGCCCGCCGTCCTCGTCCAGGCGCGCGATCCAGTCCATCGCCATCATCTGGTCGACCACCGGCTCGACCTGCAGCGGATCGGTGCGCAGCCGCGCCCCCAGCTCCTGCAGCGCCATGCCGCGCTGCGGCCCCAGGCGGGCGCGCGCCAGTTCCCCGAGCACGCCGAGCGCGAGGACGAAGCGGTGTCCGGGTGCCGAGGGCAGGCGCGCGATGCGCATCGACAGGCTGGGCGCATAGGCGGCGATCACCGCCCCCCACAGCACGATCAGCCAGGCCGTGTAGATCCACAGCAGGAAGATCGGCAGGCTGGCAAAGGCGCCATAGACGGCCGAGTAGGTCGGCACCTGCGCCACGTACCAGGCCAGCACGCGCTTGGCCACGTCCAGGCTCACCGCGACGAACAGGCCGCCCGCCCAGGCATGGCGCCAGCGCACGTGGGTGTTGGGCACGTAGCGGTAGAGCGCCGTCATGCCGGCAGCCAACAGCATGAATTCCACGCCGTCGAGCAGCAGCCCGAGGCCCGCGGGCGAGGCGCCGAGGGTGCGCTTGCTGTAGGCGATCACGGACACCGTGAGCGACAGGCCCACACCCAGCACCAGCGGGCCCAGCGTGAGCCCGGCCCAGTACAGCAGCACGCGCTGCGCGATCGGCCGCGGCTTGCGCACGCGCCAGATGGCGTTGAGCGCGCGGTCGATGGTCAGCATCAGCGCCAGCGCCGTCAGCACCAGCAGCACCAGGCCCACGGTGCCCATGCGCGCAGCCTTGGCCGCGAATTGCGTGAGCGCCCCCAGCACCGGCCGGGCGATGGTGTCGGGCACCAGGTTCTGCAGGAAGTACTTCTCCAGCGCGCCCTGGAAGCTGCCGAACATCGGAAAGGCGCTGAACACCGCGAGCATCACGGTGAGCAGGGGCACGAGGGTGATCAGGGTCGTGAAGGTCAGGCTGCTGGCCGTCAGGCCGAGACGGTCCTCGCGGAAGCGCTCGCGCAGCGTGCGGGCCGTGTCGAGCCAGGGCCAGGTCTGCAGCGTCTGCGCCAGTTCGGCCGCCCGCGTGCGCAGGTCCGCCAGGGCAAAGGAGATGGGCATCGGCCTATCATGCCAAACATGTCCGAGGATGCCCGCCGCGCCCACCTGACCCGACTCGGCCGCCTGCGCGCGCTCGCCGTGTCGTGCCTGCTGGCGCTGGTCGCGCTGGGCCTGGCCTGGGAGCTCTGGCTGGCGCCCACCGGCCGCGGCAGCTGGGCGCTCAAGGTGCTGCCGCTGGCCTTCGCGCTGCCGGGCGTGCTGCGGCATCGCATGCTCACCTACCGCTGGCTCAGCCTGCTGCTGTGGCTGTACGTGGCCGAGAGTGCGGTGCGCGCGCTGTCCGAGGGCACGATGGTGCGCGCGCTGGCCCTGGGGCAGTTGGCGCTGGCGCTGCTGCTGTTCACGACCTGCGTGATGCACGTGCGCTGGCGCCTCGCCAGCACGCGCGAGGCGGCGCGGTGAACGCCCCGCTGTTCGCGCAACTGCGCGCCGCCGTCGGCGAGGCGCACGTGCTGACCGACGGCGATCTCGGCGCCTGGGAACTCGACTGGCGGCGCCGCTGGCGCGGGCGCGCGCTCGCGGTGGTGCGCCCGGGCAGCACGGCGCAGGCCGCGGCGGTGGTGCGCGCCTGCGCGGCGCATGGCACGCCGGTCGTGCCGCAGGGCGGCAACACCGGCCTGGTGGGCGGCGGGGTGCCCGACGCGAGCGGCACCCAGGTGCTGCTGTCGACCACGCGCATGAACCGCGTGCGCGCGATCGACCGCGCCAACCTGGCGATGACGGTGGAGGCCGGCTGTGTGCTGCAGGCCGTGCAGCAGGCCGCCGACGAGGCCGGGCTGCTGTTCCCGCTTTCGCTGGCCGCCGAAGGCAGCTGCACCATCGGTGGCACGCTCGCCACCAACGCCGGCGGCACGCAGGTGCTGCGCTACGGCAATGCGCGGGCGCTGTGCCTCGGGCTCGAGGTCGTGACGCCGGACGGTGCGGTGTGGAACGGATTGAGCGGGCTGCGCAAGGACAACACCGGCTACGACCTGCGCGACCTGTATGTCGGCAGCGAAGGCACGCTGGGGCTGATCACGGCGGCCACGCTGGTGCTGCACCCCAAGCCTGCCGCGACGATGACCGCGCTGGCCGCCTGCGGCTCGCTCGACGACGCGGTGGCGCTGCTGACGCGCGCGCAGGCCGCGCTCGGGCCGGGCCTGACCGGCTTCGAGGTGATGAATGCGTTCTCGCTGCAGCTGGTGGCGCGGCACTTTCCGCAGTTGCGCCAGCCGCTGGCCGGCGCGCCGTGGACGGTGCTGATCGAGCTGGCGGATGCGGAGAGCGAGGCGCATGCACGCGAGCGCTTCGAGGCCTTGCTGGGCGCCGCGCTGGAGGCCGGCGCGATCGGCGACGCCGCCGTGGCCGAGAGCCTGGCCCAGTCGCATGCCCTGTGGCACCTGCGCGAGTCGATCCCGCTCGCGCAGGCCGAGGAAGGCCTCAACATCAAGCACGACATCTCGCTGCCGGTCTCGCGCATCCCGGCCTTCTGCGCCAGCACCGGCGCCGCGCTCGAGCGTGCCGTGCCGGGCGTGCGGCTGGTCAACTTCGGCCACCTCGGCGACGGCAACCTGCACTACAACGTACAGGCGCCCGAGGGCCAGGATGCGGCCGCGTTCCTGCGCGAGCGCGAACACGAGGTCAACGGCATCGTCTACGACGCGGTCGTCGCCCACGGCGGCTCGATCTCGGCCGAGCACGGCGTGGGCGTGCTCAAGCGCGACGAGCTGCCGCGCTACAAGGACGCGACCGCACTGGCGCTGATGCGCGCGATCAAGCGCGCGCTCGACCCGCAGGACCTGATGAACCCCGGCCGGGTGGTGTAGCGGCCGCGGGCCCGGGCGCGGCGGCCGGTCGCTACTGGAGGCTGTCCTTGAAGGCCGCCGGGATCGGCAGCGGGTAGACCTCGATGCCCTCGTCGCGCAGCGACTCGCGCTCCTGCTCGCTCGCCTGGCCGCGGATGCCACGCTCGGGCGCATCGCCGTAGTGGATGCGGCGCGCCTCGTCGGCGAAGCGTTCGCCGACGTCCTCGGTGGCGTCGAGCACCTTGCGCACCATCTGCATCCACTGCGCCTGCACCTGGCGCAGCGTGTCGTCGGCGGGCTCCGCGCCAGCGCCCGACGGGGCCGGCTCGCGCGCGCCCGAGAGGTTCAGGCGCGGCGCGCTGGGCAGGCGCACGATCACCTTGTCGGCGCACAACGGGCACTCGATGAGGCTGCGCCCGTTCTGCTCCAGGAAATCGTCGTCGCTGGCAAACCAGCCTTCGAAGCGGTGGCCGCTGCGGCATCGCAAGTCGATGACCTTCATGGTCCGCACTGCCGATCGATGACGTTCATGACGAGGCCATCATAGCGGTCCGGACGTCAGGGTGCCGGCTGCCACGCCAGAGGCCACTGGCCCGAGCGCCACTTCTGCAGCCACAGCAGGCCGATCAGGGTCTTGGCGTCGGTGACCTCGCCGCGGGCGACGCCGGCGTCGAGCTCGGCCTCGCTGCGCAGCACGATCTCGAGGAACTCCTCCTCGTCCAGGCGTGCGGCGCCGCGCTGCAGGCCGCGCGCGAACCAGACTTCGATGCCTTCGTTGGAATAGGCGATGGCGTTGTGCAGCACGCCCGCGCGCGCCCACTCGCGTGCGCGGTAGCCCGTCTCCTCGGCCAGTTCGCGCACCGCGCAGACGAAGGGCGGCTCGCCGGCCTCGAGTTTGCCGGCCGGGAACTCCAGCATCACGCGCCCCATCGGATAGCGATGCTGGCGCTCCATCACGAGGCGTCCGTCGTCGAGGATGGGCACCACCATGACGGCGCCGGGGTGCACGATGTACTCGCGCGTCGCATGCCTGCCGTCGGGCAGCGCCACGGTGTCGCAGCGCACGTCGAGGAAACGGCCGCGCCAGACCTGGCGGCCCTCGACCAGGCGCTCGGTCAGGTGCTCGTCGGGCTCGGCCACCGCGACAGGGTCACGACGCCAGCGCGCGCAGGATGGCCGCGCTGCACAGCGCCATCAGCCCGCCGGGCACGATGCCCAGCAGCAGCACCGCGCCGCCGTTGGCCGCCAGCAGCGCATGCACGCCGGGGCGCTCGGCGGGCGCGGCAGCATCGGCGGTGGGCTCGTCGAAGTACATGACCTTGACGATGCGCAGGTAGTAGTAGGCCGCCACCAGCGAGATCAGCACCGCGAACACCGCGAGCCACAGGTGGTGCGCCTGGTTGGTGGTGACCAGCGCCTGCAGCACCGACAGCTTGGCGTAGAAGCCGGCGGTGGGCGGGATGCCCGCCAGCGAGAACATGAAGACGGCCATCACGCCGGCCATCCACGGGCTGCGCTGGTTCAGGCCCGCGAGGTCGGCGATGTCCTCGCACTCGAAGCCCTGGCGTGCCAGCAGCAGGATCAGGCCGAACGAGCCGAGCGTGGTCAGCACGTAGACCACCATGTAGAACAGCGCCGAGCTGTAGGCATTGCCGGCCGACAGCGTGTTGCCGCTCACCACGCCGGCGGTGAGCGCCAGCAGCATGAAGCCGATCTGCGCGATCGCCGAGTAGGCGAGCATGCGCTTGAGGTTGGTCTGCGCGATGGCCGCCAGGTTGCCGATCACCAGAGAAGCCACGGCCAGCACGGTCAGCATCTGCTGCCAGTCGGTGGCCAGGCCGAGCATGCCCTCGACCAGCAGGCGCATCGTCATGCCGAAGGCCGCCAGCTTGGGCGCGCCCGCGATCAGCAGCGTCACCGCCGTGGGCGCGCCGTGGTAGACGTCGGGCACCCACATGTGGAACGGCGCGGCGCCGAACTTGAAGGCCAGGCCGGCCACCACGAAGACGAGACCGAACACCAGCACCGCCTGGTTGGCCTGGCCGCGGCCGATCGACTCGAAGACGCGCGGGATGTCCAGGCTGCCGGTGGCGCCGTACATCATCGACAGGCCGTAGAGCAGGAAGCCGCTGGCCAGCGCACCGAGCACGAAGTACTTCATGGCCGCCTCGGTGGCCGCCGCGTGGTCGCGGCGCAGCGCCACCAGCGCGTACAGCGACAGGCTCATCAGCTCCAGGCCGAGGTACACGACCAGGAAATTGTTGGCCGAGACCATCACGCTCACGCCCAGCAGCACGAACATGGACAGCGTGAAGAACTCGCCCTTGAGCATCTCGCGCGCGGCGATGTAGGGCCGCGCGTAGGCCACGGTGATCGCGGTGGCCAGCGCGGCGAAGCAGCCCAGCAGGTGGCCCAGCGAGTCGGACACCACCATGCCCTGCATCGCGTACGCCGATCGCTCGGCGTCGAACAGCACGAAGTGGATGGCCGCCACCGCCAGCAGCGAGGCCTGGGTGAGCCAGTAGGTCACGCGGCGCTCGGCGTCGGTGACGAAGAGGTCGACCAGCGCCACGACGCAGGCCATCGACAGCAGCAGCAGTTCGGGAGCGACCGCCGACCAGTTCATCGCGTTCATGGGTTTCGTTCCGTGCGGCGTGTCGTCAGGGGAGCTTGCTCTGGCCGACGTGGCGGATCAGCTGCTCGACGCTGGCGTGCATCACGTCGGTGAAGGGCTTGGGGTACACGCCCATGGCCAGCACGGCGGCGGCCAGCAGGGCCAGCATCGTGAACTCGCGCCGGTTGATGTCGGCCAGGGCCTTGACGTCGGCGTTGGCGACCTCGCCGAAGTACACGCGCTTGACCATCCACAGCGAGTAGGCGGCGCCGAACACCAGGGTGGTGGCCGCCAGCAGGCCGAGCCAGAAGTTGGCCTTCACGGTGCCCAGGATCACCATCCACTCGCCGACGAAGCCGCTGGTACCCGGCAGGCCGCTGTTGGCCATGGCGAAGAACACCGCGAAGGCGGTGAAGGTGGGCATGGTGTTGACCACGCCGCCGTAGGCCGCGATCTCGCGGCTGTGCACGCGGTCGTACAGCACGCCGATGCACAGGAACATGGCGCCCGAGATGAAGCCGTGGCTGATCATCTGCACGATGCCGCCGGAGATGCCCAGCTCGGTGAAGATGAAGAAGCCCAGCGTGCAAAAGCCCATGTGGGCGATCGACGAGTAGGCCACCAGCTTCTTCATGTCGAGCTGGACCAGGGCCACCAGGCCGATGTAGACCACCGCGATCAGCGACAGCGCGACGATGAACCAGGCCCACTCGCGGCTGGCATCGGGCGTGACCGGCAGCGAGAAGCGCAGGAAGCCGTAGGCGCCGAGCTTGAGCATGATGGCCGCCAGCACCACCGAGCCGCCGGTGGGCGCCTCGACGTGGGCGTCGGGCAGCCAGGTGTGCACCGGCCACATCGGCACCTTGACCGAGAAGGCGGCGAAGAAGGCGAAGAACAGCAGCGACTGTGCCGCGAGCGGCAGCGGCAGCTTGTGCCAGTCGAGGATGGCGAAGCTGCCGCCGGACTTGTAGTACAGGTACAGCAGCGCGACCAGCATCAGCAGCGAGCCGAGCAGCGTGTACAGGAAGAACTTGAACGCCGCATAGACGCGCCGCGGCCCGCCCCACACGCCGATGATGATGTACATCGGGATCAGCGTGGCCTCGAAGAAGACGTAGAACAGCAGCCCGTCGACCGCGCAGAACACGCCCACCATCAGCCCCGAGAGGATCAGGAAGGCGCCCATGTACTGGGCCACGCGCTCGGTGATGACCTCCCAGGCCGCCATCACCACGATGATCGTGATGAAGGCCGTCAGCAGCACGAACCACACCGAAATGCCGTCCAGCCCCAGGTGGTAGCGCACACGGAAACGGTCGATCCAGGCGAAGTTTTCCTGGAACTGCAGCGCCGCGGTGCTGCTGTCGAAGCCGGTGATCAACGGGATGGTGACGAGGAAGCTGACGACGGCGGCGACGAGCGCCATCCAGCGCACGGCCTTGGCGTGTTCATCGCGGCCGAGCGCCAGCAGCAAAACGCCCGCGACGATCGGCAGCCAGATGGCGAGACTGATCAAACCCATGTTCTTGTTCTCCGTGCCCGATCAGCGTCCCAGCGTCGCGCTGAGATAGGGCCACAACTGCCAGGTCATCAACCCGAGCACCCCGAGGATCA
>DASTJE010000127.1:0-11983 GCA_035716845.1 Burkholderiaceae bacterium
GTTGTGGCCACTGCCGCTCATGGCAGCACTGCTGCCGACGCTGGCCGCGCTGGTCGCGCTCTTCCTGTTCAACGAGGGCCGCGAGGTGCCCTGCAACCCCTTCGTCGCCGACTGCGTGTCGATCAGCCGCATGGCCCGCCATGGCCTGGCCAACCTGCTGTTCCGGCTGCTGGTGATCACGGGGGCCGTGCTGCAGGCATTGACCTGGCTGGTCGCCGCGAGGGTCTTCGCCTGCGGCGGTCTGGCGCGCCGCGACGCCCTCGTGATGGCGTTGCTGGGTGCCGGCGCGGCCGCCATGCTGGCGGTGTACGCCGCCTTCCTCGGCAGCGAAGGTGCCGCCTACCGCTGGCTGCGGCGCTCCGGCACGTTGTCCTATTTCGGCGGCACCTTCCTGGCGATGCTGCTGTTCGCGCGCGCGGCGCAGTTCCTGGACCGCGCGCGCAGCCTCGCCACGCCGCGCGCCTGGCTGCGGGTGCAGCGCGGACTCCTGGCCTTCGTGACGGCGATCGCCCTGGCGCATGCGTTCGCGTCGCTCGCCAAGCACGCCGGCGTCGAGGACCGCATCGAGAACCTGACCGAGTGGTGGGGCGCCCTGGCGCTGATGCTGGGCTTCGCCGCGATGGCCTGGCTGTGGCGGCATTGGCGCGTGCGCGCCACGCTGGAGGTGGCGGCACCGAGATCGTGAGCACGGGGGGCGTCGCGCCCCGATTCGCGGGGCCCTCAGAGCACGCGCGCTTGCACCGTCTGCGCCGCCACCGCGAAGCGTCCGCCGCCCAGGTGGTGCAGCGTGTGCAGTGCGGCGTTGTCGTCGCCGAAGTGCCAGCGTCCGTCGCGAAACACCCGGTCGTCGGCGGCGGCCGACACGACCTCGCCGAACACGGTGTCGTAGGCGGCCTCGGCATGCGGCTCGGCGATGCGGCGGCACTCGAGCCAGGCCACCGCGTCGCTCGCCAGCGGCAGGCCGAGCACCGGTCCGGCGTGGGTGGCGATGCCGAAGCGCGCGAACTTGTCGCTGCCCGCCGCGCACAGCGCGCGGCCCGACAGGCTGCCCACGCTGAAGGTCAGGTCGGCCAGCGCGCGCCCCGGCACGCTGAGGGCGAAACACCCGCTGGCCAGCACCAGCTCGCGCGTGTAGGTGCTCTTGTCGATCACCACCGCGATGCGCGGCGGCGTGAACTCGACCGGCATCGACCACGCGGCGGCCATCACGTTGCGCCGCCCCTCGTGCGCCGCGCTCACGAGCACGGTCGGCCCGTGGTTGAGGAGCCGACAGGCGTGCGACAGGTCCACGGGCCGCCTCATCGCTGCCGCCCTGCGGCCGTCATGCGCGCACGAAGCGCAGCGGCCCCTGGGCCACGCGCCGCCGCAACGCCGTCACCGACTCGGCGGCCGCCGCGGCGCGCTCCGGCGCGGCCAGGGCCTCGGCGATCAGCGCGCCGAGTTCGCCCATGTGTTCGGGGCCGAAGCCCAGGCGCACGATCTCGGGCACGCCCAGGCGCAGGCCGTTGACGTCGCCCGGCACCTCGGGCCTCGGCAGGCCGATGCCGCAGGCCAGCAGGCGCGCCGCCTCGAGTTGGCGCGCGGCGGCCTGGCCGCCGCCCCAGCGTTCGGCCTCCAGCGCGAACTGGTGCGACTGCGTGCCTCCGCGCTCGCGCGCGAACACCGGCAGGCCGTGCGTGTCGGCCAGCGAGGAGGCCAGCGCGCGCGCGGTGGCCTGCATGGCGCGCGCGTACGCGGCGCCGTGCGCCTTCCAGTCCAGCAGGCCGAGCGCCAGGGCGGCGGTCTTTCCGGCGTCGAAGTTGGCGGTCAGCCCGGGGTAGGCGATGGCGTCGATGCGCTCGAACAGCGCCGCATCGGTGCCCACGACGAGCCCGCCGGGCGGGCCGCCCAGGCTCTTGTAGGTGCTCATCGTCATCGCGTGCGCCCCCTCGGCCAGCGGGTTGCGCCAGGCGCGGCCGGCGATCATGCCCGACAGGTGCGCGGCGTCGAACATCAGGCGCGCGCCGACCTCGTCGGCGATGCCGCGCGCCGCAGCCACCGGGTGTTCGAACAGGTTGAGGCTGCCCCCCAGCGTGATGAGCCGCGGCTTCACCTCGTGCGCCACGCGGCGCAGCGCGTCGACGTCCACTGTGTAGCCGTCGGCCTGCACCGGCGCGTTCACCGTGCGCAACCCGTACAGCCCGGCGGCGCCCGCGCCGTGGTGGGTGACGTGGCCGCCGATCGCCGCCGGCGGCGCGATGATCGTGTCGCCCGGCCGGCACGTGGCCATGAAGACGTACAGGTTGGCCAGCGCGCCCGAGCCGACGCGCAGCTCGACGTAGGGGGCGTCGAACACCTCGGCGGCCAGTTCGGCCGCGGTGACCTCGATGCGCTCCATCGCCTGCAGGCCCATCTCGTACTTGTCGCCCGGATGGCCGAGCGAGGCGCGCGAGCCCAGTCCGGCGGCCAGCAGCGCCTCGGCGCGCGGGTTCATCACGTTGGAGGCCGGGTTCAGGTTGATCCCGTCCTCGTCGTGGATGCCGCGGTTGCGCCGCACCAGGCGATGCAGCTCGGTGTCGACCTCGTCGACCGGGGCTGCGGCGGTGGCGCGCGCGATGTGCTGTTCGAGGTGGCGGCTGTGCGGCTTGAGCCAGGGGCGGGCGGCGAGCATGGGGCAATCGTACGTCGCCGACAATTTCGCGATGACCCTGCTGACCCTGAGCGACGCCCACCTGGCGTTCGGCCACGTGCCCCTGCTCGACGGTGCGGCGTTCGCGCTCGAGGCCGGCGAGCGCGTGGCGCTGATCGGCCGCAACGGTGCGGGCAAGTCCTCGCTGCTGAAGATCCTCGTCGGCCTGGAGCGGCCCGACGACGGCGTGCTGCAGGTGCAGCAAGGCCTCGCGCGTTTCTACGTGCCGCAGGAACCGATCTTCGACGCGGCCGCCGCCGTGTTCGACGTCGTCGCCGACGGGGTGGCCGAGGCGCGCGTCCTGCGCGCGCGCTACGAGGCACATGCGAGCCGGCATGGCGAGCCTCACGGTTCGCCGGGCGCGGACCTCGACGCGCTGCAGACTCGGCTCGAGGCGCTGGGCGGCTGGACCTGGGAGCAGCGCGTGGCCGAAACGCTGCAGCGCCTGCACCTGGACGGCACGGCGCGCGTCGGGGCGCTGTCGGGTGGCACCAGGAAGCGCGTCGCGCTGGCGCAGGCGCTGGTGGCGCAGCCCGACGTGCTGCTGCTCGACGAGCCGACCAACCACCTCGACCTCGACGCGATCGAGTGGCTGCAGACCCTGCTCGTCGAGTCGCGCCGGGCCATCGTGATGGTCTCGCACGACCGCGCCTTCATCGATGCGGTGGCCACGCGCATCGTCGAGCTCGACCGCGGCGTGCTGCGCAGCTATCCCGGGGCCTATGCGGCCTACGAGGCGGCCAAGGCGCGTGAACTGGAGGCCGAGGCGCTGGCGAATGCGCGCGCCGACCGGCTGCTGGCAGCCGAGGAGGTGTGGGTGCGCAAGGGTGTGGAGGCGCGGCGCACGCGCAGCGTCGGCCGCGTGGCGCGCCTGGAACGCCTGCGCGCCGAGCGCGCGGCGCGGCGCGAGCAGGTGGGGCAGGTGCGGCTCGAGCTCGACGCCGGCGTGCCCAGCGGCAAGCTCGTCGCCGAGCTGGTCGACGTGTCGATGCGCTTCGGCGAGGGCCCGTCGCTGATCGACCGTTTCAGCGCCACCTTCCTGCGCGGTGACAAGGTCGGCCTGGTCGGCCCCAACGGCGCCGGCAAGACCACGCTGCTCAAGCTCATCCTCGGCGAGGTCGAGCCCCGCGGCGGCCGCGTGCGCCGCGGCAGCAACCTGCAGGTGGCCTACTTCGACCAGCTGCGCGAGGGCCTGAGGCTCGACGCCACGCTGGCCGACACCATCAGCCCGGGCAGCGAGTGGGTCGAGATCGGCGGCGCGCGCAAGCACGTGATGAGCTACCTCGGCGACTTCCTGTTCGCGCCCGAACGGGCCCATTCGCCGGTGCGCACGCTGTCGGGCGGCGAGCGCAACCGCCTGCTGCTGGCGCGCCTGTTCGCGCTGCCGGCCAACGTGATCGTGCTCGACGAGCCGACCAACGACCTCGACATCGAGACGCTCGAGCTGCTCGAGGCGCTGCTGGCCGACTACCGCGGCACGGCCTTCCTGGTCAGCCACGACCGGCGCTTCGTCGACAACGTCGTCACCAGCATCGTCGCCTGGGAGGGCGATGCGGACTTCGGCGGCCGGCCCGGGCTGTGGCGCGAGTACGAGGGCGGCATCACCGACTGGCTGACGCAGCGCGAGCGCGCGCGCGTGGCGCCGCCGTCCGCGGTGACGGCGCCCGTGCCCGCGCCGTCACCTGCCCCGGCACCCGCGCCGGCGGCCGCGCGCGGCAAGCTCAGCTACAAGGAACAGCGCGAGCTCGAGGCCTTGCCGGCGCGCATCGAGGCGCTGGAGGCCGAGCAGAAGTCGATCGGCGAGCTCACCGCCGATGCCGCGCTCTACGCGCGCGATCCGCAGCGTGCGGCGGCCCTGCACGGACGCTCGGCGCAGATCGAGGACGAATTGATGGCCGCGCTGGAACGCTGGGAGGCGCTGGCGTCGCGCGCCGGATGATCAGCTGCGCGTGCTGCCGAACCAGCTCTCGTTGCTGGCCACCGGATGCGTGCGGCTGACGATGAGGCCGCCCTGCAGGTACAGCGCATTGAGCAGGCGCATCGCGCGCGCGCGGTTCAGGCCCGGCCACTCGGCCATCTCGCGCAGGTTGGCGCTGACGCGCTGCAGCCGCGTGACGGCGGCCTGCACCACGCCGGTGAGCACCACGTCGCGCAGGTTGGTGCCCAGCGCCACCCGGTAGGCGGCCGGGCCGGCGATCTCCGGCAGCAGGGCCTCGCGCGAGCCGCGCATCGCCAGCTCCCAGGTGACGGGCCCCAGCGGGTAGTACAGGTGCGGCTCGCCCACGAGCGCCTCCTCGGGGTCGCCCGGCGCGCGCAGCACCGCGGGCTCCACGCGCAGCACGACCATGTCGGACAGGCGCATCGCGAGGAATTCGTGCATCGGCAGCGGGCAGTGCACCAGGCGTTCGAGGGGGAACACCGTGAGCGGCACCACGCGCACGCCGCACTGCAGGTAGACGGCCAGCGGCCGTGCATGACGCACGCAGGCGGCGATCACCTCCAGCAGCTCGGTGCGACGGCCGTCCTGCTCGAAGCGCAGCAGGTCCTGCAGCAGCGAGGGATTGAGCGAGGACAGGCGCGTCAGCGACGCATCACCGCTCTCACGCCGCAACTCCTCGAGGTAGCGCTCGAAGGCGCTCACTCGCATCAGTTCGGGTTCGCCCAGCGGGAGGGTGGATTCAAAAGTCAAGCAGACGGCTCCGGCGCGATCGCCTCGGGTGAATGGTACGTCTCATTACCGCTCGTAACAGCCCCCACTTTGAGCGTCGGGTGCCCCCCGAGCGCGTCGCAGGCCGTGCGCAGGGCGCGCCACAGGCGTGCGTCCTGGGCCGCGGCGAAGTTGACGCGCATCAGCGGCGTGCTGCGCGGCGTCGCCAGGAACAGGCTGCCAGGGGCCAGCAACCAGCCCTCGGCGTGCAGGCGCTGCGACAGCGCGTCGCTGTTCACGCCGGTGTCGAGCCAGCCGAACAGCCCCTGGGGGGGCGCGGCGAAGGCGAAGCCGGCCTCGCGCGCCAGGCGCGCGCTGCGCTGGCGGGCCGCCTCGAGGCGCTGGCTCACGCGTTCGGCATGGCGACGCAGGGTGCCCTGCTCGAGCGCGATGGCCAGCGCGCGCTCGGTCAGCCCGGGAGCGGCCAGCGTCGTCAGCAGCTTGCGGTCGATCGCGCGCTCCACCAGGGCCGGCGCCGCCGCCAGGTAGCCCACGCGCCAGTTGGGGGTGAGGATCTTGGCGAAGCCGCCGATGTAGACCGTGCGCTGCAGCTGGTCGAGCGCGGCCAGGCGCGGCGCCTGGGCGGGGGCCAGCCAAGCATAGGTGTCATCTTCCACCAGCGTGAGGTCGTGCGCCTCCGCAAGCTTGAGCAACTCGTGCGCGGCCGCCAGGGTCAGCGTGCTGCCGGTCGGGTTGTGCAGCACCGACACCGTGATCAGCGCGCGTGGCTTGTCCGGGCGCTGCCAGCCTTCGAGCAGGCGCCGCAGGGCGACGCGGTCGGGGCCGTCGGCCGCGCGCGGCACCGGCACGCACTTGACGCCCATCTGCGCCAGGCGTGCGAATTCCACCGGCCAGCCCGGCTCGTCGACCAGCACGCTGTCGCCGGGGGCCAGCAGCAGGTGCGAGACGAGGTCGAGCGCAGCGGTGGCGCCCACGGTGGTCACGATCTGGCCCGCGTCGGCCGCGATGCCGAAGTCGCCCAGGCGCCGGGCGAGCGCGCCGCGCAGTCGCGCGTCGCCTGCCGGATCGCCGTAGCGCAGGCTGGTCGGGTCGCGCCGGTCCTCGGCCATCGCGCGCCGCAGCGCACCGTGCAGCAGCGGCAGGTCGAGCCAGTCGGCCGGCAAGGTGCCGATGCCCGGTGACGGGGCCCGCGCGCCCTGGTGCTCGAACATGCTGCGCACCAGCGTGGCGGCATCCAGCGGCGGCAAGGGCCGAACCGGCATGCGCGGCCGGACCGGGCTCGGCATGCTCTCGCGCACGAAGAACCCGCGCTGGGCGCGGGCTTCCACGAGGCCTTGTGCCTGCAGCAGGTCGTAGGCGGCCACCACGGTGCTGGGCGACAGGCCGTGGCGACGCGCGGCGGCGCGTACCGAGGGCAGGCACGCCCCGGGCGCCAGGGCACGCTCGCGGATGCGCTGCGCGTACCAGGCGGCCAGTTGTTCGCCCAGAGTGGCCAGTGTCCCGCGCGCCAGGGCGGGGGTGTCGGGGGGCGGCGACTCGGGGATGGGGGGCATCTGTACCGGTGCCCTGTGCCATACAGACCGGCGCAGCAGCCGGCAAAGTGTACTGTTGCTGTATCGATGACGCCACCTAGACTCGCGGCATGCCGCCGACCGAACTCGCCGCCCTGCTCGCCTACGCCACTGCCATGGCGTTCACGCCGGGGCCGAACACCACGCTGTCGGCGGCGATGGGAGCCAACCACGGCCTGCGCCACGCGATGCGCTTCGTCGTCGCGGTGCCCTTCGGCTGGTGCCTGTTGCTGGTGGCCTGTGCGGCCGGCCTGGGCACGCTGGTCACGACGGTGCCGGCGCTCGCGATGGCCGTGCGCGTGGCCGGTGCGGCGTACATGCTGTGGCTGGCGTGGCGCCTGGCGCGCACCGTGCCCAGCCTGGGGGCGGTGGCGGCGCACAGCCAGCTGGACGTCGGCTTCGCGCGCGGCGTGGCGTTGCAGTTCGTCAACGGCAAGGCCTGGCTCAACGCGCTGACCATCGCGGGCACCTGGATCGCGGTCGAGGGCCAGGTGGCCACGCGCCTGGCGTGGGTGGTGCCGATCGCCGCGCTGTACGGTCTGGCCAGCAACTTCACCTACGCGGCCGCGGGCGCGGCGTTGCGCCGCTGGCTGGCGGCGGGCTCGCGCCTGGTGTGGTTCAACCGCGTCATGGCCGCGGTGCTGGCTGCCACGGCACTGTGGATGCTGCGCTCGTGACGACCAGCCCGCACGACACTACGCGCGGCTTCGCGCTCGGCCTGCTCGGCGTGGCGATCTTCGCGCTCACGCTGCCGATGACGCGGCTCGCGGTGGGCGATGCCGCGGCGCCGCAGCTGCCTCCGGTCTTCGTCACGGCCGGGCGCGCGGCGCTGGCGGGCCTGCTGTCGATCGTCTACCTGCGGGCGGTGGGCGCCGCGTGGCCGCTGCGCGCGCATGGGCCAGCCCTCGCGGTGTGTGCGCTGGGCACCGTGGTCGGATTCCCGCTGTTCCTGGCCCTGGCCCTGCGCAAGGTCGACGCCATGCACGCCGCGGTGGTCACCGGCGTGCTGCCGCTGGGCACCGCGGTTGCGGCTGCGCTGTGGTTGCGCCAGCGCGCCTCGCCGGGCTTCTGGGCCTGCGCGCTGCTGGGCTGCGCGCTGGTGCTCGCCTTCGCGGCCCTCGCCGGCGGTGGCGCGTTGAGTGCCGCGGACGGCCTGCTGCTGCTGGCCGTGGCCAGCGCCTCGGTGGGCTATGTGGCCGGGGCGCGCGTGTCGCTGCGGCTGCCGGCCGAGCAGGTGATCTGCTGGGTGCTCGTGCTGTCGCTGCCGCTGACCCTGCCGGTGATGCTCGCCACCTGGCCCGCTCAGGCCCTGGCCGTGCGGCCGACGGCCTGGCTGGGTTTTGCCTATGTCACGCTGTTCTCCATGTGGCTGGGCTTCTTCGCCTGGTACCGCGCGCTGGCGCTGGGAGGCGTGATGCGGGTCAGCCAGGTGCAGTTGCTGCAGCCCTTCCTCGCGCTGCTCGCCGCGGTGCCGTTGCTGGGCGAACGCCTGGACGGCGCGACCGTGCTGTTCGCGCTGGCCGTCGCCGGCGTGGTGGCGCTCGGCAAGCGCATGCCCGTCACGATGCGCACCACCGCGGCGCGCTGACGCTGCGCGACCTGCCCGACTTTCTGCTGGAGTGTGTCGATGAGCCTTGCTTCCCCCTTCACGCTGGCGCGCCGCGCCGAACGCATGAACCCGTCGGTGATCCGCGAGATCCTCAAGCTCACCGAGCAGCCCGGCGTCGTCTCGCTGGCCGGCGGGCTGCCGGCCGCCGAGACCTTTCCGGTCGACGCGATGCGCGAGGCCGCTGCGCGCGTGCTGCGCGACGCGCCGCGCGAGGCCCTGCAGTACGCGGCGAGCGAGGGCCATGCGCCGCTGCGCGAATGGGTGGCGCAGCACCTGAAGGCGACGCAGGGCATGGACGTGTCGCCCGACCAGGTGCTGGTGACCAACGGCTCGCAGCAGGGCCTCGACCTGGCGGCCAAGGTGCTGATCGACCAGCGCGCGCGCGTGCTGGTCGAGACGCCCACCTACCTCGGTGCGCTGCAGGCCTTCACGCCCTACGAGCCGGCCATCGAGGGCGTGGCGTCCGACGGCGAGGGCCCCCAGCCGCAGGCGTTCGAGGCGGCGGCCCGCGGCGCGCGCTTCGCCTACCTGTTGCCGAACTTCCAGAACCCCACCGGCCATGTCTACTCCGAGGCGCGGCGCGAGGCGCTGGTGGCTGCCGCCGCGCGCGCCGGGCTGCCGCTGGTGGAGGACAACCCCTACGGCGACCTCTGGTACGACGCGCCTCCGCCGCGTGCGCTGGCGGCGCGCTGGCCACAAGGCGTGCTGTACCTCGGCTCGTTCTCCAAGGTGCTGGCGCCGGGGCTGCGCCTGGGCTACGTCGTGGCGCCACGCGCGCTGTACCCGAAGCTGCTGCAGGCCAAGCAGGCGGCCGACCTGCACACCGGCATCTTCAGCCAGCGCCTGGTGCACGAGGTGCTGGCCGGCGGCATGCTCGAGGGCCACGTGGAGGCCATCCGCGCGCGCTACCGTGCCCAGCGCGACGCCATGGCCGCGGCGCTCGAGCGGCACATGGACGGGCTGGCCACGTGGACGGTGCCGCGCGGCGGAATGTTCTTCTGGCTCGAACTCGCGCCCGGCCTCGACGCCATGGCGCTGCTGCCGCGCGCGGTGCAGGCCGGCGTGGCCTTCGTGCCCGGGGCGCCGTTCTATGCGCAGGCACCGCGCACGGGGACCTTGCGGCTGTCCTTCGTCACCGTCGCGCCGGCGCAGATCGAGGCCGGCATCGCCACGCTGGCCGGCGTGCTGGGGAGCCGCCGATGAGCACGCCGCGGACGCGCCGCTTCCGGCAGCTCGACGTGTTCACCGACCGTCCCCTGCTCGGCAACCCGCTTGCGGTGGTGATCGACGGCGAGGGCCTGAGCGAGGCGCAGATGGCGTCCTTCGCGCGCTGGACCAACCTGTCGGAGACCACCTTTCTGCTCCCACCCACCGAGCCGGCGGCCGACTACCGCGTGCGCATCTTCACGCCCACGGTCGAACTCCCGTTTGCCGGCCACCCCACGCTCGGCAGCTGCCACGCCTGGCTCGCCGCGGGCGGGCGCTCGCGCGAGCACGGTGTGGTCGTGCAGCAATGCGGCGTGGGCCTGGTGCGTATCCGCCGCGACGGGACGCGGCTGGCCTTCGCGGCGCCGCCTCGGCGCCGCCAAGGGCCGCTCGACGAGGACGAGGTGATGCGCGTTGCGCGCTTCCTCCAGGTGCCGCGCGAGGCCATCGTCGCGCACCAGCACTGCGACAACGGCCCGGGCTGGAAGGCGGTGATGCTGGCCAGCGCGGAGGCGGTGCGCGCCTGCCGGCCGCTGCTCGGCAGCGAGTCGGACTTCGAGGTCGGCGTCGTCGGGCCGACCCTCGTGCCGGGCAAGGTGGGGGTGGTGGGGCCGGAAGCTGCCACCGGCTCGGCCGACGCGCCGGCCTTCGAGGTGCGTGCCTTCTTTCCGGCTGCCGGGGGCGGACTGGCAGAGGATCCTGTCACCGGCAGCCTCAATGCGGCACTGGCGCAGTGGCTCATCGAGTCGGGTCGTGCGCCGTCGCGCTACGTCGCCGCCCAGGGGACGGCGCTCGGCCGCGCCGGCCGCGTGCATGTGCGGCAAGAGGGCGACACGGTGTGGATCGGCGGCGACGTGGCGGCGTGCATCGACGGCACGCTCGCGCTGTGAGCACGCATCTCGCGCTCGACCATCTGGTCGTGGCCGCGCGCACGCTCGACGAGGGCGTGCAATGGTGCGAGGCGACGCTGGGCCTGACGCCCATCGCCGGCGGCACGCACCCGCTGATGGGCACGCACAACCGTGTGTTCGCGATCGGCAGCAAGGCCTGGCCGCGCGCCTACTTCGAGATCATCGCCATCGATCCGTCGGCAGCGCCGCCCGGGCGGGCCCGCTGGTTCGGCCTCGACATGCTGGACCTGCGCCAGGGCCCGCGGCTGGTGCATTGGGTGGCACGCGTGGCCGGGCTCGATGCCGCGCTGGCCGCGCTCGGCGCGGCCGGCTGCGACGCCGGAAGGGCCCTTGCGGCCTCGCGCGACACGCCCGCGGGACGGTTGGAGTGGCGCATCGCGGTGCGCGACGACGGTGCCCTGCTGGCCGGCGGCGCGTGGCCGACGCTGATCGAGTGGGGCGCGGTGCATCCCGGCGATGCGATGCCGCCCAGCGGCGTGACGCTGCGCGGGCTCGCCTGGCGTGGCGTGCCCGCGGCCTGGTCGGCTACGCTCGCGCTTGACGGCATTGCGCCGCAGGCGCTGGGCGCCGGGCCGTCGATCACGGCCGAGCTCGACACGCCGCGCGGCCCCGTCACCCTGTGCAGCCACTGACGCTTTCTCCGATGACCGACGAACTGTTCCGCGAAGACGCCACCCTGGCCGAATGCAGCGCCCGCGTGGTGGCATTGGACGAAGGCGGCGTGATCCTCGACCGCACCGTGTTCTACCCGCTGGGCGGCGGGCAGGCCGGCGATGCGGGCACGCTTGCGGGCGACGGCGGCGCGGTGCTCGCGGTGGTCGACACGCGCAAGAGCAAGGCGCATGCGGGCGCCATCGTGCACCTGACCGCGCCGGACGCGAACCTGGCGGCGTTCGCGCCGGGCACGGCGGTGACGGCCCGCATCGATGTGGCGCGCCGCCGCGCCCACATGCGCTTTCACACCACCACGCACCTGCTGTGCGCGCTGGTGCCGCACCCGGTGGACGGGTGCTCGATTACGCGCGACTACGCGCGCCTGGACTTCCACATGAACGAGCCGCTCGACAAGGAGGCGCTGACCGCCGGCATCGCGCGCCTGGTGGCCGAGGCGCGCCCGGTGCGCCACCGCTGGATCAGCGAGGCCGAGCTCGACGCCAACCCGGGGCTGGTGCGCAGCATGAGCGTGCAGCCGCCGCGCGGACTGGGCCGCGTGCGCGTGATCGACATCGAGGGCGTGGACCTGCAGCCCTGCGGCGGCACGCACGTGGCCAACACGGCCGACATCGGGGCCGTCGTGGTGACGAAGATCGAGAAGAAGAGCGCGATGACGCGCCGCGTCGTGCTCGGCTT
>DASTJE010000128.1:0-3885 GCA_035716845.1 Burkholderiaceae bacterium
GGAGACGGCCGCACCGCCGCTGGCATCCAGGTAGCGCCGGCCCGCCGCGTCGATCAGCCAGACGCCCTCGCCGCCCACGGCCACCGGCGGGGTGGCACGCAGGCTGCGGTGGATGACGTGCGTGTCGTCGGCGTTCACGAGGCCGCCTCCTGCGCCTTCATGCGCCGCCCTTGCGCCAGCCACACCAGCACGAGCAGGGCGAACCCCGGCAGGTAGAACCAGTGCGCCGACGGGCGACCGCTGGGCACCTTGACCTCGGCGATCTCGAAACCCTGCTCGAAACCGCTCTTGCGCGCCGCGCTGCCGAACTTGACGCCGGCGACCTGCAGCTGGCCGCCGAGCGACACCAAGGTGAGGCCCGCGGCGTTGAGCCGCTTGCGGCCGTCGGCCTCGGCCGCGCCGAGGTTCACCGCCACCGTCTTGCGCAGCTCGTCGCCCTCGATCGTGGTGCCGGCGATCACCAGCACCAGCCGATCGCCGGCCGGCAGCCGACCGGCGACCTCGAACACCGTGGAGGCCGGCTCGCTGCGGTATTCCGGGCCGACGAAGTCCATGAAGAAATCGGGGCGGAACAGGAACAGCGTGGCCACGGCCAGCGCCACCCACTCCCAGGCGCGGCACTTCACGCGCATCCAGTTCATCGTCAGCGCGGCGAAGGCAAGCATCGCGAGCGTCGAGGCCACCACGACCAGCAGCACGTCCCACCACGCGCCGGTGTCGATCAGCAGCAGCGTCGGATTGAAGATCCAGATGAAGGGCAGGATCACGGTGCGCAGCGCGTAGACGCTGCCCTGGATGCCGGTCTGTATGGCGTCCTCGCCCGAGATCGCCGCCGCCGCGAAGGTGGCCAGCCCCACCGGCGGCGTGATGTCGCCCATGATCCCGTAGTAGAAGACGAACAGGTGCACCGCGATCAGCGGGATGATGAGGCCGCTCTGCGCGCCCAGCTCCACCACCACCGGAGCCATCAGCGTGGCCACCAGCACGTAGTTGGCGGTGGTGGGCACGCCCAGCCCGAGCACCAGGCAGACGAAGGCGATGAACAGCAGCATCACCATCACGTTGCCCTGACTCACGAACTCGACGAACTCGGTCATGCGCAGGCCCAGGCCGGTGAGCGTGATGCCGCCGACGATGATGCCTGCGGTGGCCGTGGCCACGCCCACGCCGATCATGTTGCGCGAGCCGTCGGCCAGGCCGTCGATGACCTCTCGCGCGCCGCGCGCCCAGGTGCCGGCCATGCCCTGGCCGCGCACGAGGCGGATCAGCGGCCACTGCGTGAGCATCAGCACGATCAGCACCGCGATGGCCCAGAAGGCCGACAGGGCAGGCGACATCTCCTCGACCATCAGGCACCAGATCAGCGTGCCGATGGGCATCAGGTAGTGCAGCCCGGCGCGCACCGTGGGCCAGGTGTCCAGCGCACTCGGGTTGTCGATATCGATGTCCTCGGGCAGGTCGGGGCTGCGCGCGGCGGCCGTGATGCTCACGCCGTACAGCGCAAGCATCACCGCGCCGATGGCCCAGGGCGCCGCGTCGCCCAGCGCGGCCTTCAGCGCCGCGAACAGGTAGTACAGCAGTGCCACCACGATCACGCTGCCGGACAGGCCGATGCCCAGCCGCAGCAGCTTGTCGCCCAGCGGGCGCGGCGTGCGCTTGACCAGCGGCTGCATGCCGAGCTTGAGCGCTTCCAGGTGCACGATGTAGAGCAGCCCGATGTAGCTCAGCACCGCCGGCAGCAACGCGTGCTTGACGATGTCGGAGTAGGGGATGCCCACGTACTCCACCATCAGGAAGGCCGCCGCGCCCATCACCGGCGGCATGATCTGGCCGTTGACCGAACTCATGGTCTCGATGGCGCCGGCCTTGACGCCGCCGTAGCCGGACTTCTTCATCAGCGGGATCGTGAAGATGCCGCCGCTGACCACGTTGCTCACCGACGAGCCGCTGATCATGCCGTTGAGCGCCGAGCTCACCACCGCCACCTTGGCCGGCCCGCCGCGCAGGTGGCCGAGCGCCGCGAAGCTCACCTGCATCATGTAGTTGCCGCCGCCGGCGCGGTCGAGCAGCGCGCCGAACAGCACGTAGACGAAGATCGCGCCGGTGGACACACCCAGCGCGATGCCGAACACGCCCTCGGTGGTGAGCCACAGGTGCGAGAGCAGCCGGTTCAGCGAGGCGCCCTTGTGCTGCAGCACCTCGGGCATGTAGGGGCCGAACATCGCATAGGCGATGAACAGGCACGCCAGCACCGCCATCGGCCAGCCCACCGCGCGCCGCGTCGCCTCGAGCAGCAGCGCCAGGCCGATGCATGCCGCCACGATGTCCAGCGCCGTCGGCTGCCCGGGCCGCGTGGCCAGCTCGCGGTAGAACAGCAGCAGGTAGGCGCCGGCGAACGCGCCGGCGAGCGCAAAGGCCCAGTCCAGTGGCGGCACGCGCTCGCGCGGCGAACGCTTGAACGCGGGCCACGCCAGGAAGGCCAGGAACAGCGCGAAACCCAGGTGCAGCGCACGCGCCTCGGTGTCGTTGAGGATGCCCACGCCGAACGCAAAGGGCAGCGGCGAGGCGTACCAGAGCTGGAACAGGGCCCAGGCCATCGACACCGTGAAGATCACGCCGGCCGTCAGGCCCCGCGGCTTGCGGCCGCCGGTATCGCTTTCGGCGACGAGTTGCTGCAGGGCCTCGGGGGCCTTCTCGATGTCGGTGGCCATGCGGCGCCGCTCCTGGTGCAGGAAGACGAAGGGCGAAGCCGCGGCCTCGCCCTCGGGGGATCAAGGGCGGGCGGCCCGCCCCAGGGGCCTTACTTGATCCAGCCCTTTTCCTTGTAGTAGCGCGCGGCGCCGTCGTGCAGCGGCGCCGACAGGCCGTCCTTGACCATGTTCTCGGGCTTCAGGTTGGCCAGCGCCGGGTGCAGCTTCTTGAACTCGTCGAAGTTGTCGAACACCGCCTTGACCACCTGGTAGACGGTGTCGGCCGGGACCTTGCCGGAGGCCACGACCGTGGCGAGCACGCCGTAGGTGTTGGTGGCCTCCGGGTTGTTGGGATACAGCCCGCCCGGGATCACCGCCTTGGCGTAATACGGCTTGTCGGCCACCAGCTTGTCGATCGCCGGGCCGGTGAGCGACACCAGCTTGGCGCCGCAGGCGGTGGTCGGGTCCTGGATGTTGGCGCTGGGGTGGCCCACGCCGTAGAAGAAGCCGTCGATCTTGCCGTCGCACAGCGCGGGGCCGTGCTCGTCGGCCTTGAGCTCGGAGGCGAGCGCGAAGTCGCCCAGCTTCCAGCCCATCGCGCCCAGCATCTCCTCCATCGAGGCGCGCGTGCCCGAGCCGGGGTTGCCGACGTTGAAGCGCTTGCCCTTGAAGTCGGCGAAGCCCTTGACGTTGGCTTCCTTGCGCGCCAGTACGGTGAAGGGCTCCGGGTGCACCGAGAACACGGCACGCTGGTCGCCCCAGGCGCCGGCGTCCTTGAAGGCACCCACACCCTTGAGCGCGTTGAACTGCACGTCGCTCTGCGCGAAGCCGAAGTCGAGCTCGCCGGCCTTGATGGTGTTGACGTTGAACACCGAGCCGCCGGTGGACTCCACCGAGCAGCGGATGCCGTGCTTGGCGCGGTCCTTGTTGACCAGGCGGCAGATCGCGCCGCCCGCGGCGTAGTACACGCCGGTGACGCCCCCGGTGCCGATGGTGACGAACTTCTGCTGTGCGGCGGCGGTGCTGGGCGCCAGCGCACCGGCGAGGGCGGCACAGGCCGCACCGACGAGCGCGACACGGTGAACGGAGCGGATGGACATGGTGGTAAGACTCCTGGCGATGAACCCTTGAAGAGAGCACACTTTAGGCCAGCGTCCGGCCCTGTCCAGCGGGGCGACCCTGACGACGGCCGGAT
>DASTJE010000129.1:0-3250 GCA_035716845.1 Burkholderiaceae bacterium
CTGACGATGACGACACCGATCCCCGTGCAACCCGTGGTGATGGCCGGCGGCAGCGGCACCCGCCTGTGGCCGCTGTCGCGCGCGGCCTATCCCAAGCAGTTCCTGGTGCTGACGGCGGACAACCGCAGCCTGTTCCAGCAGGCCGTGCTGCGCCTGGGGGCGCTGAAGGGGCCCGATGTCGCGGTGGCGCCGCCGCTGACGGTGGGCAACGAGGAGCACCGCTTCATGGTGCTCGACCAGCTGCGCGAGATCCTGCCCGAGCCCGGGCGCGTGCTGCTCGAGCCCGTCGGGCGCAACACCGCACCTGCGATGACGCTGGCCGCTCTCGCGGCGCAGGAGGGCGGCGCGGACCCGGTGCTCGTGGTGACCCCGGCCGACCACGTGATCCCCGACCAGGCGGCTTTCGTCGCCGCCATGCGGCGCGCCGTGCTTGCAGCGGCCGAAGGCGCGGTGGTGGTGCTGGGCATCCGCCCGACGCGGCCGGAGACCGGCTACGGCTACATCCGCGCCGAGGCCGACGCCGGCGGCGCGCCGGCACGCGTGCTGCAGTTCGTCGAGAAGCCCGATGCGGCCACCGCCGAGCGCTACGTCGCGGCCGGCGACTACAGCTGGAACGGCGGCATGTTCGTGGTGCGCGCGTCGGTCTGGCTCGCCGCGCTGGAGGCGTTCCGGACCGACATCGCGAGCGCGACGCGGGCCGCGTGGGCGGCATGCAGCGTCGACCAACGATTCGTGCGGCCGGGGCGCGACGCCTTTGCCGCCGTGCCCGCGGAGTCGGTCGACTACGCGGTGATGGAGCGCTGCCCCGGCAGCGCCTTTCCGATCCGCATGGTGGCCCTGGACGCCGGCTGGGACGACCTCGGCGCCTGGGACGCGGTGTGGCAGGTGGCGCCCAAGGACGCCGCGGGCAACGCCCGTCTCGGCGACGCCCTGATCGAGGACAGCCGCAACACCCTGGTGCACGCGACGAGCCGGCTGGTGAGCGTGGTCGGGCTCGACGACGTGGTGGTGGTCGAGACGTCCGATGCGGTGCTGGTGGCCGACCGCGCGCGCAGCCAGGACGTCAAGAAGATCGTCGCTGCGCTCGAGGCGCAGGGGCGCGAGGAGAAGAATTTCCATCGCAAGGTGCACCGCCCCTGGGGCTGGTACGACAGCATCGACGCCGGGCCGCGCTTCAAGGTCAAGCGCATCCTCGTCAAGCCCGGTGCCAGCCTCAGCCTGCAGATGCACCACCACCGCGCCGAGCACTGGATCGTCGTCACCGGCACGGCCGAGGTGACGGTCGGCGACCAGGTGCTGACGCTGACCGAGAACCAGAGCACCTACATCCCGCTCGGCCAGAAGCACCGCCTGGCCAACCCCGGCAAGGTGCCGCTCGAGATCATCGAGGTGCAGTCGGGCAGCTACCTCGGGGAAGACGACATCGTGCGCTTCGAGGACTCGTACGGGCGAAAATAGCGCCTTCCCGGCCCAGAAACGGGGGCGCGACCCCCTTGCCCATGACCCAGAAGAAAGCGCTCATCACCGGCGTGACCGGCCAGGATGGCTCGTACCTGGCGGAGCTCCTGCTCGCCAAGGGCTACGAGGTGCACGGCATCAAGCGGCGCGCCTCGTCGTTCAACACGCAGCGCATCGACCACATCTACGAGGACCCGCACGTCGAGCACCAGCGCTTCGTGCTGCACTACGGCGACCTCACCGACAGCTCGAACCTGACGCGCATCCTGCAGCAGGTGCAGCCCGACGAGGTGTACAACCTCGGCGCGCAAAGCCACGTGGCGGTGAGCTTCGAGGCGCCGGAGTACACCGCCGACGTCGATGCCATCGGCACGCTGAGGCTGCTGGAGGCGATCCGCCTGCTGGGCCTGCACGAGAAGACGCGCTTTTACCAGGCCAGCACCTCGGAGCTGTACGGCCTGGTACAGGAGACCCCGCAGCGGGAGACCACGCCCTTCTACCCGCGCAGCCCCTACGCGGTGGCCAAGCTCTATGCCTACTGGATCACCGTGAACTACCGCGAGGCGTACGGCATGTACGCCTGCAACGGCATCCTCTTCAATCACGAGAGCCCGCGCCGCGGCGAGACCTTCGTGACACGCAAGATCACGCGTGGCCTGGCCAACATCGCCCAGGGGCTGGAGAAGCGGCTCTACATGGGCAACCTCGACGCCTTGCGCGACTGGGGCCACGCCAAGGACTACGTGCGCATGCAGTGGATGATGCTGCAGCAGGAGCGGCCCGAGGACTACGTGATCGCGACCGGCATGCAGTATTCGGTGCGCGAGTTCATCCGCTGGACGGCGGCCGAACTCGGCCTGACGCTACGGTTCGAAGGCCAGGGCGTCGACGAGAAGGCCTTCGTTGCCGCGATCGCGGGCGACAAGGCGCCGGCGCTGAAGGTCGGCGATTGCGTCGTGGCCATCGACCCGCGCTACTTCCGGCCCGCGGAGGTGGAGACCCTGCTCGGCGACGCGTCGAAGGCGCGCTCCCAGCTCGGCTGGGTACCGGAGATCACCGCGCAGCAGATGTGCGCGGAGATGGTGGCCGAGGACCTTGACGCGGCACGCCGCCTCGCGCTGCTGAAGGCGCACGGCCACGCGGTGTCCGTGGCGCGCGAGGCGGGCGCATGAGCCGCCGCCTCGACGACGCCATCTTCGTGGCGGGCCACCGCGGGATGGTGGGCTCGGCCATCGTGCGCCGCCTGCAGGCCCTGGGCTACCGCAACCTCGTCACCGCCCCGCGCAGTGAACTGGACCTCACCGACCAGGCGGCGGTGCGCGCCTTCTTTGCCCGCCAGCGCATCGACCACGTGGTGCTGGCCGCCGCCAAGGTGGGTGGCATCCACGCCAACAACACCTACCCGGCGGAGTTCATCGCCGAGAACCTCGCCATCCAGCTCAACGTGATCGACGCCGCGCACCGCGCGGGCGTGCAGCGCCTGCTGTTCCTGGGCTCGAGCTGCATCTACCCGCGAGACGCCGCTCAGCCGATGCGCGAGGAGGCGCTGCTGACCGGCCCGTTGGAACCCACCAACGAACCCTACGCGATCGCCAAGATCGCCGGCATCAAGCTGTGCGAGAGCTACAACCGGCAGTACGGGCGCGACTACCGCAGCGTGATGCCGACCAACCTGTATGGGCCGGGGGACAATTTCCACCCGGAGAACTCGCACGTGATCCCGGCGCTGATGCGGCGGTTTCACGAGGCGGTGCAGTCGGGGGCGTCGGAGGTGGTGATCTGGGGCAGTGGC
>DASTJE010000130.1:0-2718 GCA_035716845.1 Burkholderiaceae bacterium
AGCGGGCGAGGGGCCCGCTCAATCCAGCTTGATCCCCAGGCGCGTGATCACCGGGCCCCAGCGCTTCACGTCGCCGTCGATCACGCGCTTGAAGTCGGCGGCGCTGCCGCCCACGACGGTGAGGCCCTGCGCATCGAGCGCGGCCTTCACCTGCGCGTCCTTGAGCGCCTCGTTGACGTCGGCGTTGACCCTGGCCACCACCGCCTCGGGCGTGCCCATCGGGCCGACGAGGCCGTTCCAGGCCAGCGACTCGACGTTCGGGAAGCCGGCCGACGCGAGCGTGGGCAGGTCCTTCAGCGAATCGGGGCGCTGCGTGCTGCTCACCGCGAGCATGCGCACCTTGTGGTTGCGCACGTGCGGCAGCAGCGCCGGCGCCACCATGAACGTGGCGTCGGCCTCACCCTGGGCCACCGCCATGGCCGCCGGCGGCGACCCGTTGAAAGGGATGTGGGTGGCCGTCACGCCAGCCTCGGCGAGGAAGAGCTCCATCGTCAGGTGCGCCGAGCTGCCGTTGCCGAGCGACGAGTAGTTGGCGCGTCCGCCCTGCGCGCGCAGCCAGTCGGCGAACTCCTTGGCGGTCCTGGCCGGCACCTTGTCGGCGTTGACCGCCAGCACGTTGGGCTGCGAGGTGGTCATGACGATGGGCACCAGGTCCTTCGTCGGGTCGTAGGGCATCTTGCGGTACAGGTAGGGCGCGAAGGCCACCGGCCCGTTGAAGCCGATCGCGAAGGTGTGGCCGTCGGTGGCCTTGGCCGCGATGTCCACGCCCAGCATGCCGCCGGCGCCCGGCTTGTTCTCGACCACCACGCTCTGGCCCCAGCGCGTGCCGAGCTTCTCGCTCATCGCGCGCACGATGAGATCGAGCGAGCTGCCGGCCGGCGCCGGCACGACGATGCGCACCGGCTTGGTGGGCCAGGCCTGGGATTGCGCCTGTGCGAGGCCGGCGGCCAGGGTGAGCGACAGGGCGGCGATCAGGGTTCGGCGTTGCATGGCGTGTCCTTGCGGTGATGGCGCGCATCGTAGCGGGCGCGCCGGTGTGCGACGATGCGGGCCATCGCCGACCCCGGCGCCTGCCCAGCCCCCTGCCATGTGGATCCGCCGCCTGCTGCTCGTGCTCCTCGTCCTCGCGCTGCTCTTCGCCGCCTACCTGTGGCTGGTGCTCACCTGGAGCTATTCCTCCGGCGAGCGCGCCGGCTGGGTGCAGAAGTTCTCGCACAAGGGCTGGGTCTGCAAGACCTGGGAGGGCGAACTGGCGCTGGTCTCGCTGCCCGGCAGCTCGGTCGAGAAGTTCCTCTTCACGGTGCGGGACGACACCGTGGCGCGCCACATCACCGCCGCGATGGGCAAGCGCGTCACCCTGCACTACGAGGAGAAGGTGGGCCTGCCCACCAGCTGCTTCGGCGATACGCGCCACTTCGTCACCGGCGTGACGGTCAACCCCGACATCCCGCTCGGCCCGGGCGTGTCGCTGCCCACGGCGCCGGCGGCGCCCGCGAGCGCGGCGTCGGCGCCGTAGTTCAGAGACGTAGAGAGTCGAGCACCATGAAGCGCCGAGATGCAGACGTGCCCAACACACGAGTTGCGATCGCCTTCATAGTGCTCGCGCTCGCGTCGGTGCTTGCACACGCAGCCGGCGAGCGCTTGACTCTGATCCAACCGAAGGATTCCGGGCTTTCGCTGGTTAAGGTCAACACAAAGAACGACCTCTTTGCAGAGTTCATCGGCCAAGTCCGACTCAGTGGCACATTCATGGGCGTCTGGCCTGAGGGAGCGACCAATCGGAACTACAAGGAACCCGACTTTCTGTTCGTTCCGGACAGGAAGTCTGCAGACCAGCTTCCGCACTTCGTGCTACGCGCTCCCCCGTACTTCAACAGCTACCGTGTCAGGTCGGTCACCGTGACGAATGGATTGGAAGCGTTGAAGGACGCTGCCGGCAACGACCGAGTACTCAAGCTGCTGCAGAGGCGGGTCAATCATGTGCGAGTCACTGGCTACTTCGTCATTGAGAACTTCGTCGTAGGTGTCGAATGCGATGCTCCATGGGCGCGGGCCAAGCTCTTGAGCGCCGAGCTGCCCGACCAACTTGCCATCGCCCACGCATTCGCGCCTTCGGGCTGCTGAACTTGCCGCATACCCACTCGACCCCAGCGGCGCGCGGCGGCGGCACCGTAGCGAAAGTTCACGGTTTGTCTTGACAGGCGATGAGTGACTGCCACCCAGCCGGGTCCCGGCCCGGCGGGCGACCTTTCACCGCCGCCGAGGCTCGAACCGTCAATTCGCTCGCAGGGCCTCGCTGCCCGCTTCGGCCTCGATTCAGCGTGCGTGTGCTGAATCGAGCGCAGGCGAGCGTACTCGCGACGCCTGCGCCGTCGAGTGCGCAATCGGCACGATGCGCAGCGCCGTTTCCAAGTGGCCCGCAGGGCGCGTATCCGAAGCGTGACGCCCAGATGATGGGCGCCTCTTTCTTTGCTTACTTTCTTTCTGGCGCGACAGAAAGAAAGTAGGCCGCCCGCCGGGGCGGGACCCGGCACCCGGGCAGCCAGCCAACGTATATCGAAGGCCAGTCAGCAAAGACCTCTCCGGGTCGGCGGCAGCCACTGCCCCGAGTGCGAGGGAGCGCGACATGGCGTCGGTCAGACACCGAGGAAGGAGGCGAGCTCGTGGCTGTGCCGCAGCTCGGCCACCGCGCCGGCCAGCACCACCTGGCCCTTTTGC
>DASTJE010000131.1:0-18538 GCA_035716845.1 Burkholderiaceae bacterium
CTTCGTCAGTGCCGACGTGGCGCCGCAGCCGCTGGACGCGATCGAGTGCCAGGTCGAGGTCGATTCGCCCGAGGCCGATGCACTGCTGGCCGCCGGGCCGGACCGTGCGCTGCCGCCGCCGGTCGAACGCGCACCCGACGACCTGGCCTGGCTCTTCTACACCAGCGGCACCACCGGCCGCCCCAAGGGCGTGATGCTCACGCAGCGCAACCTGATGACGATGGGCCTGGCCTACTTCAGCGACGTCGATGCCATCGGGCGCGACGACGTGATGGCCTACGCGGCGCCGATGTCGCACGGCTGCGGCCTCTACGCGATCCCGCACCTGATGGCCGGCGCGCGCCACGCGGTGCCGGCCTCGGGTGGCGTCGATCCGGCCGAACTGTTCGCGCTCGGCCGCGCGCTGGGGCCGTTGTCGACCTTCGCCGCGCCCACCATCGTCAAGCGACTGGTGGACCATGCCGAGGCGGCCGGACTGTCGCCGGACGACGCGGCGGCCTCGTTCAAGACCATCGTCTACGGCGGCGCGCCGATGTACGCCGCCGACATCCGACGCGCCCTGCGGGTGATGGGGCCGCGCTTCGTGCAGATCTACGGCCAGGGCGAGACACCGATGACGGCCACCGCGCTGGCGCGTCACCACCTGTCGCACAGCACGCACCCGCGCCACGCCGAGCGCCTGGCGTCGGTGGGCGTGGCGCAGACGCCGGTGCGCGTGCGCGTGGCCGACGCGGCGGGCCGGCCGCTGCCCGCGGGCGAGGTGGGCGAGGTGCTGGTGTGCGGCGACACCGTGATGGCCGGCTACTGGCGCAACGCCGAGGCCAGCGCAGCGGCGGTCCGCGACGGCTGGCTCTTCACCGGCGACGTCGGCGTGCTCGACGCCGACGGCTTCCTGACGCTGAAGGACCGCAGCAAGGACCTGGTGATCAGTGGCGGCTCCAACATCTACCCGCGCGAGGTCGAGGAGGTGCTGCTCACCGCCCCCGGCGTGGCCGAGGCGGCGGTGGTCGGTGCACCCGACCCCGAATGGGGCGAAGTCGTCGTCGCCTTCGTGGTGCCGCGCCCGGGTGCCGCGCCGGACGCGGCTGCGCTCGACGCCCATTGCCTGGCCCACATCGCGCGCTTCAAGCGGCCCAAGCGCTATGTCTTCGTCGACGCCTTGCCGAAGAACCACTACGGCAAGGTGCTGAAGACCGAGCTGCGCGAGCGGGCGCGGGCGGATGGCAGCGGCTGACTGCGCGCGGCGTCAGGCGTCGGGCGCCGCCGCCCAAGCGCCGAGTGCCGCCACACGGGCACGGTGCACCACCGCACCGATGTCCGGCCCGCTCGCGCCGCGTGCCTGGGCCGCCTGCACCGCTCCGGCCACGTCGGCCGCCAGCACGGCCTGCAGCGCGGCGTTCAGGCGCTGGCGTTGCGGGTAGGGCGCGTCCTCGCGGCCGAGGCGGCCGCGAGCGTCGCACTCGCAGGCCCACAGCACCTGGTCGAAGCGTTCCGGGCGCCGCAACGCATCGCAGCGCTCGAGCAGGCGCAGCGTGGCCTCCGCGCCGAGCGTGGCGCTGGCGTGGACGTGGCCGTGCTCGCGCGCCACCACGTCGCCCAGTTCGCGGCAGTCGTTGGGCACGCGCCAGCGCTCGGCCAGCGCGTGCGCGAGGCGTGCGCTGCGCTGCTCGTGGCCGAGGTGGCGCGGCCAGGCCTCGCGCGGCGTCGCGCCCTTGCCGAGGTCGTGCACCAGGCAGGCCCAGCGCACCGGCAGCGGCGCGCCCAGGCGCGCGCTGGCGTCCAGCACCATCATCAGGTGCCGGCCGGTGTCGACCTCCGGGTGGTGCTCGGGCGGCTGGGGCACGCCCCACAGCGCATCCACCTCGGGCAGCAGGTGGCGCAGGGCCGCGCAGTCGCGCAGCACCTCGAACATGCGGCTGGGCTGCCGTTCCATCAGGCCGCGCGAGAGCTCCTGCCACACGCGCTCGGGCACCAGGTGGTCCACTTCGCCGGCCTCGACCATCTGCCGGCACAGTGCCAGCGTCTGCGGCGCCACCGTGAAGTGCGGCCAGCGCGCGGCGAAGCGCGCCAGGCGCAGGATGCGCACCGGGTCCTCGGCGAAGGCTTCCGACACGTGGCGCAGGAGGCCGGCGCGCAGGTCGGCCTCGCCGCCGAAGGGGTCGATGCGCCGGCCGTCCTCGTCCTCGGCGATCGCGTTGATCGTGAGGTCGCGCCGCCGCAGGTCGTCCTCCAGCGTGACGGTGGGATCGGCGTGCACGACGAAGCCGCGGTAGCCGCGCCCGCTCTTGCGCTCGGTGCGCGCCAGCGCCACCTCCTCGCGCGTGTGCGGATGCAGGAAGACCGGGAAGTCGCGGCCCACCGGCGTGTAGCCCAGCGCGAGCATCTCCTCGACGCTGGCGCCGACGACGACCCAGTCGCGGTCGTTCGACGACGCGCCCAGCAGGCGGTCGCGCACCGCGCCGCCGACCTGGTAGAACTCCATTCAGCCGCGCCGCGCCAGCGCGCGCAGCGCATCGAGGCGCGTGCGCCCGTCGCTGTGGCCCAGGACGCCGGGCGCCACGGCGGCCAATGCGGTGGGGCGGATGCCCAGCGCCTCGAGGCCGGGCAGCGTGCCGCTGGCCACGTTGGGCACCTGCATCGAGTCGAGGTTGTCGCGCGACATCAGCGGCTCCCCGGGCAGGCACTCCATCACCAGCGCCTGCAGGCGTGCGAGCGGCTCGGGCAGGGGCACGATCGGCCGTTCGTGGCCCGACCACCGGCCCGCCAGGCGCACCAGCTCGGCCAGCGTGAAGACCTCGGGGCCGGCCGCCTCGAAGGTCTGGCCGCGCGTGGCCGGGTCGTGCACGCAGCGCGCGACGGCGGCCGCAACGTCTTCCACCCACACCGGCTGGAAGCGCGTGTCCACGCCGGCCAGCGGGATCACCGGCACGAGCGCCTGCAACCGGGCGAAGGTGTTGAGGAAACGATCGTCGGCGCCGAAGATGACGCTCGGCCGCACGATCGTCAGGTCGAGCCCCGCCGCGCGCAGCGCGGCCTCGCCGGCGGCCTTGCTGCGCAGGTACATCGAGGGCGCGGTCTCCGACACGCCCAGCGCGCTGACGTGCACCACGCGCCGCACGCCCACGGCAGCGCACGCAGCGCCCAGGCGCCGCGGCAGCGTGACGTGCACATGGTCGAAGTCGGCCGCGTCGCCGTGCAGGATCGCCACCAGGTTGATCACCGCATCGGCGCCGGCGATCGCGCGCGTCAGCGAGCGGTCGTCGTGCACGTCACACTCGCGCACCTCGACCGTGGGCAGCACGCGTACGGCGTGCCCGTGGTGGGCCCGCCGCGTGGGCACGACGATCGCGCCGCCCGCGCCGCCGCTGGCGCGCACGAGGTGCTCGCACACCGAGCGCCCGACGAAGCCGGTGCCCCCGAGCACGACGATGCGTGAGGCGCGCGTCATGGGAGGTCTCCATCCGGCGGTGCTGCCGCGGCATCGCGTGGACCGATGCTTGCGCCCAGGCGCGAGCGCAGCGACGGCAGCACCATGGGCGGCGGCGGGGCCGGTGCGTCGGCCGTGGCGAGCGTCAATGCCGATGCGGCCGGCAGGGCTGCCGACGCCGCGGCACCGACGAACTTCACACCGCCGACCGTGGCGGGCGCCGGCGCGGGCTGGCGCTGGCCGGCGAGCATCGCCGCGTAGACCGTGGCGTTGGACAGCACCTTCTTGACGTAGTCGCGCGTCTCGTTGAAGGGAATGTTCTCGGCCCACACGGCCGGGTCGAGCAGCGCGCCCTCGCGCCAGCGGCGCGGCCGCGACGGCCCGGCGTTGTAGGCCGCCGCGGCCATCGTCTGAGAGCCGCCGAAGTCGTCGAGCACCAGCTTGAGGTAGCTGGTGCCGAGCTTCAGGTTGATGCTGCGGTCGGTGATCATGTCGGGCTTGTAGGGCAGGCCGATCTTCTTGGCCGTCCAGCGCGCGGTGGCGGGCATGATCTGCATCAGCCCGGAGGCGCCGACGTGCGAGCGTGCATCCATGATGAAGCGCGATTCCTGGCGGATCAGGCCGTAGACGTAGGCCGGGTCGAGGCCGATCTCGCGCGCGGCGGCCACCACCTCGTCGCGGAAGGGCATCGGGAAACGCTGCTCGAGGTCGACCTCGCGGCGGGTGCGGTCGCTGGTGTTGATGCAGCGGTCCCACACTTCGGCGTTGCAGGCCCGCTCGGCCGCGGCCAGCAGGGCGCGGTCGCCCATGCCGCGCAGGCTGAAGTTCCACTCGCGCACGCCCTCGTTGCGCAGGCCGATCCCGATCAGCGCCAGGGCACGCGTCAAGCCGGGGTGCGATTGCGCCGCCGTGCGTTCCTCGGGGTTGAGCGGCTGCGGGCGCGCGGGCACGGTGAAGCGCTGGCCCAGGTCTTCCGAAGCCAGCTTGCCGTAGAAGCTCAGCTCGCCCGCCAGTTCACCCAGCTCGGCCAGGGCCTGCGCGAGCTGGCGGTCGCCCGCGGCGCCCGGCGCGGCCGTCTCGCGCAGCGCCCGCGCGCGCCAGTAGCGCCAGGCCGGATCGCGCTGCTCGGCGGGGCTCATGTGGTCGATGGCGCGCAGGACCGCGGCCCAGCGCTGCGGCGCGGGCGTTGCGGTGTCGCGCAGCGCCGCGCGCGCCGCCCACGCCAGCGTGTCGTCGCTCCAGGCGGGCGTGATGCCGGCGCGCTCGGCCTCGGCCCAGGCGCTGCGGTAATGGCCGTTGGCCTCGGGCATCAGCTTGAAGGCGGCGTTGCGCGCCACCTGGCCCCACACCCAGGCCGAAAGATCGGCGGGCAGACGTGCCTGCCAGCGCCCGCTCATCTGGTTCGCCGCCACGTCGGGGTCGCCGGCGGCCACGCGGATCAGTGCCAGCGCCGCCGCCTCCGCGTGGGCACGGGACGCCACGGTGGCGCCCGCTCCGAGGTACAGCGCCGGCTTGTCGAGGGCGCTGGCCACCTGGGCCTGCAGGGCCGGCGCGGCGAGCGCGGCCGCCGCGCGCGCAGCCTTCGGGCGGCCGGCCTCGGCCATCAGGCGCGCGCGCCGCCAAGCGTCCTCGGCCGTGAAGACGCGCGCCTCCGTCAGCGTCGTCGCCAGCAGCTGGCATCCGTCGTCGAGATCTCGTTGCGCCAGCCAGGCCTGCAGTGCGCGTTCGCGGAACCCGGGCGGCACCGGCTGGCCCTCGCCCCGCCCGGTGTGCTCGGCCATCAGGGCGTAGCAGGTGACCTCGCGGTCGTCGTTCATGCGAAAGCGCGGGAACTCGCGTGCCACATGGGCCCAGTCGCGCCGGCGGCCGAGCTCGAGCAGCCAGTCGTTGCGCAACCGGTCCTCGACATAGCTGCCGGGCCAGCGTTCGTAGAAGGCGTCGAGGTCGGACTGCTGCGCGCGGTCGAGGCGGTTGCCGAGCTCCCAGTAGTCGACCCAGGACGCCAGCGGATGCTGCTGGGCGGCGACCCGGTCGCGCAGCTGCGCCAGCACTGCGCCGTCCTTGCGGCGCAGCGCCTCGCGGGCGTCGAGCACCGGATCGGCCTGGGCGCTCGCGCCGGTGCACGACAACAGTGCGAGCACGGCCGCCGCGGCACGCAGGTGCTGCGCCATCGACGGGAACAGGGACTTCAGGGCAGCGGGCATGGGATGGATCGGCCGCGCGGCCGGCGGCCGCTCCAAGGGTTGTAGCGCAGATGGGATTGTCCTGGTTGCGAATGGTTCACGCCATGCTCCGGTTGACGCGCAGCGCGCGATCGCGCGTCAGCACGCCTTCGCGTGCCAGCCATTCGGCACACAGGGCCACCTCGGCGCGGGCGCCGGCCGCGGCCGTGCGCATCAGCCAGTAGCCGAAGGGCGGCGCGACGCGGCTGTCCACGCCGAAGGGCTCGACCAGTTCGCCGCGCTCGAGCGCGTCCACGATCAGCGGCAGGCGCAGCAGGGCCACCCCCTGGCCGGCCAGCGTGGCCTGCACCTTCTGGTAGGTGTAGTTCAGGTGCAGCCAGCGCTGCGGCTCGAGGTGCGGCAGATCGCGCTGGCGCAGCCAGTGGCCCCATTGGGTCCACATGCCACTCGGGCGCGGGTCGTCGTCGTCGAGCAGGGCGTGGGCCGCGAGGTCGTTCGGCGTGGTCAGCGGCGGCGCCAGCCCGCGCTCGATGCGCTCGAGCAGCGCGCGACCTGCCGCGGGCGTGATGGTTTCGTCGAACAGCAGCGTCGCCCCGCGCGGGGCATCGGCGTGCGCACAGTAGCGCAGCACCAGGTCGATCTCGGTGTCGTCGAGGTCGACCATCGTGTCGGTGGCCGAGATGCGCAGGTCGATGTCGGGGTGGGCGCGCTCGAACTCCGCCAGGCGCGGCAGCAGCCACAGCGAGGCGAAGGAGGCGAAGGTCGAGATCGCGACATGGCGCCGCCCGCGGGCGCTGCGGATCTGCCGCACCGTGCCGTCCAGGCGTTGCAGCAGCGGCAGCACGGCGCGCTGCAGCTGGGCGCCGGCCTGCGTGAGCTCGACGCGCCGCGTGCCGCGCAGGAACAGCGGGGCGCCCAGGTCCGCCTCGAGGGCCTTGATCTGGCGGCTGATCGCCGGCTGGGTCAGGAACAGCTCCTCCGCCGCCGCGGAGAACGAGAGCCGGCGCGCCACCGCCTCGAAACTGCGCAGTGCGCCGACGTCGAGCGGGCGATGGGGTGTCTTATTCATTCCATTTTGATATCAATCGAGATCACCGATCTCATTCGACATCGCGGCCGATGTTGCGCAAGATTACCCATGTCGTCAACCGTTGTTTGGAGCCTGGCATGAGTCGCGTATCGATGCAGGAAGTGCAATATATCCTCGGCACGGAGCCGGCCTGGCTGCTGGCCACCGGAGGGCGGTTGTGGGTCACCCGCGCCGGTGATCCGGCCGACCACGTGCTCGCGCCCGGCGAGCGCCTGCCCGTGCGGCGCGGCGACCGGCTCTGGCTGGGCGGTTGGGACAGCGGCGGCTGGGCCACCTGGCGGTGGGAGCCGCGTCCGGAATCAGGTTGGGGTCAGCGGCTGCGGCGGCGCGTCGTGTCCGGCCTGGCCGGCTTGGCGGCACGCCTGCTGCGCGCCGCCGCCGGCGGCCTGGCGGCCCTGGCGCGCAGGGCCGCCGACATCGCGCGCCGGGCCCAGGGCTGCATCAGCGCGGGCGACTCCATCGCCTCGGCCGGCACCGTGTAGTAACCAAGGCTCACCCGGCGACCGGCGGCCTCGTAGGCGAAGGGCTCGCCGCCGGCGGCCTCGAAGTCGGCGCGCGTGGCGTCGTCGACCTTCAGGTACAGGCGATCGAAGGCGATGAGGGCGACGAACAGGTCGTCGATGTACAGGCCGTGGCCGCCGAACATGCGGCGCGCGCGCACTGCACCGAGCGGGGCCAGCAGTTCGCGGCAGTGGTCGACGAGCGCGGTGCTCATTGCCGCAGTCTAGGCGTGACCGTGGGGGCGGGCACAATCGGGGCCACCATGCCCCGCGACTTCAGCCTCGAGCCTCCGCGCGACAAGAAGCTGCTGCGCCGCCAGCTGCAAGCCGAGCGCCTGGCGCTGGTCGACCGCCACCAGCGCGCCATGCACCTGCAGGAGGTGCTGCGCGTGTGGCTGGTGGGCCGCGACGAGACGGCGATCGGCGCCTACTGGCCGATCAAGGGCGAGTTCGATGCCCTGCCGGCGCTGTTCCGCTGGACCGAGGGCGAGGACGTCAAGGGCCGCCACCGCATCATCGGCCTGCCGGTGATCAACCGCGAGACCAAGCGGCTGCGCTTCCATCGCTGGTACCCGGGCTGCCCGATGGAGGAGGACGCCTACGGCATCCCCAAGCCCAAGGACACCGACCCGTTCGAGCCGCAACTGCTGCTGGTGCCCTGCGTGGGCTTCGGCCCGGGCGGCCTGCGCCTGGGTTATGGCGGCGGTTTCTACGACCGCACGCTGGTCACGCTGCAGCCCCGTCCGTTCACGGTGGGGCTGGCCTACGGCCACGGCTACATCCCCTGGCTCGAGGCCGAGCCGCACGACGTGCCGCTGGACGCCGTCCTCACCGAGGATGGCGTCGCGTGGCAGCGCACGGACTGAACAGCGGCGGCTGGGCGGGTGGGTCAGGCCAGCCGAAGCCGCCGGCAGATCTCGGCGACCAGCGCCGACTGGTTGAGCGTGTAGAAGTGCAGGCCCGGCACGCCGCCGGCGATCAGGCGCTCGCACAGCGCCGTGACGACGTCCAGGCCGAAGGCGCGGATCGACGCCGCGTCGTCCATGAAGCCTTCCATCTTGAGCGCCACCCAGCGCGGGATGTCGATGCCGTCGCGCTGTGCGAACTGCGCGATGCGCGCGTAGTTGTGGAAGGGCATGATGCCCGCCACCACCGGCACCTCGGCGCCGAGCCCGCGCGTGGCATCGACGAAGTGGAAGTACGCGTCGGGGTTGAAGAAGAACTGCGTGATCGCCCCGCTCGCGCCGGCCCTGACCTTGTCGACGTAGTGCTGCAGGTCGCGCGCGGCGTAGCGCTGCGCCGGGTGGTACTCGGGGTAGGCGGCGACTTCGATGTGCCAGTCCGGCCCCTGGGTCTCGCGCACGAAGCGCACCAGGTCGGCGGCGAAGCGGAACTCGCCCACCGTGGCCGTGCCGCTGGGCAGGTCGCCGCGCAGGGCCACCAGGCGCCGGATGAGGGGGTTGGCGCGGTAGGTGGCGAGCGTCTCCGCGATGCCCGTGCGCGTCGAGCCCACGCATGACAGGTGCGGTGCCGCCTCGTGGCCCGCGGCGGCGATCGCCTGCACCGTCTTGAGCGTCTTCTCGCGCGTGGAGCCGCCCGCACCGTAGGTGACGCTGAAGTACTGCGGCTTGAGCGCCGCGAGCTCGGGCACCACCTGGGTGATGAGCTTCTCGTCGCCCACCGGCGTGTTGGGCGGGAAGAATTCGAAACTGATGGGGACGTGTCGGCTCATGGTCGTCGGGCCCAGACGAAGAATTCGGTGTTGCCGTCGCCACCGGCGACGGGGCTCGTGAAGTAGTCGCGCAGTGCCAGGCCGCTGCGGGCCACGGCCTCGCGGACGCGCTGCTCGACACGCCCGTGCGCCGCCGGGTCGTCGACGATGCCGCCCTTGCCGATGTCGGCCGGCTGCAGTTCGAACTGCGGCTTGACGAGCCACAACAGGTCGCGTGCGACCAGCGGCGCCACCGCGTCCAGCACCAGTGTGAGCGAGATGAAGCTCAGGTCGCCCACCACCAGGTCGTAGCGCGGCAGCGGCAGGGCGCCGGGATCGAGCGTTCGCGCGTTGACGCCCTCCAGCGCGGTGACGCGCGCGTCACCGCGCAACCTCGGGTGCAGCTGGCCATGGCCCACATCGAGCCCGACCACGCGCGCCGCCCCGTGCGCGAGCAGCACCTCGGTGAAGCCGCCGGTGCTCTGGCCCACGTCGAGGCAGGCCGCGCCGCGCACGTCGATGCCGGTGCGCGCCAGCGCGCCCTCCAGCTTGAGCCCGCCGCGCGAGGCCCAGCGCGTCTCGGCGTCGTCGGTGAGCTCCAGTTCGCAGCCCTCGGGCAGGTCCTCGCCGGCCTTGCGCGGCACGGCCCAGGCCGCGCCGCGCGCGCGCCAGCGCACCGCGCCGCGCGCGATCAGCCGCTGCGCGGCCGATCGGGTCGGCGCGAGGCCTTGGGTGACGAGAAGCTGGTCAGCGCGCATCGGCGTCGGCGGTCGGAGGCCCTTCCAGCGACCGCCGCGGATCTGGCTCTGCCAGGCCGCTGGCGGCGCCCCCTCTAGGGGGAGCGGCGACGCCGCTCCGGGGGTGGGCTCAATACCTGTAGGTGTCGGCCTTGAACGGGCCGGCCGCCGGCACGCCGATGTAGCGCGCCTGCTCCTCGCTGAGTTCGGTCAGCTTGGCGCCCAGCTTGCTGAGCTGCAGGCGTGCGACCTTCTCGTCGAGGTGCTTGGGCAGCACGTAGACCTTGCCCTGCTCGTAGTAGTCGCTGTGCGTGAAGAGCTCGATCTGCGCGATGGTCTGGTTGGCGAACGAGCTGGACATCACGTAGCTCGGGTGGCCGGTGCCGCAGCCCAGGTTCACCAGGCGCCCCTTGGCCAGCAGGATGATGCGCTTGCCGTCCGGAAAGATCACGTGGTCGACCTGCGGCTTGATCTCCTCCCACCGGCACTTGGCCTCGATCGACGCCACGTCGATCTCGTTGTCGAAGTGGCCGATGTTGCAGACGATGGCCTGGTCCTTCATGCGGGCCATGTGCTCGTAGGTGATGACGTTCTTGTTGCCGGTGGCGGTGACGAAGATGTCGGCCAGCGCGGCCGCGTCGTCCATCGTCACCACGCGGTAGCCCTCCATCGCCGCCTGCAGCGCGCAGATCGGGTCGATCTCCGTCACCCACACCTGGGCCGACAGCGCACGCAGCGCCTGGGCCGAGCCCTTGCCCACGTCGCCGTAGCCGGCCACCACGGCGACCTTGCCGGCCACCATCACGTCGGTGGCGCGCTTGATGCCGTCGACCAGCGACTCGCGGCAGCCGTACAGGTTGTCGAACTTGCTCTTGGTGACGCTGTCGTTGACGTTGATGGCGCGGAACATCAGCGTGCCCGCCGCGCTCATCTCCTTGAGGCGGTGCACGCCGGTGGTGGTCTCCTCGGTCACGCCGATGATCTGCGCGCTCTTGCGCGAGTACCAGGTGGCGTCCTCGGCCAGCTTCGCCTTGATGGCGGCGAACAGCACGCGCTCTTCCTCGCTGCCCGGGTTGGCCAGCACGGAGGCATCCTTCTCGGCCTTCTTGCCCAGGTGCATCAGCAGCGTGGCGTCGCCGCCGTCGTCGAGGATCATGTTCGGGCCTTCGCTGGCGCTGCCCTTGGGGCCGAACTCGAAGATGCGGTGCGTGTAGTCCCAGTAGTCGGCCAGCGACTCGCCCTTGTAGGCGAACACCGGGGTGCCGGCGGCCACCAGCGCGGCAGCGGCGTGGTCCTGGGTGGAGAAGATGTTGCACGAGGCCCAGCGCACCTCGGCGCCCAGGGCCTGCAGCGTCTCGACCAGCACCGCGGTCTGGATCGTCATGTGCAGGCTGCCGGTGACGCGCGCGCCCTTCAAGGGCTGCTTGGCGGCGTATTCGTCGCGGATCGCCATCAGCGCGGGCATCTCGCTCTCGGCGATCTTGATTTCCTTGCGGCCCCAGTCGGCGAGCGACAGGTCGGCCACGGCGTATTGGTCGGTGTGCAGGGGTTTCAGGACGGCGTTCATCGATCGGGCTCCAAACGGGGTGGACCCTGCACGACGGCGCGGTGGTTCAAGCGATCTCACCCACGACGGACGTGCAGGTGAGCGCGGTTGCAGAAGGGGAAATTCCGAGCCTGGCTCCTGCCGGAGTTGCAACGCTCCTCGGAAAGTGCCGCGATTATAGGGAGCCGGTGGCTCGCGTGCCCGCGTGGGGGTGCGGCGTGTGCGCCTGGCGGTTCAGGCCGCGCCGCCGGGGCCGGCCAGCTGGTCGTCGCCGACGTTGCTCGACACCAGCGACGGCCGGCCGACGATCAGCGGGTCCACCGCGCCGATGCGCTCGAGGTCGCGCTTGGCGTAGGGCATGCGGTGCAGCACGTAGCGCATGGCGTTGAGGCGCGCGCGCTTCTTGCAGTCGCTCTTGATCACCGTCCATGGCGCGTCCGACGTGTCGCAGTGCAGGAACATCGCCTCCTTGGCGCGCGTGTAGTCGTCCCACTTGTCGAGCGAAGCCATGTCGATCGGGCTGAGCTTCCACTGCTTGAGAGGGTGCACCTTGCGTTCCTTGAAGCGGCGGCGCTGCTCGGTGCGGCTGACCGAGAACCAGAACTTGAACAGGTGCACGCCCGAGCGCACCAGCTGGCGCTCGAACTCGGGCGTCTGGCGCAGGAATTCCTCGTACTCGGCCGGCGTGCAGAACCCCATCACCCGCTCGACACCCGCGCGGTTGTACCAGCTGCGGTCGAACATCACGATCTCGCCGCGCGTGGGCAGGTGCTGGATGTAGCGCTGGAAGTACCACTGGCCGCGTTCGACCTCGCCGGGCTTCTCGAGGGCCACGACGCGCGCGCCGCGCGGGTTGAGGTGTTCCATGAAGCGCTTGATCGTGCCGCCCTTGCCGGCCGCGTCACGGCCCTCGAACAGGATCACCACGCGCGCGCCGGTCTCCTTGACCCAGGCCTGCAGCTTGAGCAATTCCACCTGCAGGCGGTACTTCTGCTTCTCGTAGCGCTTGCGCGACAACAGGTTCTTGTAGGGGTAGCCGCCTTCGCGCCAGCCCGGCGCGAGCTCGGCGTCGGGATCGACGCCGCCCCGGCCGGGCTTCTTCTCGCGCTTGAACAGCGCGCGGCGCAGGGCCTTGACCTCGTCGGGCGAGGCGCCCGTCAGCAGGGCACGCAGCTGTTCGAGCGTCTCCTTGGCCGGCTTGTCCGCGCCCGCACGGCCGAGCAGCTCGGCGACCACCATCTCGTGCACGGTGTGCGTGGTGCTGGTGCGCCGGGCGACGCGGTCGGCCTCCGCCGCCGCCGCCGAGGCGCGCGGCAGGGTGTCGCCGGACGTGACCGGCCGCGTGCGCGCTGCGGCCTTCGTGCCGGCGCCTCGGCGCGGCCGGGTGCTGGGGGCAGGGGTGGCGGTGTCTTTGGCCATCGTCGGACGCATTCGTGACCCGTGGTGGAAACGACCCATCCTGCAGACGGACGCCGGCGCCCGCTTGATGCCGATCAAGTCCGCGGTGCGCAAGGGGTGTGCAAGACTTGGCGCATGGCTCCGACATTGCCCCGCCCGCTGGCCGAGATGCCCGCGGCCGCCGCGGCCGGCTTTCACACCGTCCTGACCGACATCGACGACACGCTGAGCAGCGAAGGCCGCCTGACCGCCGAGGCCTATGCGGCGTTGCAGGCGCTGCAGCGCGCCGGGCTGCGGGTGGTGCCGGTGACCGGCCGTCCGGCCGGCTGGTGCGACCACATCGCCCGCATGTGGCCGGTGGACGGCGTGGTGGGCGAGAACGGCGCCTTCTACATGTGGCACGACGCCGCCGCGGGCCGACTGCGCACGCGCCACGTGCTGGACGGGGCCCAACGCCGCGCCGCCGCGGCGCGCCTCGAAGCCGTGCGCGAGCGCGTGCTGCGCGAGGTGCCGGGGTGTGCGCCGGCCTCCGACCAGTTCTGCCGCCTGTACGACCTGGCGATCGACTTCTGCGAGGACGTGCCGGCACTGGCGCCGGCCGCGGTGGACCGCATCGTCGCGATCATGCGCGAGGCCGGCATGACGGCCAAGGTCAGCTCGATCCACGTCAACGGCTGGTTCGGCGACTGGGACAAGCTGGGCACCGCACGCCTGATGCTGGCCGAGCGCTGGGGCCTGGACCTGGGCGCCGAACGCGAGCGCGTGGTCTTCGCCGGCGACTCGCCCAACGACGAGCCGATGTTCGCGTTCTTCCCGCATGCGGTGGGCGTGGCCAACGTGCTCGACGCGCGCCAGCGGCTCCATGCGATGCCGGCCTGGATCACGCCCTCGCGTGCCGGGGGCGGGTTCGTGGAGCTGGCGCAGGCGCTGCTGGCGGCGCGCGCCTGACGCGCACGGCCGCCGCGCGGGGCGCTCAGCGCGGGCGCAGAAACACCTCCATGCGCTGCAGCTCGTCGTCGAGGGCGCTGCGGAAGGCGCGCTCGCGCGGCGCGCGGCCCGCCACGTAGCCGAGCTCGGCATCGAGCACGCCGTCGCGCCACGCCAGGTTGCCCCAGCCGATCACGCGGTCGCGCCACAGCAGCGGCAGGGCGTAGTAGCCGCGCACGCGTCGGGGTGCCGGCGTGTAGGCCTCGAACCGGTAGGCCCAGCCCCAGAGCCGTTCGAAGCGCCGGCGGTCCCACACCACGGGGTCGAAGGGCGCCAGCAGGCGCACCGCGTCGGCCGGCTGGTGGCGTCGCGATGACGGGCTCTCGCCGGCCGGCCAGAACCAGGCGAGGCCGTCCACCGAGGCCTGCGGCAGGCGCGCCTTGGCACGCTCCAGCGCGCCGCGCCGCTCGTCGCGCCACTGTGGTGCGGCGCTGGCCAGGAAGGCCACGAGCTGCCCCAGCGACGCCGCCGGCAATGGCGCGTACTTGGCCACGATCACGTCGACCATCGCGTCGAGCGCGGCCTGCGCGTCCGGCGCCGCCGCGTGTGGCTCGCGCACCGCGTAGCAGCGCACGCCCGCCTCGCGGCGCGCCACGCGCAGCCAGCCGCGGTAGTGCATGCCATCGAGCAACTGCGTGCTCGCATTGCCCGAGCCACCGAACCAGTTGCGCGTCTTGCCGTGCTGGAAGTGGGCGTCGACGTCGCGCGGGTGCACCACGCCGCGCTCGCGCACGAAGGCGAGCACCGCCTCGGCCTGGCGCCGCCGCGCCGTCGTCCAGGCCTGGCGCGGCGTGCGCGGGTGCATCAGGCGCTGCAGCGCCGGCGTGACGAAGCCGTAGTTGACGAAGAAGTCCTCCTCGACCTCGAGGCGCGGGTAGCGCGCCTCGAGGTCGCCGGCGCGGTAGTCCTCGACCCGGTGGCGCAGCGTCAGGTCCTGCGCGCGCGCCGGGGCGCGGATCGGGTCGGCCTGCACGAAGGCCAGGCGCGCCAGCGCGCGCGGCAGCGTCGTGGGTGCGAACAGGCTGCGGGCGATGGCGTGGCGACGCAAATGGTCGAGCGTGATCGGCATGGGGGCGATCATGCCTCGGCGCCGGCGGCCGTGTCGGTCAACCGGGCCGGGCGTCCCTGGACGACGCGAATGCGAGGAGACAGCCCCGTACCGACGGGCCGGCGGCAGTGCGCAACGTCGACGCCGGCGCCGGATCCGGTGCCGCATTGCCGGCCTGGGCCGGAATGCACAGCGACGAGGCCAGCAGGTCGCCCGCGTACAGGTGCATCACCGGCATTGACGCGTCGGCGATCGGTCCCCGGAGGCCGACCTCGGTGGCTGTCTGCATCACGCTACCCGGCAACTGCCATTGGCGGGCGATGGCGGTCAGCAGGCGATCACGCCGCTGCGCCAAGGCCTGTGCCAGCGCGTGCCCGAGGTGCCATGCGCGCGGGCCGCCCAAGGTGTCCAGGGCGCGCAAGGTCACGCTCCAGGCCGCGTTGTGCGCCAGCGCCAGCACGAAGGCGTCGAAGGGATCGATGCCGCCGTCGCGTGCCCAGGCGGCACACAGCTGTGACTTCATGTTCGTGTGTTCCCACAGCCGGGAGGCACTGCGGGCGGCCAACTCGCCGCCGCGGGCGTCGATCAAGGGCTTGAGCACGACACGCGCGATCGTCTGACGCAGACCTTCGACGCCCAGCAGCTGGATCGCGTGTCCGAGCTCGACCACGGCGCTGTCGCGGCGGTAACGCGCGCTGTTGGCCACGCGGATCACTTCGGCCACCAAATTGAAGTCGCGCGACACCCGCTGCGAAAGCTCCGAAAGCGACGTCGAAGGGTCGCGCAGGCGCGCCAGCAGCGCCGGTACGACCGCCGCGGCACGCGGCAGAAGATGGGCATGGGCGTCCGGATCGGCCGCCAGGCGATCGAGCAGCCGCAATGCGGCGCGCTCGCGCGCGTCGATGGGCACCGACTCGTCGACCGGCCATTCCAGCATCCAGGCCAGAAAGGGCAGATCGCCGCGCGCACATTCGCTCGTCCAGTCGACGGCGGCGAACTCGGGCGGCGCATCGCTTTCTGCGACCACGGCCTGCCCGCGCCTTGCCGGCACGGGCGCGCGGGGCGGCGGCGAGGTTCGCCGCGTCGGCATCAGGCGCCAGAACCAGGGGGTCATCGGGGGGTTCTCCACGCGCTACGCGCTGGCGAAGGTGGGCTGTCTTCGGCGCCACTGCGGGAGAACTTGAACCTGAAACTGCCGCGACTGCCAAATGCGGCCGCCGTGCACGTCCGACCGCCGGCCTGAGCGCGGTCGGTACGCGCCCACGTCAGTGGGACAGGTGCTCGGCCAGCACCACCGCCGCATGCCGCGCCGTGCGCGCGCCCTGCAGCCCGTCGGCGATCTGGTGCCGGCAACTCGTGCCGTCGGCCACCACGATGGCATCGGGCGGTGCGGCGCGCAGCGCCGGCAGCAGCGACTGCTCGGCCATCGCCATCGACACCTGCTGGTGCGCGGCTTCATAGCCGAAGCTGCCGGCCATGCCGCAGCACGAACTCTCGATGAGCTGCGGCGTCGCGCCGGGCAGCAGCGCGAGCACCTCGAGCAGCGGCTTCACCGCATCGAAGGCCTTCTGGTGGCAGTGGCCATGCACCAGCACCGGGCCGGCGGGCGGCTTCAGGCGCGGCGCGAAGCGGCCGGCGCGCGCCTCGGCGGCGAGGAACTCCTCGAACATCACGGCGCGGCGCGCCACGCGCTCGGCCGCGTCGCCCAGGCGCAGCGCCAGGAACTCGTCGCGCAGCGTGAACAGGCAGCTCGGCTCGAGGCCGACGACGGGCAGGCCGGCGTCGGCCAGCGGCGCCAGCGCATCGAGCAGGCGCTGCGCCTCGGCGCGGGCGTGCCCGACCATGCCGGCGGCCAGGTAGGTGCGGCCGCAGCACAGCGGGGTGTCGCCCCGTGCGGCGTCGCGGCCCGCCACGTGCACCGTATAGCCGCCGGCCTGCAGCACGCGCACCGCAGCCTGCGCGATCTCGCTGTCGAGGTAGTGGCTGAAGGTGTCGACGAACAGCACCACGCCGCGCTGCGAGGCGGCGGCCGCGATCGCCTCGTCGCGCGTGGCCAGCCCGAGCGTGGGTGCGGAGCGCTCGAAGGTGTCGCGCCGCCAGCGCGGCAGCGAGCGCGACGCCGCCAGCCCCAGCCAGCGCTCACCCAGGCGGCGCAGGAGCGGCGAGAGCGGCGAGCGTTCGCGCAGGTTGAACAGCCACGGCGCCCGGCTGGCCCAGCGCGCCAGCCGTGGCAGGTGGCCGAGCAGGCGGTCCTTCACGCTATGGCCGTGGCGCGCCTTGTAGTGGTGCAGGAACTCCACCTTCATGCGCGCCATGTCCACGCCGGTGGGGCAGTCGCGCTTGCAGCCCTTGCAGCCGACGCACAGGTCCATCGTGGCGTGCATCTCGTCGCTGGTGAAGGCCTCGGGGCCGAGCTGGCCCGACAGCGCCAGCCGCAGCGTGTTGGCGCGCCCGCGCGTCAGGTGCTGCTCGTCGCGCGTGACGCGGTAGCTGGGGCACATGGTGCCGGCGTCGAACTTGCGGCAGTGGCCGTTGTTGTTGCACATCTCCACCGCCTTGGCCAGGCCGCCGGTGGCGTCGCCGCCGCTGCCGGGCGCGGTGGTGGCCTCGGTCACCGGATCGTTCTGCACGTTCCAGGCCGACCAGTCGAGCACCGGCTGCAGCGCGATGGTGCGGTAGGGCCGCGGCGCCTCGGGGGGCGGAAAGCGCAACAGCGCGCCGTCGTCCATGCGCGGCGGGTCGACGATGCGCTGCGGGCAGAACAGGCCCTCGGGGTCGAGCTCGCGCTTGAGGGCGCGGAAGGCGTCGTTGAGCGCCGGGCCGAACTGCCACGCGATCCACTCGCCGCGCGACAGGCCGTCGCCGTGCTCGCCGCTGTAGGCGCCCTTGCAGCGGCGCACCAGCGCGGCGGCCTCCTCGGCGATGGCGCGCATCTTGGCCGCACCGTCGCGCCGCATGTCGAGGATCGGCCGCACGTGCAGCGTGCCCACCGAGGCGTGCGCGTACCAGGTGCCGCGCGTGCCGTGGCGCGCGAACACCTCGGTCAGCGCCGCGGTGTAGTCGGCCAGGTGCTCGAGCGGTACCGCGCAGTCCTCGATGAAGCTCACCGGCTTGCCGTCGCCCTTCAAGCTCATCATGATGTTCAGGCCCGCCTTGCGCACCTCCCACAGCGCCTTCTGCGGCGCCGCCTCGGGCATGCGCACCACGCTGCCCGGGTGGCCGAGGTCGCCCATCAGCGTGACCAGCGCGTCGAGCTGCGCCAAGAGCGGCGTGCGCTCCTCGCCGGCGAACTCCACCAGCAGGATGGCGTCAGGCGCGCCGATCAGTGCGGTCTCGATCACCGGGCGGAAGGCCGGGTTGGCGCGCGCCAGCTCGATCATCGTGCGGTCCACCAGCTCCACCGCGGTGGGGCCGAGCCTGACGATGTGCTGCGCGGCAGCCATCGCGTCGGCAAAGCGCGCGAAGTTGGCCACGCCCAGCACCTTGGCGCGCGGCAGCGGGGCAAGCGCGAGCTCGAGCGACTTGACGAAGCCGAGCGTGCCCTCGGCACCGACGAACAGGTGCGCCAGGTTGACGCTGCCGTCGTCGGTATACGGCTTCTCGCTGCGCGGGCGGAAGATGTCGAGGTTGTAGCCGCCGACGCGGCGCAGCACGCGCGGCCAGAGCTTGTCGATCTCGTCGCGGTTCGCTTCGGCGAGGCCGCGCACGAAGTGCCCGATCGCGGCGGCGCGCCCCTGCAACGCGTCGAAGCGGCCGAACGACTGCGTGCTGCCGTCGGCGAGCGCGACGTCGGCCGCGAGCACGTTGTGCACCATGGTGCCGTACGCGATCGAGCGCGAACCGCACGAGTTGTTGCCGGCCATGCCGCCGAGCGTGGCCTGCGCGGACGTGCTGACGTCGACCGGGAACCA
>DASTJE010000132.1:0-13181 GCA_035716845.1 Burkholderiaceae bacterium
CTCGCCGTACAGCGAGAAGCTCTTGGAGAACGAGGTGGCGACGAACAGGTCGATGCCGCTGGCGACGAACTTGGCCACCGCGGCGCCGTCCTCGGCGATGCCCTGGCCGAAGCCCTGGTAGGCCATGTCGAGGAAGGGCACCAGGCCGCGCGCCTTGACGAGCGCCACCACCTCGTCCCACTGCGCAGGCTCGAGGTCCACACCCGTGGGGTTGTGGCAGCAGGCGTGCAGCACGACGATGGTGCCGGCCGGCGCGGCCTGCAGGGCCGCCTTCATGCCGTCGAAGTCGACGCCGCGGCGAACGGCGTCGTAGTAGGGGTACTCGCCCACCTCGAAGCCTGCGCGCGTGTACAGGGCGCGGTGGTTCTCCCAGCTGGGCGCGCTGATCAGCACCTTGGCGCCCGGGTTCACCAGCTTCAGGAAATCGGCACCGACCTTCAGGCCGCCGGTGCCGCCGAGCGTCTGCACGGTGGCCACGCGCCGGGCCCGGAGCACGGCGCTGTCGGCCCCGAACACCAGGCGCTGCACCGCCTGGTCGTACGCCGCGATGCCGTCGATGGGCAGGTAGCCGCGCGGCTTGGCCGCCTCGGCCATCTGCTGCTCGGCGGCGGCCACGCACTTGAGCAGCGGCAGCTTGCCGTTCTCGTCGTAGTACACGCCCACGCCGAGGTTGACCTTGTTCGGATTGGGGTCGGCGGCGAACTGTTCGTTCAGACCCAGGATCGGGTCGCGCGGGGCCATTTCGACGGCGGCAAAGAGGCTCATGGCGTGGGGGCAGCAGAGGAGGGGAAGCGTTGCGCCGGATGCGCTACGCTGACGGGTTGCCACGATTTTACGGGTCGACCCTGATGCCGCAGCCCGCCGAAGCCTTGCCTGCTGTCCCCGACGCCGCGGCGACCGGCCAGTTCGTGAGTTTCCCGAACTCGCCGTTCCAGCTCTACCAGCCTTACCCGCCAGCAGGCGACCAGCCGCAGGCGATCGAGCAGCTGGTCGAGGGCGTGCACGACGGCCTGACGTTCCAGACCCTGCTGGGCGTGACCGGCTCGGGCAAGACCTTCACGATGGCCAACGTGATCGCGCGGCTGGGGCGGCCGGCCATCGTGTTCGCGCCCAACAAGACGCTGGCGGCCCAGCTGTACAGCGAATTCCGCGAGTTCTTCCCCAGGAACGCGGTCGAGTACTTCGTCAGCTACTACGACTACTACCAGCCCGAGGCCTACGTTCCGCAGCGCGACCTGTTCATCGAGAAGGACAGCTCGATCAACGAGCACATCGAGCAGTTGCGGCTGTCGGCCACCAAGAGCGTGCTCGAGCGGCGCGACGTGGTGATCGTGGCCACGGTGAGCGCGATCTACGGCATCGGCAAGCCGGAGGACTACTCGGAGATGCGCTTCATCGTGCGCGTGGGCGACAAGATCGGCCAGCGCGACGTGATCGCGCAGCTCGTGCGCATGCAGTACAGCCGCAACGAGACCGATTTCTCGCGCGGCGCCTTCCGCGTGCGCGGCGACGTGATCGACGTGTTCCCGGCCGAGCACTCCGAGCTGGCGATCCGCATCGAGCTGTTCGACGACGAGATCGAGTCGCTCTCGCTGCTCGACCCGCTCACGGGGCGCGTGCGCCAGAAGGTGCCGCGCTTCGTGATCTACCCGTCGAGCCACTACGTGACGCCGCGCGACCGCGTGCTGCGCGCCATCGAGACGATCAAGGAGGAGCTGCGACAGCGGCTCGACGAGCTGGTGAAGGCCGGCAAGCTGGTGGAGGCGCAGCGCCTGGAGCAGCGCACGCGCTTCGACCTCGAGATGATGCACGAGGTCGGGCACTGCAAGGGCATCGAGAATTACACGCGCCACCTCTCGGGCGCCGCGCCGGGCGAGCCGCCGCCCACCCTGGTGGACTACCTGCCGAAGGACGCGCTGATGTTCCTGGACGAGAGCCACGTGCTGGTCGGCCAGCTGGGCGGCATGTACAACGGCGACCGGGCACGCAAGACGACGCTGGTGGAGTACGGGTTCCGCCTGCCCAGCGCGCTCGACAACCGGCCGTTGCGCTTCGACGAGTTCGAGCGCAAGGTGCGCCAGGCGGTGTTCGTGTCCGCCACGCCGGCCGACTACGAGCAGCGCCACGCCGGCGCCGTGGTGGAGCAGCTGGTGCGGCCGACCGGCCTGATCGATCCCGAGGTCGAGGTGCGCCCGGCCACGCACCAGGTCGACGATGTGCTGCAGGAGATCCGCGAGCGCGTGAACGTCGGCGAACGCGTGCTGATCACCACGCTGACCAAGCGCATGGCCGAGCAGCTCACCGACTACCTGGCCGACAACGGGGTCAAGGTGCGCTACCTGCACAGCGACATCGACACCGTCGAGCGCGTCGAGATCCTGCGCGACCTGCGCCTGGGCGTGTTCGACGTGCTGGTGGGCATCAACCTGCTGCGCGAGGGCCTGGACATCCCGGAGGTGTCGCTGGTGGCCATCCTCGACGCCGACAAGGAGGGCTTCCTGCGTGCCGAGCGCAGCCTGATCCAGACCATCGGTCGCGCGGCGCGCAACCTGCACGGCAAGGCGATCCTCTACGCCGACCAGATCACCGATTCGATGCGCAGGGCGATCGACGAGACCGATCGCCGGCGCGCCCGGCAGGTGACCTTCAATGCCGAGCACGGCATCGTGCCGCGCAGCGTGACCAAGCAGATCAAGGAGCTGATCGACGGCGTGGTGTCCGACAAGACCGCCAGGGAGGACCTGGCGCGTGCCCAGGCCGCCGCCGAAGTCGAGGCCTTGTCGGAGAAGGACCTCGGCAAGCGCATCAAGCTGCTCGAGAAGAAGATGCTCGAGCACGCCCGCAACCTGGAGTTCGAGCAGGCCGCCCGGGTGCGCGACCAGCTGGCCCTGCTGCGCGAGCAGGCCTTCGGCGCGGGCGGCGCGCACGACGGCAACGTCGTGTCGCTGCCGCCGCGCTGAGCCTGCGGCGCCGCCTCAGGCCGCGTTCGCGGCCGCCAGCAGCGTTCGGGTGTAGGGCTCGCGGGGCGCGGCGAACAACGCCTCGGCTTCACCGGCCTCGACCACCAGGCCGTCCTTCATCACCAGCACGCGGTGCGACATGGCCCGCACGACCGCCAGGTCGTGGCTGATGAAGATGTAGCTCATGCCGTGCCGGCGCTGCAGTTCGACCAGCAGCTGCAGCACCTGCTGCTGCACGGACACGTCCAGTGCCGAGGTCGGCTCGTCGAGCACCAGCACTTCGGGCTGCAGCACGACCGCGCGCGCGATGGCGATGCGCTGGCGCTGGCCGCCGGAGAACTCGTGCGGATAGCGCTGCAGCACGGCGTGCTGGCCCTGCGCCTCCGACAGGCCCACCTCGGCGAGCATGTCGAGGACGCGGCGCTCGCGCTCGGCCTGCGTCAAGCGGGGAAAGTGCAGGCCCAGGCCCTCGCCGACGATCTGGCCGACCGTCATGCGCGGGCTGAGCGAGGCGAACGGATCCTGGAACACCACCTGCATGCGGCGTCGCATGCCGCGCAGGGTGGCGCGATCGGCACCGTCCAGGCGCTGGCCACCCATCTCGACGCGGCCCTCGGCAATCGGCTGCAGGGCCAGCAGGGCCATGCCCAGCGTGGTCTTGCCCGAGCCCGACTCGCCGACGATGCCCAGCGTCTCGCCGCGCCGCAGTTCGAGGCTGGCCTGCCGCACGGCCTCGAAGTGACGCTTCTTGAACCAGCCCAGGGGGATGTCGAAGCGCACGTCCACCGCCTGCCCCGACAGCAGCACCGGCGCATCCGCCGGCACCGGCTGCACCAGGCGCTGCGGCCGGCTGGCCAGCAGGCGCTGCGTGTACGGGTGCTGGGGCGCCGCGAACACGTCGCGCGTCGGGCCGAGCTCGACCAGCTTGCCCTTTTCCATCACGCCCACGCGGTCGGTGAAGCGGTGCACGAGGTTGAGGTCGTGCGTGATGAACAGCAGCGCCATGCCCATGTCGCGCTGCAGCTCGTCGAGCAGTTCGAGGATCTGGGCCTGGATCGTCACGTCCAGCGCCGTCGTCGGCTCGTCGGCGATCAGCAGCTTCGGGTGGCAGGCCAGGGCCATCGCGATCATCGCGCGCTGCCGCTGGCCGCCCGAAAGCTGGTGCGGGTAGGCATCGACGCGTCGCTCCGGCTCGGGGATGCCGGTGCGCTGCAGCAGCTCGATCGCGCGGGCACGCGCGCTGCGCTTGTCGAGCCCCTCGTGCAGCTCGAGCACCTCGCCGATCTGGTTGCCCACCGTGTACAGCGGGTTGAGCGCCGTCATCGGCTCCTGGAAGATCATCGACACCGAGGCGCCGCGCAGGCCGCGCATCTCGCGCTCGCTCTTGTCGAGCAGGTTTTCGCCGGCGAAGCGGATCGCACCGCGCGTCGTCGCGGCGTCGACCAGCCGCAGCACCGACAGCGCGGTGATCGATTTGCCGGAGCCCGACTCGCCGACCAGCGCGAACTTCTCGCCCGGGGCGATGTCGAAGGACACGTCGTCGACCACCGTCGACGGGCCGAAGCTGACGCTCAGATGCTCGACTTCGAGCAGCGGGGCGGCGGGGGAGGGTGCAGTCATCGTGGCCTCAGGACTTGCGCGTGTCGAAGGCGTCGCGCAGGGCGTCGCCGATGAGGGTCAGCAGCAGCAGGGTGACCACCAGCACCGCGAAGGTCGGCACCGTGATCCACCAGGCATCCAGGTTCTCCTTGCCCTGGCGCAGCATGTCGCCCAGCGACGGCGTCGGTGCCGGCACGCCCAGGCCCAGGAAGTCCAGCGAGGTGAGCGCCAGGATGGCCGCGCTCATGCGGAAGGGCAGGAAGGTGATGATGGGCGTCAGCGAGTTGGGCAGCACGTGGCGCCAGATGATCTGGCGGTCGTTCAGCCCGAGCGCGCGCGCCGCCTTGACGAACTCGAGCGAACGGTTGCGCAGGAACTCTGCGCGCACGTAGTCCGACAGCGAGACCCAGCCGAACAGCGCCAGCAGCACCAGCAGCAGCAGCAGCGAGGGCTGGAAGATCGAGGCGAAGATGATCAGCACGTACAGCTCGGGCACCGAGTTCCAGATCTCGATGAAGCGCTGCATCGCCAGGTCGGTGCGGCCCGCGAAGTAGCCCTGCACCGCGCCGGCGAGCACGCCGACCGCCACCCCGCACAGGGTGAGGGCGAAGCCGAACCAGGCGCTGATGCGAAAGCCGTAGATCAGCCGCGCCATCACGTCGCGGCCGGCCTCGTCGGTGCCCAGCCAATGGTCGGCGCTGGGCGGCGCCGGGTCGGGCAGGGTGGAGAAGTAGTCCACCGACGCGGCGGAGTGCTCGATCCACGTGAAGACGGCGAAGTTGCCCGGCTGCGCGAACACCTGGCGAATGAAAGGGTCGTGCCAGTCGGTGGGGGTGTCGAAGTCGCCGCCGAAGCGCTTCTCGGGCGGGTTGCTCACGACCGGCACGAACCACTCGCCCTGGTAGCGCGCGACGAGCGGCCGGTCGTTGGCGATCAGCTCGGCCGCCGTGGCCAGCGACAGGATGACGGCAAAGATCCACAGGCTCCAGGTGCCCAGGCGATTGCGCGTGAAGCGCGCCCACGCGCGCTGGTTGGGCGACATCGGCTTGGTCCGGGTGGCCGGCAGGGCCGGCGCGCTCGGGCCGGCCGCGGGGTTCAGGCTCGATTCCATCGGGTTCCTCTCACTTCGCCACCGCGCCGAACTGCACGCGCGGATCGACCACGACGTACAGCACGTCGGCCACCAGCTTCACGACCAGGCCGATCAGCGTGAACAGGTACAGCGACCCGAGCACCACGGGGTAGTCGCGCCGCACCACCGACTCGTACGACAGCAGGCCCAGTCCGTCGAGGGAGAACAGCGTCTCGATCAGCAGCGAGCCGGCGAAGAAGGCGCCCACGAAGGCGGCCGGGAAGCCGGTGACGATGGGGATCAGCGCGTTGCGGAAGATGTGCTTGTAGAGCACGCGGCGCTGCGACAGGCCCTTGGCGCGCGCCACCAGCACGTACTGCTTGCGCATCTCCTCGACGAAGGTGTTCTTGGTCAGCATGGTCATCACCGCGAAGCTGCCGATCACGATGCAGGTCAGCGGCAGGGTCAGGTGCCAGAAGTAGTCGGCGATGCGCGCCGGCCAGGAGAGCGTGGCCCAGTTGTCGGACACCAGGCCACGCAGCGGGAACCAGTCGAGGAAGGTGCCACCGGCGAACAGCACGATCAGGAACACGCCGAGCACGAAGCCGGGAATCGCAAACCCGACCAGCACCAGCAGCGTGGTCAGCGCATCGAATCGGGAGCCCTCGCGCACCGCCTTGGCCACGCCGAGCGGGATCGACACCAGGTAGGAGATCAGGAAGGTCCACAGGCCGAGGCTGATCGACACCGGCAGCTTCTCCTTGATCAGCTGCCACACGTCCTTGTTGTGCATGAAGCTGCGCCCGAGGTCGAAACGCGCGAAGTTCTTCAGCATCTCGACGTAGCGCACGTGGGCCGGCTTGTCGAAGCCGTACAGCGCCTTCAGTTCCTCGAGCTGCTTGGCGTCGATGTCGCGGCGCGCGCTGTAGCCGCCGCTCTCGCCGCCGCCGCCGCCGCGCGCCGCCCGTGCCTCGGCCAGCACCTGGTCGACCGGCCCGCCGGGCACGAACTGGATCACCACGAAGGTGACGGTCAATATGCCCAGCAGCGTGGGGACCATCAGCAGCAGTCGCTTGAGGATGTAGCTCAGCATCTCGGGCTCCGGGTTCCTGGGTCAGCGTGCGGCACCCGCCTTGAGCCACCACGTCGTGATGGGCCATTGCGGGAGCGATTCGTTGGGGCTGTCGATCGTGAAGAACCTGGGCATGGTCTTCGGGCGTTCGAAGCGGTCCCAGTACGACACGCGGTAGTTGGCCGCATACAGCTCGGGCACCTGCCAGTGCTCGTGCATCACGATGCGGTCGAGCGCGCGCGCGGCATCGAGCAACTGCGGCATCGTCGTGGCGCGGTTCATCGCGTCGAGGACCGCGTCGACGGCGGCGCTCTTGACGCCGCGGTAGTTGTTCGATCCCTTCTCGTCGGCGGTCTTCGAACTCAGCAGGCTCAGGTAGTCGCTCGGCGAGGGCACCGTGAAGTCGGGCATGCGGATGGCGACCATGTCGTAGGCGAATTCCTCGAGCCGCTTGCGGAACAGCGCGAAGTCCACGCGCCGGATCGTCATCTTGATGCCCAGCTTGCGCAGGTTGTCGACCCAGACCGTCGCGGTGCGCGCGGCACCATCCTCGGACGTGATGTACTCGAATTCCAGGCGCAGGCCCTTGTCGTTGACGAGCACGCCGTCGTCGCCGAGCCGGAAGCCGGCCGCGGCAAGGAGGTCCCTCGCGCGGCGCAGGTTCTCGCGCAAGGCGGTGGGGCTGCGGTCGGTGCGCGGCGCGCTGTAGGGCGGGCCGAACACCTCGGCCGGCAGTTGCGATCGGAACGGTTCGAGCAGGGCGAGTTCGCCGGCGCCGGGCACGCCCTGCGCGGCGAATTCCGAGTTGGCGAACATGCTCTCGGTGCGTTTGTACTGCTTGCGCCGGTTCACCCACTCGAAGTCATAGGCCAGGTCGATCGCCTGGCGCACGCGCCGGTCGGCGAACACCGGCAGGCGCAGGTTGAACAGGTAGGCCTGCAGGCCCGCGCCCTTGCTGTGGGAGAACAGCTCCTTCCTGATGCGCCCGTCGCGCCACTTGGGGCCGGCGTGCACGCGGTCCCAGCGGCTCGCGGAGTACTCGAGGTTGAGGTCGAACTCGCCGGCCTTGAAGGCCTCCATCGAGACCGCGCGGTCCTGGTAATAGCGGTAGACGATGCGCTCGAAGTTGAAGAAGCCGCGGCGCACGCCGAGGTCGCGTGCCCAGTAGTCGGGGCGTCGCTCGAGTTCGAGGCGGCGGCCGGACTCGGCCCTGGCGATGCGGTAGGGCCCGGTGGCGATCGGCTCGTCGTTGACGACCTGGTCGAAGGGCTTGGGCTGGCCATCCGCGCCCAGGCCCCACTTGCGCGAGAACACGGGCAGGCCGGCGACGGTCATCGCGGCATCGAGCGTGCGGTCCTTGAGCACGAAGCGCACGGTGCGCGCATCGATCACCTCGGCACGCTCGGCGACCGAATAGCCGATGCGCGTCGCAGGCGATGCGTACTTGCTGGTCAGCATGTCGAAGCTGTGCTTGACGTCCTCGGCGCGCACCGGGTCGCCGTTGCTGAACCGCGCCAGCGGATGCAGCCGGAAGGCGATCGCGCTGCGGTCGTGCGCGATCTGCATGCTCTCGGCCAGCAGGCCGTAGACGGTGTCCGGCTCGTCGCCCGAAGGGATCGCCAGCGTCTCGAAGACGAAGATCGCGAGACCGCCCGGCGAGTTGCCCTTCACCGTGTACGGGTTGTACTTGTCGAAGCTGGTGCGGCGGTCCGGATTGCTCAGGTACAGCGTGCCGCCCTTGACGGCCTTGGGATCGGCATAGTCGAAGTGGGCGAAGCCCGGCGGATATTTCGGCTGGCTGTACACGGAGAAGGCGTGCACCCACGGTGCTTCGCCGGCCTTCAGATCGGCGGCCCGGGCGCCGATGGCGATCGACAAGGCGATCAGCAGGGAGGTGATGGTGCGCAGGTAGGTCATCGGCGTGCGTCGGGCTTGATCCACCAGGCCACCAGAGGCCAGGCGGGCAGCGGCTCCAGGGCGCTGTCGGGGGTGTAGTACTTGGGCATCGTCCTGGGGCGCTCGAAGCGGTCCCAGTACGAGACGCGGAAGTTGGCGGCATACAGCGCGGGTACCTGCCAGTGCTGGTGCATCACGACGCGATCGAGCGCCCGGCAGGCCGCGCGCAGCTGGTCCAGCGTGCCGGCCCGGTTCATCGCCTCGAGCAGGGCGTCGACGGCGCGGCTCCTGACGCCGCGCAGGTTGCCGGACGCGGGCTGGTCCGCCGCCTTGGAGCCGAAGGTATCGAGGTAGTCGAGCGCCGGCGGTAGCGTGAAATCGATGCTGCGCACGCCGACGAAGTCGAAGTCGAAAGTCTCCAGGCGCTTGATGTACAGCGCGAAGTCGACCCGCCGCAGGTTCATGCGCACGCCCAGCTTCTGCAGACTGATCTGCCATGTGGCGATGGTGCGCGCCGCACCGTCCTGCGCGTCCATGTACTCGAACTCGAGGCGCCGACCCTGCGCATCGACCAGCACGCCGTCGGGCCCGAGCCGCCACCCGGCCTGCGCCAGGAGGTCGCGCGCGCGCCGCAGTCGGTGCCGCATGGCCAGCGGGTCGTCAGCGGAGGCCGGGGGGCGGTACGCCGGCCCGAAGGTCTCGGGCGGCAGCTCGGCGCGGAAGGGTTCGAGCAGGGCCAGCTCGTCGGCCGAGGGCAGGCCTTCGGCGGCGAACTCGGAGTTCGAGAACAGGCTGTAGGTGCGCAGGTACTGCTTGTAGCGGTTGATCCAGTCGAAGTCGTAGGCCAGCGAGATCGCTTCGCGCACGCGCCGGTCGGCGAAGATCGGCCGGCGCAGGTTGAACAGGTAGCCGTAGAAGCCCTGGCCGATGGACGTCTCGAAGACTTCCTTCCTGATGCGCCCGTCGCGCCACTTGGGGCCGGCGTGCACGCGCGCCCAGCGCCGGGCCGAGTACTCCTGGATCAGGTCGAACTCGCCGGCCTTGAAGGCCTCGAGCTGGACCGCGCCGTCAGCGTAGTAGCGGTAGACGATGCGGTCGAAGTTGTACAGGCCGTTGACCACGCCCAGCCCCTGGGCCCAGTAGTCGCGGCGGCGCTCGAACTCGATGCGCCGGCCTGAGTCCGCCAGCGCAATGCGGTAGGGGCCGCTGGTGATCGGCTCGTCCTCGACGATCTGGTCGAACGGCTTGGGCTTGCCGTCGGCCGTGGCGCCCCAGCGCCGCGAGAACACGGGCAGGGCAGCCACCTGCATCACGGTGTCGTTCGTGCGCTCCTTGAAGTCGAAGCGCACCGTGCGTTCGTCGACGACCACGGCGCGCTCGACGCCCGACAACGCCGTGCGGTACTGCGGCGCGGCCTGCGGGCCGACGAGCATGTCGAAGCTGTGCTTCACGTCCGCGGCGAGCACCGGGTCGCCGTTGTGGAAGCGCGCCTTCGGGTGCAGGCGGAACGCGAGCGACGAGCGGTCGGGGGCCAGGCGCATCGATTCCGCGAGCAGCCCGTACACCGTCATCGGCTCGTCGCCGGAGCGCACGGTCAGCGTCTCGAACATGAACAGCGACACGCCGGCCGGCGACTGGCCCTTGATCGTGAAGGGGTTGTACTTGTCGAAGCTGGTGCGCTGGTCGGGGTTGGTCAGGTACAGCGTGCCACCCTTGACGGCCCTGGGGTCGGCGTAGTCGAAGTGCTCGAATCCGCGCGGATGGCGCGGGTCGCCGTACGCGGCGATCGCATGCGTCCAGCCGCGCTCGCCCTCCGAGGCGGGCGACGACGAAAAGGCCGGGGCGGCCCACGCAGGGGGTAGGAAGGGCCCGAATGCCCACGCAGTGGTGACCGCGCGCAGCACCTGCCGCCGCGCCGCCCCTGTCGGGCGCCGCGGGTCGATCTTGGTCATGGGGCGCGATGCTAAGCGAGCCGCACCCATGCCCGGATGCGGATCGCCCCTTGCCTTAGGCTTCGGGCTTTCACCAAGCCCACCCTTCGCGCCCATGCCCGACGCCGCGCCACCGATGGTCCACGTGCTCATGGTCTGCCTGGGCAACATCTGCCGATCGCCGACCGCGGAGGCGGTGCTGCGCCACAAGCTGCACCGCGCCGGGCTCGCGGCCAGGGTGCGGGTCGATTCGGCCGGCACCGGGGGATGGCATGTCGGCGAGCCCCCCGACCCGCGGTCGCAGCGCCACGCCGCGCGTCGCGGTTACGACCTGTCGATGCTGCGCGCCCGGCGCATTGCCGAGGAGGACTTCCACCTCTTCGATTTCGTGCTGGCGATGGACGAGGACAACCTCGCCGAGCTGCGGCGCTGGCAACCAGCGGGGGCGCGCGCGGCGCTGGGGCTGTTCGCCGACATGCCGGTGCCGGACCCCTGGGCCGGCGGTCCCGAAGGGTTCGAGCGGGTGCTGGACCTGGCGGAGGCCGCGGCCGACCGGTGGGTGGCCCGCCTCGGGGCGCAGCTGGACGGGCTGCGTTGCGGCTAGGCGTTTGCCACCGATAGACGCCGCGCATCGGAACTTCCGCGGCCGATTCCGACCAAATTCATCGGCTTCAGGTAAACTTGACGAAACCGCTCGGGTTCATCGAGGGTTTACCCGCAGTCACCCTCATTCCCTCGATACGACCATCCCCCAGGAGCCTCCGATGCGCCTCACTACCAAGGGCCGTTTTGCCGTCACCGCGATGATCGACCTCGGGCTGCGCTCGACCAATGGTCCGGTGGCGTTGGCCGCCATCAGCCAGCGCCAGCAGATCTCTCTGTCGTACCTCGAGCAGCTGTTCGGCAAGCTGCGCCGCCACGAACTCGTGGAAAGCACGCGCGGTCCGGGCGGCGGCTACACGCTGGGCCGTGACGCCGCCGAGATCACGGTGGCCGACATCATCCTGGCGGTGGACGAGCCGCTGGACGCCACCGGCTGCGGCGGCAAGGAGAACTGCATGGGCGAGGACACCGGCCGCTGCATGACGCACGACCTGTGGACCGAGCTGAACACCCGCATGTTCGATTTCCTGAGCGGCGTGACGCTGAAGAAGCTGGTCGACGAGCAGATCGCCAAGGGCGTGCCGGTCGTCGAGCAGACTCCGATGAAGCGTGCCATCTCGTCGGCGCCGGTGGTCAAGCCGATCCGCGTCAGCGGGCCGAACTCGGTGTTCGCGCTGGGCGCCGCCCTCGTCAAGTAAGAAACCGCACTCAGATTCCGCGCCGATCGCCATGGACATGACGCCGCACTTCCCCATCTACATGGACTACGGGGCCACGACCCCGGTCGACCCGCGCGTGGTCGACGTCATGGTGCCCTGGCTGCGTGAGCACTTCGGCAATCCGGCGTCGCGATCGCACGCCTGGGGCTGGGAGGCCGAGGAGGCCGTCGAGCGCGCGCGCCAGCAGGTGGCCGATCTTGTGGGCGCCGATCCGCGCGAGATCGTCTGGACCTCGGGCGCCACGGAAAGCAACAACCTGGCGCTCAAGGGTGCGGCCCACTTCTACAAGACGCGCGGCAGGCACATCGTCACCGTCAAGACCGAGCACAAGGCCGTGCTCGACACGGTGCGCGAGCTCGAGCGCCAGGGCTTCGAGGCCACCTACCTCGACGTGCAGCCCGACGGGCTGCTCGACCTGGAGGCGTTCAAGACGGCCCTGCGGCCCGACACCATCCTGGCCTCGGTGATGCTCGTCAACAACGAGATCGGCGTGATCCAGGACGTCACTGCCATCGGCGCGATCTGCCGCGAGCGCGGCATCGTCTTCCACGTCGATGCGGCCCAGGCCACAGGCAAGGTGGCGATCGACCTGAAGTCGCTGCCGGTGGACCTGATGAGCCTGGCGTCGCACAAGACCTACGGGCCCAAGGGCATCGGTGCGCTGTACGTGCGCCGCAAGCCGCGCGTGCGCCTGGAGGCCCAGATGCACGGCGGTGGGCACGAGCGCGGCCTGCGCTCGGGCACGCTGCCCACGCACCAGATCGTCGGCATGGGCGAGGCCTTCCGCATCGCGCGCGACGAGATGGCCGCCGAGGGCGAGCGCATCCGCGGCCTGCAGCAGCGGCTGCTGCGCGGGCTGTGCGACATCGAGCAGGTGTTCGTCAACGGCCACCTCGAGCGGCGCGTGCCGCACAACCTGAACATGAGCTTCAACTTCGTCGAGGGCGAGTCGCTGATCATGGGCATCAAGGGCATCGCGGTGTCCTCGGGCTCGGCCTGCACCTCGGCCAGCCTGGAGCCGAGCTACGTGCTGCGCGCGCTGGGCCGCAGCGACGAGCTGGCGCACTCGAGCCTGCGCATGACGATCGGTCGCTTCACGACCGAGAAAGAGATCGACTACGTGGTCAGCACGCTGAAAGACCGCGTGGCCAAACTGCGCGAGCTGTCCCCGCTGTGGGAGATGTACCAGGACGGTGTTGACATCAGCACCATCCAGTGGACGGCACACTGAAGAACAAGTTGTTGGAGCAGCACCATGGCATACAGCGAAAAGGTCGTTGACCACTACGAGAATCCGCGCAACGTCGGTTCCTTCGAGAAGGGTGACGA
>DASTJE010000133.1:0-8358 GCA_035716845.1 Burkholderiaceae bacterium
GCCCCGAAATGCAAAGAGCCCGGTCTCGCGACCGGGCTCTTCTTCATGGTGCTCCCCGCAAAGGGCGGATCAGGCCTCGGGGCTGGAGGCGGCCTGCTGGGCCAGCAGTCCGTCGGGCGCGATGTCGCGGCCGGCCAGGCCGTTGACCCCACCCAGCATCGCCAGCGTGACGGCGGCGGCGAGGACCAGGGCGGTGGTGCGTTCGATCAGGGTGTTCAGGCGGTTCGTCATGATGGGCTCCTTCGGTGGGCGGGGTGTGTTGCGATGGAGTGAACTCTAGGCATCGCCTCGACACGACGCCACGCCGGGGCGACGAAGCGCCGCCTGGCGCGGACGAAACGCAGCGGCGCAGGACGAACCGCATGCGCGCCGGCGCGCGCACCCTCGCCTACTCGCTGGTGGCGCGCCGCAAGGTGTCCACCACGGGCCGCGTCAGCACCTCGCGCAGGCCCCACCAGCCCGCCGCCAGCGCCAGCGCGGCCCCGGCCAGGGCTCCGGCCAGCGGCACCCAGGGTGCGGCCGTCCACTGGAACTCGAAGGCGAAGCGCGCCAGCGCCCACCCCACCGCGATCGCCGCCAGCGAGGCCAGCAAGCCCGCGAGCGCGCCGATGCCGGCCAGCTCGGCGCGCTGCACGTGCGCCAGCAGCGCGCGGCCCGCGCCCAGCGCGCGCATCACCGCGAACTCGCGCGCACGCGCCTCGCGGGTGGCACTGACCGCGGCGAACAGCACGACGAGCCCCGCGGCCAGCGTGAAGGCGAACAGGAACTCGACCGCACGGATCACCTGTCCCAGCACGCGCTGCACCTGGTCGATCTGCGCCGAGACGTCCACGTTGGTGATGTTCGGGAAGTCGCGCGACAGCGCGCTGTCGAAACCGGGCTGCTCGGGCGCGCGGAACGCGCTGATGTACGTCGCCGGCAGATCGGGCATCGCCGCGACCGGGAACATGACGAAGAAGTTCACCCGCATCGACCCCCAGTCGACCTTGCGCAGGCTGGTGATGCGCGCCTGCACCGTGCGGCCGGCCACGTCGAAGGCGATGCGGTCGCCGAGCCTGAGCCCGAGTTCCTTGGCCAGGCCCTCCTCGACGCTGGCCGCGCCGGGCTCGTCGGGCGTCCAGCGTCCGGCCGACACCGTGTTGTGGCCCGGCAGCACCGCCGCATGGCTGAGATTGAACTCGCGTTCGACCAGGCGCTGCGCGCGCTCGGTGGCGAACTGCTCGGGCGCCGCCGTGCGGCCGTTGATCGCCACCAGGCGGCCGCGGATCATCGGGTACCAGTCGTAGCGCTGCACGCCGGCGCGTGCCAGCGCGGCACGGAACGGCTCGGCCTGCTCGGGCTGGACGTTGATGACGAAACGATTGGGTGCGTCCGCGGGCGTGGCGGCGCGCCAGCTCGCGATCAGGTCGGTGCGCAGCAGCACCAGCAGCACCAGCGCCAGCAGCCCCACGGCCAGCGCCGAAATCTGCAGCACCGCATAGGCCGGGCGGGCCGCGATCTGGCGCGTGGCCAGCACCAGCCAGCGCGACGCCCCCGCTCCGGGCAACGCGCGCTTGAGCGCCGCCACCGCCAGCCAGGCCAGGCCGGCGAACAGCGCGACCGCCGCCGCGAAGCCGCCGACCGCGATCAGCCCCATCTTGAGGTCGGAGGCCACGGCCAGCAGCAGCGCCGCAAAGCCCAGCACGCCGGCGGCCAGCACCAGCAACGAGGCCGCCTTGAGCGAACCCATGTCGCGCCGGATCACGCGCAGCGGCGGCACGCTGGCGAGCTGCAACACCGGCGGCAGGCCGAAGGCCAGCAGCAGCGTGAGGCCGACGCCGGCACCGAACAGCGCGGGCCAGGGGCCCGCCGGCGGCAGGTCGGCCTGCACCAGGCCCGCGAGCAACCAGACGAAGACATGGTGCACCGCGTAGCCGATGGCCACCCCGAATGCGCTGGCCGCGGCACCGACGGCGGCGAACTCGAGTCCGAAGGACCACGCGATCGAGCGCTGCGACAGCCCCAGCACGCGCAGCATCGCGCAGTCGTCGAGGTGGCGCTCGGCGAAGTCGCGCGCGGTGATGGCCACCGCCACCGCGGCCAGCAGCGCCGCCAGCAGCGCCACCAGGTTGAGGAACTTCTCCGCGCGCGCCAGCGTCTGGCGCATTTCCGGGCGGCCGGACTCCATCGATTCGACGCGCACGCCGCGCCACGCTTCGCGCGCGATCGCCTCCTCGGCCCAGCGCACGTAGGCCCAGACCTCGGCATCGCGGCCGACCGGCGAGGCCACCGCGAGCCGGTAGTTCACCCGGCTGGCCGGCTGCACCAGGCCGGTGGCCGCGAGGTCGGCCTGCCCGAGCATCACGCGCGGCGCGAAACTCAGGAAGCCGGCACCGCGGTCGGGCTCCACCGCGATCAGGCGCGCGATGCGCAGCGCACTGTCGCCCAGCAGCAGTGTGTCGCCCACCTGCAGCTGCAAGGCCTCCAGCAGCGACGCGTCGACCCAGGCCTGGCCCGGCGGCGGCGCGCCGGCGGCGTCGCGCTCCGGTGCACCCGGCGCATCGCGCAGCCGCAATCGCCCGCGCAGCGGGTAGGCATCGCTCACCGCCTTGACCGCCACCAGGCGCGTGGCGCCGCCGCGCGCCTCGGGCGCGCGCGCCATGCTCGGGAAAGTGGCGCTGGTGGCCACCGCGAGGCCGCGCCGCCGCGCCTCGTCCACCAGGGCCTGCGGCGTGGGCTGGTCGCTCGCCACCAGTGCGTCGCCGCCCAGCAGCTGCCGCGCGTCGCGGGCCAGCCCGCGCTCGAGCCGGTCGGCGAAGAAGCCCACCGCCGCCAGCGCCGCCACCGCCAGCGTCACGGCCACCAGCAGCAGGCGCAACTCGCCCGCGCGCAGGTCGCGCCCGAGCTGGCGCGCCGCGAGGACCCAGGGTCGGGGGGTGTGCACGGTGCCCGCCGTTCGTTCGCTCATGCGGTCACCTTACACGAGCGTTGCCGGTGTGGCTGCCACGTGGGCAATCGCGCGAACAGGGAGGGCCGCGCCCGGCTGTTCGGCGCCTGCGGGCCAGCGCTGGCGGCGACAATGGCCCCACCGTACGACCCCGAGGAGGATCGCCCCATGATCAAACCCCTGACCCGCTGCGCCGCGCTGCTGCTGGCCCTGCTCCCGCCGGCCGCGCTGGCCGGCCGCCCGTTGCAGACCGAAGACGCCGGCGTGCTCGACCGCGGCGCCTGCGAAGTGGAAGGCTTCCACGCCCACGCCTCGGCCGGCGGCGCCTCGGCGCTCGAGAACAGCCTGCAGCTGGGTTGCGGCATCGGCCTGGACAGCCAGGTCGCGCTGGCCGCCTCCACCGCACGTGCCGGCGGCGACCGCGAGCGCGGCCTGGCCCTGGGTGGCAAGACGGGCCTGTGGAAGGCCGCGGGCGACGACGCCCCGGCGCTGACGCTCGCCTGGGGCCTGGCCTGGGCGCGCGCCGACGGCGCGCCGCGCCGCCACGCCGCCACCGAGCTGCGCCTGGTCTACAGCGCGCCGGCCTTCGCCGGCACCGTCTGGCACGCCAACCTCGGCCATGCGCGCGACGAGATCGCCCGGCAGCGCAGCACGACCTGGGCCCTGGCGCTGGAGCACGAGGGCTTCGATCTCGGCGTGAACCTGGCCCCGATGGCCGAGATCGTCGGCGACGACCGGCAAGCGCCGCTGTGGAACCTGGGCCTGCGCGCCACGCTGCAGCCCGAGCGCGTCTTCGTCGACGCTTCCTACGGGCGCCAGATCGCCTCCGGCCGGCCGCGCCTGTGGACGCTGGGCTTCAAGATCGCGTTCTGAGTGCCCCCAAGGGCCGGGCGTTGCCCGTCCCGGCCCCCCGCGGGGGCGCAAGAACTCTCTGGGGCGGCCCGGCGTCTTCCTGAGACGCGCGAACGCATCGAACGCGGCGTGCAAGGCGCTGCAATGCGCCCGGCGCCGCGCCGGGTTCCAATGCGGTCATGGACGCCCCGCCCCGCCTGCCCGCGCTCTTCGTCTCCCACGGCTCGCCGATGATCGCGCTCGAACCGGGCGCTGCAGGGCGGTTCCTGCAGCGCCTGGGCCCGGCGCTCGACGCCACGTTCGGCCGACCGCGCGCGGTCGTCGCGCTGTCGGCCCACACGCTGACGCGGCGCCCCGTGCTGCTGGCGGCCGCGCGCCACGAGACGGTGCACGACTTCGGCCGCTTCGACGAGCGCCTGTTCGACCTGCGCTACGACGCCCCGGGCGCGCCGGCCCTGGCCCCGCGTGTGGCCGCGCTGCTGGGTGCCGCCGGGCTCGACGCCGAAGTCGCCGACGCCGGCGGGCTCGACCATGGCCTGTGGACCGCGCTGATGTACCTGTGGCCGGCGGCCGACGTGCCGGTGCTGCCGCTGGGCTGGCACCCGGCCACGCCGCCGGCGCAGTTGTTCGCCCTGGGCGACGCCCTGGCGCCCTTGGCCGCCGAGGGCGTGCTGGTGCTGGGCAGCGGCAGCATCACGCACAACCTGCAGCGCGTGTTCGAGCAGGGCCTGCACGACCGCGGCGGCCCGGAGATTGCCGAGAGCGCGGCCTTCCGTGCCTGGATGCGCTCGCACGCCGAGGCGCGCGACTGGGAGGCCCTGTTCGACTACCGCCGGCGCGCCCCGCACGCGGCGGACATGCACCCCACCGACGAGCACCTGCTGCCGTGGTTCGCGGCCGCGGGCGCCGGCGGGCGCGAGGCCGTGCCGCAGCGCCTGCATGCGAGCGTGAGCTTCGGCGCGCTGGGCATGGACGCCTACGCCTTCGGGCCTGGCGCCGGCACGCTGGCGGCAGCCCTGGGCGGCGTGGCCGCCTGACCGTTACGCTTCGGGCGATGCGCTCGCCCCTGCCCCCCCTCGCCACCGCGCGGCTGCACCTGCGCCCCACCGACGCGGCGCTCGCGCCCGCCGTGGCCGACTACCTGCAGCGCAACCGCGCGGCGCATGCGCCGTGGAACCCGCCGATGCCCGAGGCCCTGTTCACGCCCGCGGGCCAGGTCGAGCGCCTGACCTCGGCCATGCTCGGTGAGGTGGCCGGCACGCAGGCGGGCTGGTTCCTGACGCTGGCCACCGCCCCCGACGCGGTGATCGGGCACCTGCGCCTGTCTCAGATCGCGCGCGGGCCTTTCTGCAGCGCCATGCTGGGCTACGCGATCGACGCCGCGCACGAGGGCCGCGGGCTGATGCGCGAGGCGCTCCAGGCGGCCCTGGCGCACGCCTTCGGCCCGCTCGGCCTGCACCGCGTGCAGGCCAACGCACGACCCGAGAACACGCGCAGCCTCGCGCTGCTGGCACGGCTGGGCTTCGTGCGCGAGGGTCTGGCGCGCGACTACCTGTTCATCGACGGCGCGTGGCGCGATCACGTGCTGACCGCGTGCCTGAACCCGCACTGGCCCGCCGATCGCCTGCCACCGGCCTGACGGCCGTGCGCTCCGCTCAGCGCATGCGCACCCAGCGCAACTCGAGCACGTCGTTGGGCCACTGCACCACGTCCACGTTGGGCCGCATGACCCAGTTGTGGCGGCGCCGGTAGAGCGGGATCAGCGGCAGGTCCGCGTTCAGGATGCGCAAGGCATCGCTCGCCATCTGGCGCCGCTTGGCGAGATCGGGCTCCACGCGCAGGCCATCGATCAGGGCATCGAGCTTCGGGTTGCTGTAGCGGCCGGCATTGAACGCGCCGGCGGCCAGGCCGTCGTTGGTGCGCACCAGCGACTGCAGCGTGCCCCAGGGGTCGGGCGAGGCGCTCCAGCCGAACTCCACCAGGAAGCCGGTGCCCTGGCTCAGCTTGGGGAAGAACACCGAGCTCGGCGTGGTGACGAGGCTGGCGCGGATGCCCACCTTCTCCAGCATCGAGGCGGCGGCCTGGCACACCGCGGCGCGCCAGGCCACGTTGACGCAGTCCATCTGCACCGCGAAGCCGTTCTCGTAGCCGGCCTCCCTGAGCAGCGCGCGCGCCGCGGCCGGGTCGGCTTTGGGCCGCTTCTCGAACTCGCTCAGGTGGCCGTCGACCAGCGGCGAGACGAAGGAGCCGGTGACCGTGCCCTCGCCGCGCAGCACCTGGCGCACGATGAGTTCGGTGTCCACCGCGAGCTGCACCGCGCGCCGCACGCGCAGGTCCTTGAACGGATTGCGGCCCTTCACGTCGCTGCCGCCCAGCTCGGCACTGTGCTGGTTGAGCGCGAAGTACTGGGTGCCGATGTCGTCGGTGGTCGCCACCTTGAGCGTGGCGTCGGCCTTCAGCCGCGTCAGGTCCTGGAACGGCGGGTCGATCACGAAGTCGACCTGGCCGGACTGCAGCGCGGCCAGGCGCGTGGCGTCGGACTGGATCACCTGATAGCTCACCTCGTCGACGTTGCCGCCGCCGAAGCGCGCCGCCAGCTCGGGCGTGGCGCGGCCCCACCAGGCCGGGTGGGCCTTGAGCACGGTGCGCACGTCGGCCTCGTAGCGCACCAGCACGTACGGGCCGGTGCCGTTGGCGTTGCGCACCGCAAAGGTCTCCTGGCGCGCGTTGTAGTCCTGCGGCCTTGCCACGCCGTGCTTCTCGGCCCAGGCCTTGCTCAGCATGCCCACCAGGTGCAGCTTGTCGGGCAGCACCGCGTCGGGCTGCGCCGTCAGCACGTCGATCGTCAGCGCATCGACCTTCCTCGCCGCCGTCACGCCCAGCAGCTGGTTCTTGCGCTGCGAGGCCTTGTCCAGCGCACGCTCGATCGAGAACACCGCGTCGTCGGCCGTGAACGGCGCGCCGTCGTGGAACTTCACGCCGTCGCGCAGCCTGAAGCGCCAGGTCGTCGGGTTGAGCATGCGCCACTCGGTGGCCAGCGACGGCTCGAGCTTGAAGTCCTTGCCGCGGTTGACCAGGCCCTCGTAGACCTGCGTCACGACGCGCGTCTGGTACAGCAGGGCCAGCGCGTGCGGGTCCATCGTCTGCGGGTCGAAGGCGCTGGCGAAGCGCAGCACCTTGACCTGCGCGAACGCCGCCAGCGGCAGGGTGAGCGCCAGCACCACGGCAGCAATGCGTCGGCAGATCGTCATCGGAACTCCTGTTCGGGCCTGCGGGACGGCGCGAGCCTACTGCTTCGGCAGGCTGCCTTCCACGCCCTGCACGAACCAGTCCATGCGCGCGAGGTCGGCATCGGCCAGCGTGCCGCGCTCCTGGCGCACTCGGCCGGCCTGGTCGACCAGGCGGCCGGTGAAGGGGCCGGCCTGCCCCGCCACGAGCTGCTTCTCGCGCTGCGCCAGCCCGCGGCGCACGTCGGCCGGCAGCGCCGGCGACAGCGCCGCCACGCGCACCATGCCGTCCTTCAGGCCGCCCCATACCGGCCGCACCTTCCAGGTGCCGTCCAGCACCGAGCGCGCGACGCGCGTGTAGTAGCCGCTCCAGTCGGCCGTCACGGCCGCGAGCTGCACGGTCGGGGCGAAACGGCCCATGTCGCTGTGGTAGGCCAGCAGCTTGACGCCCTTCTCCTCGGCGGCCTGCGCCACCGCCGGCGAGGCGCTGTGATAGGTCAGCACGTCGGCGCCGCCGGCCACCAGCGACAGCGCGGCCTCGCGCTCCTTCGGCGGGTCGAACCAGCTGCCCAGCCACAGCACGCGCACCACGCCCTTGGGGTTGGCCGCGCGCAGGCCCTGCGCGAAGGCGTTGATGCCCTGGATCACCTCGGGCACCGGGAAGCCGGCCACGTAGCCCGCGATGCCGCTGGCGCTCGCCTTGCCCGCCAGCCAGCCGGCGAGCCAGCGCCCCTCGTACAGGCGCGCGTTGTAGGTGTTGAAGTTGGGCGCCGTCTTGTAGCCGCCGGCATGCTCGAACTTCACCCCGGGAAAGTCCGCCGCCACGCGCAGGCCGGGCTCCAGGTAGCCGAAGCTGGTGGCGAAGACGAGGCCCGTGCCCTGCGCGGCCAGGTCGCGCATCACGCGCTCGGCGTCGGCACCCTCGGGCACCGCCTCGACGACGCGCGACTGCACGCGTGCCCCGAGCGCACGCTCCATGGCCTGGCGCGCCAGGTCGTGCTGGAAGGTCCAGCCGGCCTGGCCTACCGGGGTGACGTAGACGAAGCCGACCTTGAGCGGCTCTGCGGCGCGGGCGCCCGGCGCGTGCAACAGCAACGCGCACAGCAGCGCGCCGATCAGTGCCCCCCAGGTCCGGGCGCCGCCCGTCCCGGCCCCCCGAGGGGGCGCCAGAAGACTTGGGGCGGCCCTGCGTCTTCTCGTGAGGTTTTTGAGCATGGTTGTCCTCGACATGGCCATCGACGATGAGAAAACCCCGTCGGCACGATGGCGGTGCGCGACGGGGCTTCGCCATTGTAGGTGCGCGCATGGTGCAATCACCGCATGCTGACCTTCATCTGGGCCGTCGCGGCCGTC